>JAISEM010000025.1 GCA_031264105.1 Endomicrobium sp.
ATGTGACGATGGAGATAGAGTTGATAATGCCAGTAGCAATGGATCCCCAGTTGAGATTTGCAATAAGAGAAGGCGGAAGAACAATAGGTTCTGGTCTCGTTACTGAAATCGTTGAATAATTTGATATAATCAGCAAAATAGAGAGAAGATTTCATATCTTTACTCTGCCGTTTTAGAAAATATGTCGTTTTATACGCTATAAAGAAATTGGAGAATTTAGATGGCGGAAAGAGTTATTATAACTATGGCATGCAGTGTATGCAAAAACAGAAATTACTATTTTGATAGAGGAAAAAAGCAAGAAGGAAAGCTTGCACTTAAAAAGTTTTGTAAGAACTGCGGGAAGCGTACTGAACATAAAGAAACGAAATAAAAATTTGAACATTGCCAGTTGGGGGCATAAGCTAATGGTAAACTGTCGGTCTCCAAAACCGACTTTGGTGGTTCAAATCCATCTGCCCCCGGTCTAAATATACGAAGGTAAACAAATGAAGTTAATTAAAACAGCCATACAATTTTTTAAAGACGCTTACTATGAACTTACTAAGGCAACATGGCTTGGTAAGAAAGAAGTTGTGAGAACTACTATAGTGGTAGTTGTTTTTGTTATTATCATGTCTATTTTCGTAAGTATTGTTGACATGTTCTTAGGTACGATTGTAGGCGTTATATTATAACCCCGGAGTAGAAAATGGCAAACCAATGGTACGTTGTCCATACTTATTCAGGACATGAAGATAAAGTTAAAAAAAGTCTGGAAATGGCAGTTGATAATTTAAATATGGGCGACGTTATTTCCAGAGTTCTTGTTCCTACCGAAGAAGTTGTTGAGGTAAAACAAAACAAGAAAAGAATAAAAAAGAGAAAATTTTATCCGGGATATGTTTTTGTTGAAATGACTGTAAATAATACGACTTACTGGCTTATAAGAAATACAGCTGGAGTAACTGGTTTTCTGGGCGGAGTTAAACCTACGCCAATGGCGCAAGAAGAAGTAGACAATCTGCTTAACGCCATTGTAAATCCAAGTGTTTCTAAACCTAGACCAGCGGTATCTTTTGAGAGGGAAGAAAATGTGCGTATTATTGAAGGACCGTTTAAGCATTTTATCGGTATAGTTGGAGAAGTAAATCAAGAGAGAGGAAGGTTAAGAGTTATGGTTACAATATTTGGAAGACCTACGCCTGTTGAGCTTGACTTCTTGCAGGTTGAAAAAATATAAAAAATGTGTAATACTAAACAGTATTTTTAAATACTGTTTTTAGTATTTTACAGAATATTTAAAAGAAACAGATAGGAGCAATAAGAAATGGCGTCAAAAAAAGTAAAAGCAATGATTAAATTACAGATTCCAGCAGGATCAGCTAATCCAGCTCCTCCAGTAGGTACTGCTCTTGGTCCTCAGGGCGTGAATATTATGGATTTCTGTAAGCAATTTAATGAAAAGACAAAGAATATGGAAAAAGGTATGGCAATACCTGTTGTTATGACTGTTTTTGAGGATAGATCTTTTACATTTATAACAAAAGTTTCTCCAGTATCAGCTTTGATTAAAAAAGCAGCTAAAGTTGCTAAAGCTTCTGGAGTGCCGAATAGAAATAAAGTAGGTAAAATAACATCAGCTCAAGTTGAAGAAATAGCAAAGCAAAAAATGCCTGACTTAAATGCTAACGGTGACCTGAGAGCAGCAAAGCACATGGTAGAAGGAACAGCAAGAAGTATGGGAATCGACGTAGTTAAATAATATAAAAAGTAGTTGTGGGCGTCGGATTTCTGGCATTTAACCACAGGGAGCAAAAATGGGAAAAAGATTAAATGAAGCTGTAAAATTAATAGATAAAAGCAAGGTTTATCCTATTGTCGAGGCAGTTTCTCTTGTAAAAGAAACTGCAAAAGCAAAATTTGATGAAACTGTTGAAGTTCATATTAGATTAGGAATAGATCCTAAGCAAAGCGATCAGACAGTTAGAGGAACCGTATCTTTACCTCATGGTATAGGAAAAAACAGAAAAGTTGCAGTTTTAGCAAAAGGTGAGAAGCAGAAAGAGGCTGAAACAGCTGGAGCAGATATTGTAGGCTCAGATGATTTAATTGAAAGCATGTCAAAAGGAAATATTGATTTTGACATTTTAGTTGCTACTCCAGACGTAATGAAAGATTTAAGTAAAGTCGCTAAAATATTAGGACCTAAAGGTCTTATGCCAAATCCTAAGTCTGGAACAGTTGCTTTTGAAGTTGGAACAACTGTAAAAGAGCTTAAAGAAGGAAGAGTTGAGTATAAAAATGATTCTTTTGGGATAATTCACGTTCCTGCCGGTAAAGTTTCTTTTGAGAAGGAGAAGATCGTTGATAATATAAAGACATTGATAGATACTATATTAAAAGCTAAGCCTTCAAGCTCAAAAGGTCAGTATATAAAGAGCATATCCATTTCTTCAACAATGGGACCTGGGATAGGGATATATGCTGAGCAAAAGATTTAAAGTTGCTTTTTAAATGCGATTGATATTATAAAAGGCGGCTCTCATAGCCGCCTTTTCCTTTTGTAAGGATAGTTATAGAAATGACTAAAGCTGTGGAAGTAGAAAATTTAATTGAGGCTGTTGCTATCAAAGAAAATTACGAATTGGTAGATGTTCAATATGTTAAAGAAAACGGCGATTGGATTGTAAGAATTTTTATTGATAAAAACGGCGGCGTAACAATGAGCGATTGTGAGAAAATAAGCTTGCTCTTTGGCGCAATTTTAGATGAAAGTGATATATTAAAAGATTCTTATGTTTTGGAAGTATCTTCTCCAGGACCTAACAGAGTTTTAAAGAAGGAAGACAGTTTTAAACGTTTTATAGGCGCAAAAATAAGACTTCAAACTTTTGAAGCTATTAACAATCAAAAGAATTTTCTAGGAAATCTTTTAGATTTTAAAGATGGAAAAGTAAAGATAGAAGATGTCACCAATGGTATTGTGGAAATAAGTTTTTTAGATATAAAAAAGGCTAGTGTAGAAACAGGATTTTAGGAGGATAAAATGGCAGAAAAGGGCGAACTTTTAATGGCTCTTGAGCAAATTGAGAAGGACAAGAAGATTAAGAAAGAAGACATTTTGTCTGTTATAGAAAATGCTCTTGTTTCAGCATATAAAAAACACGTTGGTAAAAATGTAAATGTTGAAGCTAAAGTAGATCCCGATACAGGAGAGATGACTGCAAGCGTTGTAAAGGTTGCGGTAAAAGATGTAACTAATCCACTTCTAGAAATATATCTTAAAGACGCGAGAAAAATAAATAAAGAGATAGAAACCGGCGAAGAAATAAGGATACCTTTGGATACGCAAGATTTCTCTCGTATAGCAGCGCAAACTGCAAAACAGGTTATTGTGCAAAAGATTAGAGAATCTGAGAGAGATTCTTTGTTTGAAGAAATGAAAAAAAAAGTAGGACAAATAGTAAGCGGAGTTGTTTACCGTGTAGCAGGGAGAACTCTTATAGTCGACTTAGGAAAAACCGAAGCCATTCTTCCTGGTAGCGAGCAGGTTTTTAAAGAAAAATTTAATATAGGCCAGCATATAAAAGCGGTTATAATAAAAGTTGAAAAAAGCGCTAAAGGATCTGGTATTGTTTTATCGCGTGCAAGTGCTGATCTTGTAAAAAGATTATTTGAACTTGAAGTCCCAGAAATTTATGAAAGAGTGGTTGAAATTGTAAACGCAGCAAGAGATCCTGGAATGAGAACAAAAGTAGCTGTTTTATCTCATAATCCCAAAGTTGATCCAGTAGGTGCGTGCGTTGGAATAAAAGGAGCTAGAGTAAAACCTATTATAGATGAATTAAGAGGTGAAAGAATAGATTTGATTCCTTATTCTTTGGATCCTGTTAAATATATATCCGGATCATTGTCGCCGGCAAAAGTTATTTCCGTAAACATAATTTCACAGGATGAAAAGAAAGCTGAAGTTTTAGTAAGTGATGATATTCTCTCTTTAGCCATTGGAAAAAACGGACATAACGTAAGACTTGCCGCTAAACTTACCGGGTGGCATATAGATGTAAAATCTGAAAAACAAAAAAGGGAAGAAATTGACGATAAGATAGAAAAACATACTGAAACTCTTTCTGAACTTAAAGGAGTTAGCGAAAAGAGTATAGATACGCTTGTAAATTCAGGGTTTACAAATATAGAAAAGCTCGCTTCGTTAGATGCAGAAGACCTCACTACATTACCGGGTATCGGCGAAAAAACAGCTGAAAAAATTATAGAAGCTGCAAAGAAAAGTCTAGCTAAATAGTTTTTTAACAGCAGGCTAATGTCCGATCAATAAATGAGCATGGGAGTATGTTATGCCGACAAAACAAAAAGATACTAAAGAAAAAGTCATAAAAAAGAAAACAGCTTCTGCTTCTTCAAAAAGCAAAGAGTCTTCTGCAAAAAAGACTGTAAAGAAAACTGCGGGGATCGCTATAAAAAAGACCGTTAAGTCTAATGCTGCTACAAAAAAAACTGAAGCAAAAGCTGAAACAAAAAAAGTTAGAACAAAAACTTTAAAGACTGCAACCACAGAAAAGAAAACTGTTAAAAAAACTGTTTTACGCAAAAAGAAGCATGCTGAAAAAGCTGTGCCAAACAAGATTAATGAACCAAAAGAAAATGAAGCTGTTAAAGTTAAAGAGATTAGCAAAGAAGAACCGGTAAAGACCCAAAAAGTAGAAGTTATAGATAATCAGAGTAAAAAAGAAGACACAGTTGTTAATAATGAAAAAGTAGCATCTGTAAATCAAAATGTACAAAAAGTTGTAGAGCAAAAAGAATCTATTCCTGTAAAACCTGAAGAGTCTAAGACCGAAGTTAAAACGCAGGAAGTTAAACCTGTGGCGAGCGAAACTAAATATAAAGCTGTAATTTTGATTAACGAACTTGTCACAGTGAGAGAACTTGCAGAAAAAATGAGATTGAGATCCGGGGACGTTTTGAAAAAACTTCTTTCAATGGGAAGTCTTGCGACAATAAATCAAAGATTAGATACTGATACTGCCGTACTTTTAGCTAATGAGTTTGGATATGATGGGGAAGTAGAATCTATATACTCTGAAGAAAAAATTGAATCTTCTAGCAATCAGGAAGAAGATGCGTCAAAATTAAAGCCTCGTTCGCCTATTGTTACAATTATGGGTCATGTTGACCATGGTAAAACCTCTCTTTTAGATTCCATAAGAAGCAGTAATGTGACTGGCGGAGAACACGGTGGGATTACGCAGCATATAGGAGCTTATAACGTACAGGTCCCTGGCGGCCATATAACGTTTTTAGATACGCCTGGCCACGAAGCTTTTACGGCTATGCGTTCAAGAGGTTCTCAAGTTACTGATATAGTTGTACTCGTTGTTTCAGCTACTGATGGCGTTATGCCTCAGACTGTTGAATCTATAAATCATGCTAAAGCTGCAGATGTGCCGATTATCGTTGCAATAAATAAAATAGACATGCCTGCTGCCGATCCTCAAAAGATAAGACAAGAATTGAGTAATTATGACCTTGTCTCAGAAGAATGGGGCGGCGATACGATAATGGTTGATGTTTCAGCCAAGCAAAAGACAAATATAGATTTATTATTGGAAATGATTTTGCTTAGAGCTGAAATGATGGAGCTTAAAGCAAGTCCAGATAAGAAAGCTGAAGGAATAGTTATAGAAGCAAGACTTGACTCCAGAAAAGGAGTTGTAGCGACTTTATTAGTTCAAAGTGGAACTTTAAAAGTTGGCGACAATATTGTAGTTGGAACAACCTATGGAAAAATTAGAGCTTTGGCTGATGAACATGCTAAGAGATTCAATTTTGCATGTCCAAGCACTCCAGTAAGCGTTTTAGGTATAAATGAACCTCCTCAATGTGGTGATAAATTTATTGTTGTTGAAAATGAATCTAGAGCCAGAGAAATTTCACGCTCAAGAAAAGAAAAGGTAAAAGAATCTTCTTTGAAACCTACACATCATTTGTCTCTTGCAGATATTAGTGCAGGTAAGGTAAAAGATTTAAGAATAATATTAAAGGCTGATGTTCAAGGCTCTTTAGGAGCTTTAAGCGATGCTTTGGAAAGACTTTCTACTTCAGAAATTAGTTTAAAGATAATCCACAGAGGCGCGGGTGCTATTACAGAGTCAGACGTTGCTTTAGCAGTAGCATCAGATGCTTTGATAGTTGGGTTTAATTTGCGTCCTGACAGCGCTGTTGAAAGACTTGCTGAAACAGAAAAAGTAAGCATAAATGTATATAGAATAATTTATGATTTAATTTCAGATGTAAAAGCTGCAATGGAAGGGTTGTTAGATCCGGATATGAAAGAAAAAGTACTTGGTAAAGCAGTTGTAAAACAAGTATTTAAAATTTCAAGTTTTGGTACCATTTCAGGTTGTTTAGTAACTGATGGTAAAATTCAAAGAAGCGCTAAAGTAAGACTTTTGAGAGACAATGTGATTATTTTTGAAGGTAATATTTCGTCCCTCAAAAGATTTAAAGATGACGTCAAAGAAGTTGAAAAAGATTATGAATGCGGCATTGGCCTTGAAGACTTCTCAGATGTTAAATCGGGCGATGTAATGGAAAGCTTTATTACAGAAAAAATTGCTAGGAAGCTAGAGAACTAATTATATTATAGTAGCCATTGAAAATATCAATGACTGCTATAAAGTAAAGGAAAATATATGCCGTTATCGTATAAAAGATCCGTAAGAGTAGGAGAGCTTATACAGCAAACAGTTTCTGAGGTCGTTAGAGAACGAGGAGATCTTAAGTCAGGACTAGTTACTATCATGGGTGTTAAACTTACAGATGATTTGTTGAATTGTAGAATTTATTATTCTGTTTTTGGTTCTCAAGAAGATAAAAATAAAGCTCAAAGTGTTTTAAAAAAGAATACAAAAGAGATCAGGCATCAACTTGCAATGCGTTTAAACTTAAGACGTACTCCCGAAATAGTTTTTGTTTATGACGACGCTAATGAAAATGCTGCGAGAGTGTTTGATTTATTGAAAAAAATAGAGGAAGAGAAATAATTTTTATGTCTGATATATTTCTTGTAAGTTATTCTTTTGTCATGGAGGCATAATAAAATGGATAATCTTTCTGAACGCGATATCAAAAAAATCTCGGAAATCTCAAAAATAATCAAACAATCAAAAACATTCTTTATAGCTGGGCATGTAAAACCAGATGGTGACAGCATAGGTTCAGCTTTAGCTTTGGCCTCTGTCTTAAATAGAATGGGGAAAAAAGTTTCTGTCTACAGCGTTGATGAAATTCCTAAATTTGTCAAGTTTCTAAAAGGATCAAATAAAATAAAAAAGTTAGCAAAAAGAACTGACGCTTTTGACTGTGCAATAATTTTAGAATCAAATAACTTTTCAAGAATGGGAGACATTATAACGTCTTCTCAAGCAAAAAGAATAATAAACATAGATCACCATTTGAGTCATACAGGCTTTGGTGATGTAAATTATATAGTTCCTTCTTCATCTTCAACTGCTGAACTTGTTCTAAATATATTTGGATATATGAAAATAAAACCATTAAAACATGAAGCTGAATGTTTATATACTGGCATTATTACTGATACGGGGCGTTTTCAACAGGTCAATACAACTCCAAATTCTCATATTGCAGCTGCAAAGCTTATGGAGTGTGGTGTAGATATAAATAAGGTTTATAAAGAAGTTTATGAGAAAGGATCGTTAAATGCGTTAAAGCTTCAAGGATTAGCGCTTTATGGTATAAGAACAATTCTAAATAATAAAGTTTCTTATATACTTTTAACCAAAGATATATTTAAAAAGACAGGGACTTCAGAAAGTGATTCAGAAGGTGTTGTAAATTACACTTTAAGGATAGATGGTGTATTGGTCGGCTGTGTTTTTAAAGAGGTTGACGCTAAAGCAACAAAAGTAAGTTTTCGCTCTGTAAAAAGTTTTGATTTGTTGAAAGTTGTACGTGAGTTTGGTGGTGGTGGGCATAAAAATGCGGCAGGGTGTACAATAAATGCTGGAATCAATGAGGCCGTAAAAATAGTCTCAGGCATTTTGGAGAAAAATTTAAAAATAAAGTAACTTATATATGGTTAAGACTTACAATAATATATCAGGAATGCTGCTTTTAGACAAACCTACAGGAATCACGTCTTTTAAAGCTGTCCATAAAATAAAAAAAATACTTAATGTAAAAAAAACAGGACATTGTGGAACTTTAGATCCGCAAGCTACGGGGCTTTTGCTTGTTTTAATTGGAGAAGCAACTAATCTGCAAGATAAATTTATGAAAAAAAATAAAGTTTATTCTAGCTCTTTTCTTTTAGGAACCGTTACGGATACGGGCGATTTAGACGGAAACATAATCTCACAGAAAAATTTTTCGGATATAAATATTAAAAAAATAAAAGAAGCTTCCAAAAAGTTTATTGGAGGAATTTCGCAAATTCCGCCAATGTATTCGGCTTTAAAACATAAAGGCAAAAAGCTTTACGAGCTTGCAAGACAAGGTATAGAAGTTGAAAGAAAACCAAGAAAAATTATAATAAAAGAGTTTGATATAATTTCTTATCATAATGGAGTTGTAAACGTTATGGTTTCATGTTCTAGCGGAACATACGTAAGAACACTAGCTCAAGATTTGGGAAATGTTTTGGGTTGTGGAGCTACAGTTAAAACTTTAAGAAGAGAACAGATAGATATTTTTGACGTAAAGAATGCATTAAAATATGAATATTGTGACAATACTAATACAATAATAAAAAATATAATGCCTTTAACAGAAATACATAAATGAAAAAAAAATCAGTTATAACCATCGGGACTTTTGACGGAGTCCATAAAGGCCATAAGTTTCTTATAGACAAAACTTTGTCTATTGCAAAAAGAAATAATTTAAAAAGTATAATAATAGCTCTTGAAAAACCTGTAAAGAAAGTTAATGGTCTTCTTACTTCTTGTCAAGAAAAACTTGAAGAAATAAGTGCTTTAGGCGTTGATGAAATCATTTTAATAGATGTTCCCTCTGAAATTTTAACTTATACACCAGATAAGTTTTTTGATGAATTTTTAGTTGGAGACTTAAACGTATCAGAAGTGGTGTGTGGTCTGGATTTTGCTTTTGGGAAAGAGAGAGAAGGAGATATATTTTGGCTTAAGAAAAAGACAAAAGATAATACTGTTAAAATAAATGTAGCTAAATATTTGAAATGTTCTTCAAAACAAATATCTTCGTCTTATATAAGGGCATTAATTGAAAAAGGCGATGTAAAAAATGCTGCAAAAATACTTGGCAGGCCTTACTCTTTTTCAGGGATTGCGTTTAAAGGTAGAGGTTTTGGGAAAAAATTAGGATTTCCTACTGTGAATTTAAAAGTAAGCAATGATAAACTTCTTCCAAAAGGTGTGTATATAAGCTTAATAGGGCAAAAAGATATATTATGCCCGTCTATTACTAATATAGGCTCAAGAGTTACTTTTAACATAAGTGAAAATATTGTTCCTGAAACGCATATTCTAAATTTCAATGGTACATGGAAGAATGCTTTAACAAAAGTAACTCTCCTAAAGAAACTAAGAGATGAAAAGAAGTTCAAAGACATTCAAGATCTAAAGAACCAGATTGCAAAAGATAGGGGTAAAGCTTTAAAGTTTTTCAAATTTAGCAAAAGAGTCTAAAAATTTGATATTCTTTTTGAAATTTGATAAAATCTTAAATAATTTTTGCGTTTTAGTAGGGTTTTCATGGCAGACGACTGTCTTTTTTGCAAAATAGCTAGTAACAAAATTTCATCACATAAAGTTTATGAAGATGAAGGAGTTTTTGCCTTTAGGGACATAAATCCTCAAGCTCCAATTCACATAGTAATTATACCAAAGAAGCACATAAGCGGATTAGATAATGCCTCCTGTGAAGATGAGCAAATACTTGGTCATATTCAAGTTGTTGCTACAAAAATAGCAAAGCAGTTTCCAGAGATGAAAAATGGTTTTCGTCTTATAAATAACTGTGGACAAGATGGTGGACAGACTGTTTTTCATATTCATTATCATCTTTTAGGTGGAAGAGTTTTCGGTTGGCCTCCTGGATGATTTTGGCGATAAAAATTAAACTTTTTTTAAGAAAGGCGGTGTTTTTAAAAAATGGTAAATATCAAGATTCGCGAAGGTGAATCTATTGAAGAGGCTATTAAACGCTTCAAAAGAGAATGCGAAAGAAACGGAATCATGCAAGAAATTAAGAAACGCGAATTCTACAAAGCTCCGAGCGTTTTGAAGAAAGAAAAACTCGCTGAAACAAAAAGAAAGATCCGTCGTAAAATGCTTAAAGATAGCAGATGGTCTAGATAAGTAAACAATAAAGGGAGTTATGATTGGCTTTTGCTAACGCTTAACTCCCTTTTATTTTTAGCCTTTAGTGGCTTTAAGGTGGTTAAAATGAAATTAAAAGATATTCAAGATATATTTGTTAAAGAAGGAATCAACGAAGATCCAAGAGGTTTAAAGGCAGTAGAAGCGGATCTATTAAAACGCAAAGAAGACTATGATGCTCTTTCTTCCAAAAAGAAAGAGGTTTACGATATTGAAAGCCTTGCCAATCCTTATTATGATTCAAGAATTATTTATGGCGGTTCAGATTTAGAAGTAAAAACTGTTATGGTTGGCATTGACATAGAAACTCAAGAATTTTTATTAGCCAATAATCTTATAAATTCAGGGGAAAAAATAGATTTGGTTATAGGACATCACCCTGAAGGCTATGCATATTCAACATTTCACAGTGTTATAGGAATGCAGACAGATATTTTAAACAAACAGGGCATACCCGTAAATATTACAGAAAAGATTGTTTCTGAGAGAATTAGAGAAGTTCAAAAAAGTGTTCTTTCTCAAAATAATGAAAGAATTTATGATGCTGCAAAACTTCTAAATATTCCTTTTATGACTGCTCACTCTGTTGCCGATAATCATGTTGCGTCATTTTTACAAAGAGAAATAAATGCTTTAAATCCGGTTTATTTAAAAGAAATTGTAGAATTGTTTAATAAATATCCTGAATATCAACATGCAACTAAAATAGGGCATGCTCCTTTTATTTTGTGCGGCAACGAATCTTCAAGATGTGGAAAAGTTTTTGTTGATATGACTGGCGGAACTGAAGGTCCGATAGAATCTTTTGAAAAGCTTGCAGCAGCAGGTGTTGGAACCATAGTCGGAATGCACTTAAGTTCTAAAGCTGCTAAAGAAGCAGAAAAATGTCATTTAAATGTTGTTTTAGCAGGGCATATTTCATCTGACAATTTGGGACTCAATCTCATGTTTGACAAGCTTGAAAGTAAAGCAGGAAAACTTGAATTTATAGAATGTTCAGGATTTAGAAGATTTAGAAGATAAAATGGCTATACCTGAAGATATAATAGAAAAAATAAGACTCTCAAACAATATAGAGTTTGTTGTAAGAGACTATCTTCCGGATTTGAAGAGGGCTGGCCGTAATTGGAAAGCCTGTTGTCCTTTTCATAATGAGAAAACTCCGTCTTTTATAGTGAGTCCAGAAAAAGGTATTTTTAGATGTTTTGGTTGTAATGCAGCAGGGGATGTATTTAAGTTTGTTATGCTTGCCGATAACATGTCTTGGATTGAAGCTGTAAGAAAATTAGCTCAGAAAGCAGGAATAGCAACTCAAGAAACTAAACAAAATATAATAAAAGCTTCAGAAAAATCTAAATTATTTGACATTTTAGAGATTTCGGCTATATTTTATCATAGATATTTAGTTGAGAACGCTAGCGCAAGCAGGGCTAGAGAGTATCTAAAAAGTCGTGGCATAACAAGCGATACTGTAAATAAGTTCGATATTGGTTTTGCCCCAAAAGGGCAGCTTTTGCAATCGGCTTTAAAAAAAGGTCATAGTTATGAAGACCTTGCAAAGGCTGGGTTGATAACCAAAACTGATAGAGGGACTTTTTTTGAATATATGTCCGAACGTATCGTGTTTCCAATTTATGATGTTCAAGGAAGAGTAGTTGCGTTTGGCGGTAGAACCATTGGGAATCAGAATCCTAAATATTTAAATACTCCAGAAACAATGGTTTATTCTAAGTCGTCAAATCTTTACGGTTTATACCAAACGTTGCCTGAACTTAGAAAAGAAAGAAGAATGGTTGTTCTTGAAGGATATATGGATGTTGTTATTGCGCAACAGTTTGGTGTAACTGGAGCGGTAGCAACGCTTGGTACGGCGTTTACACAAAATCACGCAAAATTAGTCGCAAGATATGGCGACGATGTAACATTGCTTTTTGATGCGGATAACGCTGGTAAAATGGCTACTCAAAGAGCTTTGGAAGTTTTGACAGAATATGATATGGAAGCTAAAATTTCTTCTTTGCCGGAACATGTTGATGCTGATGAATATTTAAACCAATACGGGAAAGATAAATTCTTAAAGCTATTGAGAGACAGCTCTGAAAACACCATAGATTTTATGATTGACAGAATTTACCGCAGCGCTATACCTTCTGGAAGAGTTGCGTCGCCAGAATCAAAAGCTAAAGCTATATCTTTGCTTTTGGATTTTGTATCAAAAAGTTCGAATACAATAATTCAAAGAGAATGGGTAAAGAAAATAGCCCAAAATATAAATGTAGATGAAGACGCTGTTTGGAAAGAGTTTAAAAAGAAGCAAAATTTAAAATTAGAAGGTTATTTTAACGATGATGTTAAGAATTTAACTTCTAAATCTAGTAAAGATAGAAAGATTGCAATGTCCTTAGAAGAAAATCTTTTAAACATAATTTTAAATAATCGCGATTATATATCAAGAGTAAATGCCGATTTTTTTCAAGATGCAAGATGTAAGAAAGTTTATGGTCTATTTTCTTCAGGATTAAGTGATGCTGAAATACTTGGCGAATTATCGCAAGAAGAGAGTGTATGGTTTTCAGAACTTACTTTAAATTCGATAGAGTACAGCAATATAAATGAGGCTTTTTCAATTATCTTAAAAGACATGGAAGAATATTCTCATAAAAAAAGAAGACGGCAGCTTGAAAAAGAAATTCTTTTAATGACAGAAGGTAAAAAAGAAAAAGATAATACTTTATTTGAAGAATATAAAAAATTGACAGCTCTTTTAAAGGGGTCGGAGAATTAAAATGGCAAAAAAAGATTTATTTAAAGATTTAATTGACATTGGTAAAGAGCAGGGATATCTTACATATGAGGATATCAGTAACAACCTTCCGCAGAAATATATGGTTGCTGAAAAGATTGATAGTTTTTTTTGCACATTAGAAGACCATGGTATTCAGGTTCTGCAAGATAAAGAGGTTGAGAAAGAAAGGGAAAATACTTCTGAAGCAGTTATTGAACAATCCGTAAAAATTACCGAAGAAAAAGAAGATATTAATCCAGTAAGAATGTATTTAAGCGAGATGGCAAAAGTTCCGCTCCTTGAAAGATCTGTTGAAGTTGAGTTGGCCAAAAAAATAAGAGAAAATGAAAAAAAACTTAAGTTGATAGTATTGGAATCTCCACTGATAATAAAAGAAATAAGGAATTGGGAGACTCTTATAAGCCAAGAAGAAATGACAACCAAAGAATTGATGCCAAGAGGAAGAAAATCTCAGGCTCAATTAAGAGGAATGGGCGTAAAAATAAAGACTGCTGTAAAAAAAATAAACCTCATAGAAAAAAGTATAAATAATCATGAAAAAAAGTTGAAACTCAAATCTTTATCTCAAAAAGATAAAGATCGTTATCTTGAGAAAGTTAAGAATTTTCGCCGTGAAATAGTAGAACTTATTGTAAGTCTTAACTTAAATCAAGATAAGATTAAGAGGCTTATAAACAAAATTAAAACTATATCTCAAAAGCTTAACGAAATAAAAGATAGTATAAGAAGATTTGAACGTAGATATAAAAATTCTTTGTCGAAAGTTCAGACTTTGTTCAAGCAATATGAGTCAGGGAAAATTTCGGCAGCAGACTTTAGAAAATCTACAGGAGCGCCAGTAAAAGACGTAAATGAAGATATAGAAAACCTTAAAAGCTTGCTTGAAAAACAAGCAAATCTGCAGGAAGGTTTTGTTATAAGTGTTGAAGAAATGATAGAAACTGATAGAAAAATAAGAGAGCTTGAAGAAGTTATTCACAGAGATAAAATGAAACTTATTGAAGCTAACTTTAGACTTGTTGTTTCTATAGCAAAAAAACATGTAGGTATGAGCAATTTAGAATTGTCTGACCTTATACAGGAAGGTAATTTAGGGCTTTCTAAAGCTGTTGAAAAGTTTGAATGGAAGAGAGGGTTTAAATTTTCAACATATGCAACTTGGTGGATAAGACAGTCTATAAACAGAGCTATTGCAGATCAGGCAAGAACAATAAGAATTCCCGTTCATATGAAAGAGCTGATATCAAAACTTAATAAGGTAAAAAAGAAATTTCAGCAAGACATAGGAAGAGAACCTACTATAGAAGAGTATGGCAAATCTTTAAGGTTTTCTACTGATAGAGTAAGAAAAATATTGAAAATGATGCAAGAGCCAGTTTCTTTGGCTACGCCGGTAGGCGAAGAAGAAGATTCAAGACTTGAAGACTTTATAGAAGATAATAATAGTCCAAGTCCTGTAGCAAAAACACAGCAGTACAGACTTCAGCTTGAGCTTGAAAAAGTGTTGAACACATTAGCTCCTAGAGAGGCGGAAATTATAAGTTTAAGGTATGGAGTAGGCGTAGGATATCCAAGTACACTTGAAGAGGTTGGAAAGAAATTTGGCGTTACTAGAGAAAGAGTAAGACAAATAGAAGTAAAAGCTATAAGAAAATTAAGACATCCAAGCAGAAGCAAATCGCTTCGAGAATATCTTGACTAAACAAAAAAAAGAGTTCTGGATAACAATCCAGAACTCTTTTTTTTGTTTTATTTTCTAATCTTCAAGCTCTAGATCTAAATCTTTAATCATTTGTTTATCTGTAACAATATCTCTGCCATTTGTTGTAAGATAACCGCCTGCCATCGTACCGTTTGCGCCTGCCTGAAATATCCAAGATTGCAAATCTCTTAGGTTGATTTCTCTGCCACCGCAAACCATAATGTCTGGTGTTTGTAATATTATTCTAAAAATGGCTAGCGTCTTTAGAATTTCAATAGGTTTCATTGCTGGTAAATGTTCAAGAGCCGTGCCTTTTATAGGCATAAAAAAGTTCATAGGGACACTGTCTGAACCTATTTCCTTTAAAGTGAAAGCTAAATCAACTCTATCTTTTAGGCTTTCACCTATTCCAAATAGTCCACCAGAGCAAAGCTCAAAGTCAAAACTTTTTGCTCTTTTTAATGTATCTATTCTTTCTTGATAACTGTGTGTAGAGCAAATATTTGGATAGAAATTTGCAGAGGTTTCAAGATTATGATGCATCTTTTTTATTCCTGCATTTCTTATCTTGCGGAAACTTTCGTCTGATATTCGTCCTATTGATACTCCAAGATGAGATGATTTCTTGTGTTGTTTAAACATTCGCACAGTTTGTCTATTTCATTGTCGTTTAAACTATTTCCGCTTGAAACAATGCCAAAACAACCAACATTTTCTAAAGCTTTTTCAGAAACATCTTTTATTTTTTCTGTATCAAGCGACGGATAAACTTTTACGTCAGTTTTGTTAAAAGAAGACTGAGTGCAAAACTTACAGTCTTCGCTGCATTGGCCAGACTTGGCGTTTATAATAGAACAAACTTTTACTTTATTTATTTTATATTGTTTTCTTATTTTTGACGCGGCTAAACATAAGTCTTCTATTTCTAAATCAAAAAGTTTAAGAGCTTCATTTTTATTTATTTGTTTACCATTTACAATGTCCAATATCAAACTTTCCATTTATTCGCATATCTCCTCTCGTTAGCTAATAAATCCATATTTTATTGTACAAATATATAAAGATACGGGTCAACCTTATTTTTGGCATAGGTTGACATATATCTTTATGCTTAATTTAGATCAAAAACTATTATGCAACGAAGCTCTTGCCTAATATATTGTAATGCCTACCGCGTATTCCAAAAACTGGATACCAATTTGTTTGATAGTCTCTGCTAAACTCTCTATTAAATCCAAGACAAGAGAGTTTGTCGCGGTAAGGGCGTGGAGTAAACCCGATAATAACAATTTCTGGCATTCCTTCAACCTGTCCAAAGCGTGGATTTACTCGATCAATTCGAGTGTATAGTACCAGTCTCCCTGTAGCAGCATCACAAGTAAATAATGGATAAACTTCAGACCACGAATTTTCTACTGTATTCGAATACTGTGTTTCTGCGGTTTTAAGTTCTGGTAAACCAAGCCAGTAGTTCTGACCTAGAATGAAAGAGTAATTATTAATATACCTATTTTCAAAAGTTATACCCGGACAGCCATAGACTTGTCCAAAAGTAAGTTTTTTAGTTCTCGAAGCAGCTCGGATACCCTTATCACAAGAACAGATAAAAGGAACTATAAAAAATATACAAACAGCAACGCAAAATAAAGATTTTTTCATTTAATTTCCCTTTTATTACTTTTGTATATGAATATTCTTTTAATCAAATCTCTATTTTGATTTTTACAACTTCAGATTTTACTATAGACTTTGTAGCGTTAATTTGTTTTAAAGCTTTTTCTAAATTTTCGCGGCAAGCTTCATGCGTAATTATAATTATCTGCGTACAGTCATTGTCACTTATGTCAGATTGAGTAAGACTTGCTATTGAAACTTTAAATTTGCCAAGAATACCAGAAATTTTTGACAATACACCAGGCTTATCTAAAATAGCAAATCTTAAATAGTAGGAAGCTTTACTTTTGCCAGAAGGAAAAATTTTAATTTTTATCTTTTTATCATAAACAACATCAGGAACAATCCCAGCCGTATTTGTAACTATGAACTTTGAAAGATTTATAATGTCAGATACTACAGCACTTGCAGCTGGTTGTTGTCCTGCTCCTTTGCCGTAAAATAAAACGTCACCAGAATCTTTTCCTGTAATCATAACGGCGTTATATTCATTTTCAACAGTCGCAAACGCATGATCGTGATTTACAAGACAAGGTTGTACGCAAAGATCTATTCCATCTTTTGTTTTTTCAGCCGATCCTATAAGTTTTACGTCGTACCCAAAATTTTGTGTTATTAAAACGTCTTCAATGTCTAAATCTGATATACCTTTTACAGATATATCTTTTACTTTTATCCATCCGCCCCAAGCAAGGGAAGAAAGAATTGCAAGCTTATTTGCCGTATCTATACCATTTACATCAAAAGATGGATCGGCTTCGGCAAAGCCAGCATTTTGAGCACTTTTGAGTGCGGATTCATAATTGACACCATTTTTAGTCATTTCGCTTAAAATAAAATTTGTTGTGCCGTTTAAAATTCCTTTTATTTCAAGAATTTCTTCTGAAGCAAGCCCTTCACTTAAACCTTGAACTACAGGTATTACTCCGCCAACAGAAGCTTCGTAATATATTGATTTTTGGCAATCTTGAGCAGTTGTAAAAATTTGGTCCCAATATTTTGCAAGAACTGCTTTATTTGCAGTCACTACGTTTTTGTCGGCTTTAAGAGCTTCTATTATTATTGTTCTAGCAGGTTCATATCCGCCGATAAGCTCAACAATTAAGTCTATTTCAGGATCTTTTATTATATCTCTAAAATTTTTTACATAAAGCTCTGGTTTATCTATAGGCTTTAAGTCGCATATTGATTTTATACGAATAGATTTTCCTACTTTTCTCAAAGCTATTTTTTTATTTTCTTCCAAAATTTTAACTACGCCTTTTCCTACTGTTCCATAACCTATGAGACCTATATTTATATACTTGTTCATAAATACCTCACTTATTTTAGTGCATTTTTGTAAATTTACCTATTCTAAGAAGCGCATCGTGAAATCTTTTGTCATGCGTTACAAGAGACATTCTTATATACCCTTCGCCGTGCTTGCCAAAACCTATCCCAGGAGAAACAACAACACCAGTCTCTTTTACAAGCCTTTGAGCTACTAAAAGAGATCCTTCTTTAGCTAAGAACTCTGGGAGTCCTGCCCATATGTACATTGTACCTTTTGTTTCTTTTGCTTTCCATCCTATTTTTTGAAGGACCATGCGTCATCTTTTTCATTCTTCTTTCATAGATGCTTGCTAGCTCTCTTATGCAGTCTTGAGAATCATTCAATGCTGCTACACCTGCAAGCTGCATAAAAGATGGTGCTCCATAATCTAGAAATGATTTAAATTTTTCTAGTGGATACAATAACTTTTTTGCTCCGCAAACCCAACCGAGTCTCCAACCGGCCATATTAAAAGTTTTAGAAAATGAATGAAACTCTAAAGCTACGTCTTTCGCTCCAGGAAACTCAAAAACTGAATGAGCGCAATAATCTCCAAAAGTCAATTCCGAATATGCATTATCTGATATAAGAAGAATATTATATTTTTTACAGAATTTTATAGCTTCTTTCCAGAAATTATTATCTTCAACAACTGCAGCTGTTGGATTGTTGGGATAACTTAAGAACATCATTTTTGCTTTTTGTGCTGTTTTCTCATGGATTTTTGTAAAGTCTGGAAGGTAGTTGTTTTTTTCAAGTAAAGGCATTGAATAAAATTTCCCGCCAGCCAAAGCTACGCCGTTGAAATGTACGGGATATGCCGGATCACAGACCAAAACCAAATCTCCAGAATTTAAATATGCCATACATAAATGGGCAATACCTTCTTTAGAGCCAACAAGAGCTAAAACTTCATTGTCTGGATCAAGTTCTACTCCAAAACGCCTAGACATCCATTCAGTTATAGTTTTTCTGAACTTAGGCATTCCTTTAGCCTGAGGGTACTTATGTGTGTTTTTATGATGTTTTACTGTAT
Organism: Endomicrobium sp.; assembly: GCA_031264105.1. GTDB lineage: Bacteria > Elusimicrobiota > Endomicrobiia > Endomicrobiales > Endomicrobiaceae > Endomicrobiellum. Next base: position 18,916 of record JAISEM010000025.1, read on the forward strand.
CGCAAAGCCTTTCTACTATATGACGCGGTGTAGGTAAATCGGGGTTACCCATACCCAAATCTATAACGTCAAGATTTTTATCATAAGCTTCTTTTTTTATTTGATTTATTTTTGTGGAAAGATAAGATGGTAATTTTGCCAAATTTTTAGAAGGTTCTATGTTTATCATATATGTTGCTCAAATTATATTATTTTCCTCAATGTTGTTGTTGGTTTAAATGAAACTTTTTTCCCAATAGGTATAGGTATTATCTCTCCAGTTTTTGGATTTCTGCCTTGCCTTGCTTTGCGGGATTTGGCTCTAAAGGATCCAAGCCCTGATAAAGAGATGACATCTCCATTTTTTAAAGTTGATTGTATAACTTTAACCAATGCTTTAATGGTTTTGTTGGCGTCCCTTTGCGTTAATCCAGAGAGATCGGCAACCTGTTTAATTACATCAGGTTTCTTCATTAGTTTAATACCTCCCCAAAAGTGAATACAAAAAAAATGAATGCATTTTTAAAAATGCATTCATTTTATAATAAATTTTGCCAATTATGTCAACAAAGGTGAAAAAGTTTAAACAGATATTAGACATTAGATGAAAAATAAGTTTTTTGTAAAAGAGCGTTTAAACGCTCTTTTAGAAAGAGCCAAAAACGTCAGAGGTTTAATTATGCAAAATTAGAGCATGTATTATAAGTTTGGCGCGGACAAAAGCTACAAAGGCGCAAGCTCGAGTCGTTAATTTAGCCTACTTTGACAAAACGGCAAAAGAAAGTGAAAGGGGCATCAAAATGTCTAAATATGTTGTGAACTATTACATAAGGTTTAATTTTAAAGTTGTATAATAAATAACAAGACACTCTGTAAACTACTTTTTATATTACTTTATAAACAATAGTGTAAAGGGAGGTTTTTATGGGCAGAAAAGTAAAAGTTGTTCAATATGGTTGTGGTAAAATGTCTGTTTACACCATGAGATACGTTTACGAAAAAGGAGCGGAAATAGCTGCTGCATTTGATGTTCGTCCTGAAATTATAGGAAAGGATATCGGAGACGTTATCGGAAGCGGTAAAAAAGGCACTATAGTAAAGAACGTTTCAGAAGCTGAAAATTTTTTTAAGGCAAATAAACCTGACATATGTATAATTACCACCATGAGCCTTATACAAGATTTAAAAGAAGCTTTTTTAACATGTGCAAAAACTGGTGTAAATGCAATATCTACTTGTGAAGAAGCTTTCTATCCGCAAAACTCATCTCCTGTTTTAATTTCTGAAATAGATTCTCTAGCAAAAAAAAACAAATGTACAATCTGCGGTTCTGGATACCAAGACGTTTTTTGGGGAAACCTCGTAACTGTTTTGTCTGGCGCAACTCAAACAATAAAAAAAATCAAAGGCAAATCAAGTTATAATGTTGAAGATTATGGAATAGCTTTAGCAAAGGCTCATGGCACAGGACTAGATTTGGAAACTTTTGACAAAGAAATTGCTTCTGCAGACAAAGTAAGCGATGAAGAAAGAAAAAAAATTATACAGTCTGGAAAATTTTTGCCTTCGTATATGTGGAACGTAAATGGTTGGCTTTGTGATAAACTCGGGCTTACAATAACAAGACAGACTCAAAAGACTGTCCCTCAAACGTACGGTAAAGATTTAAAAAGCTCAACTCTTCAAATGATTGTAAAAGCCGGAAATGCAACTGGAATGTCTGCGATTGTTACGACACAAACAAAAGAGGGAGTAACGATAGAGTCTGAATGTATAGGCAAAGTTTATGCTCCAGAAGAGTTTGATCAAAATGATTGGATAATACAGGGAGAGCCTGATACAGAAGTACTAATTAACAGACCTGCTACTGTAGAGCTGACCTGTGCAACTATAGTTAGCAGAATTCCAGATGTTATAAATGCAGAATCTGGATATGTAACTACAGATAAAATGTCGACTCCGCAATATAGAGTAAGACCTCTGAATGAATATATTAATAAAAGATAATTTTATTGATTTTGTAATGAATTCTGAAATTAGTTGATAAACTGCCCGACCTGGACTCGAACCAGGAGACTTCTGCTCCAGAGGCAGACGTGTTACCAATTACACCATCGGGCAATTAAATCGATTAGTATAGACGATATTATAACATAAAATTGAAAAAATATCTAGATTTTGTAATAGTTTACAACATATTTAGACATTTTGATGCCCCTTTCACTTTCTTTTGCCGTTTTGTCAAAGTAGGCTAAATTAACGGCTCGAGCTACGTCTTTGTCCTTTTCGTTGGCGTCAAACTATAATACGCGTTGTAATTTTGCATAATTAAACCTCTGACATTTTTGGCTTTTTGTAAAAGAGCGTTTAAACGCTCTTTTACAAAAAACTTATTTTTCATCAAATGTCTAATATCTGTTTGAACTTTTTCAGATTGTGAACGCTTTGCGAGTTTAACCTACTGATGGCCCAAAAGCGACCCTAAAAAAGAGGAAAAGAAATCGTAGGAGGCAGTGTCGTTGTTTGTCTTTGTGGACAAATAGGCAGGGTTGTGGAAAGAGCGGAAAAGGCAGTGGATGGAGTAGAATTAGTAAAATGTAGCAATGAGCTATAAAAGATGAAACGAAGGGGAAAGGAATGAAATTGTAGTAATGTTGAAGACGGGGAGGGGCGTCGAAAATGCCTTGATTATTTTATACCTCAGGACGCTTTTAATTTTAATAACTGTTGCATTACTAACTTGAATTTGCCTATACTTGACTTGAATAAGCGTTATTTTAAATGTAATATAATATGTATCTATAAGCAAGCGGACTAACCTGAAGTTGATAAAGCGAAATAGATACAAATTATAGTATAGCTAGCGCTTAATTGCGCTGGTTTGTAATAGCCAATTTAATGTAGCTTAATTAGTTGGGCATTTTTTTATTTTTTTAATAAAAGGAATTTTATTTATGTGTGGAATCATTGGTATAGAAAATAATGAAAATGCAGCTGTGCTTGCTTCAGCAGGTCTTATAACTCTTCAGCATAGAGGAGAAGAATCTGCCGGTATTACCATCAGCGGCAAAGAGAAAATGAAGACCTTCAGGTCCATGGGACTTGTTTCAGCCTTGTTTAATGAAGATACTTCAATAAATAAGCTTCAAGGGACAGCAGTCATCGGCCATGTACGATATTCGACATCTGCTAAAAACTCTTTAATAAATGCGCAGCCTTTTCAGATAACTTGCATTCATGGAAATATAGCTGTAGCTCATAACGGCAACATAACAAATTTTCTTAAGATAAAGGAAATGCTTCTTAAAAAAGGAGCGATATTTAACCATACTTCAGATACTGAGATTTTGCTTCATCTTATAGCTATGTCTAAAGGCAGTCTTGCTGATGTTACGGCAAAAGCTCTACAAAAACTTGAGGGCGCATTTTCTCTTGTTATTCTTAAAGATAAAACGCTAATAGGCGCACGTGACGAACATGGTTTTAGGCCTTTAGTGCTTGGGAAAATTGGTAATTCTTATATAATATCTTCAGAAACTGCTGCGATTGAAGTTATTGGTGGTAAATATATAAGAGATATAATGCCGAGTGAAATCGTTGTTATAGAAAATGGACAAATAAAAAAATCGTTTTTTTATAAAAAGCCTAAACAACAACATACATGTATTTTTGAGCAGGTTTATTTTTCAAGACCTGACAGCATAATGTTTGGCAAAATTATAAAAGAAGTTAGAGTAAAGATGGGAGAGTTCCTTGCTGATCAAATGAAAGGTATAAAGGCAGATATCGTAATGTCTGTTCCAGATACAGGCTATTATGCTGCGCTAGGCTTTGCAAGAGCTTCAAATATACTTTTTGAAAATGGCTTTGTAAGAAACCATTATGTGGGAAGGTCTTTTATAAAACCTTCTCAAAATTTAAGAGATGTTACAGCAAGACTTAAATTAAGGCCAATAAAAGAAGTTGTAAACGGCAAGGATATTATTCTTATTGATGATTCTATAGTAAGAGGGACAACGTCAAGGAGACTTCGTGGCGTTTTAAAAGATGCAGGCGCAAAGAAGATTCACTTTGTCTTGTCTTGTCCGCCAATAATAGGTTCTTGCTATTATGGAATAGATACGCCAACAAAAGATCATTTAATAGCTGCTAGAAGTTCTATTGAAGAAATGAGAAAATATTTAGGTGTAGAAAGTTTGACATTTTTAAGTTTAGATAATCTTGTAAAAGCTTGTTCTTTTGCAGACAAAAAGGATAAAGTATTTTGCACTGCTTGTTTTACTGGAAAATACCCTACGAAGATTTCAAAGAATACATATAAGGAAGGCTGTTAAAATGGCAAAGTACATTTTTATTACGGGTGGAGTTGTGAGTTCTTTAGGAAAGGGAATTTCCGGAGCCAGTATAGGGAAACTCTTACAGCTTCAAGGCTTTAAAGTTAGCATGCTTAAGTTTGATCCGTATATAAACGTAGATCCAGGTACTATGAATCCATATCAGCATGGGGAAGTTTTTGTAACAATAGATGGGGCTGAGTCTGACTTGGATTTAGGGACATATGAGAGATTTCTAGATGTTTATACAAGCAAAACAAATACAAATACAGCTGGAGATATTTACCGTACGGTGATAAATAGAGAAAGAGAGGGTGATTATGATGGCGCTACAGTACAAGTTATCCCTCATATAACAGATGAAATAAAAAGACGTTTTGCTGCTTTAAAAGATGAGTGTGATATTTCTATTATTGAAATAGGTGGAACTGTTGGCGATATTGAAGGTCTTCCTTTTATGGAAGCCGCAAGACAATTCCAACTTGAAAACAAAAAAGAAGATATTTTCAGCATACATGTTACGCTTGTTCCATATATCACAGGCGCGCACGAACTTAAAACAAAGCCTACGCAACATTCTGTTAATAAGTTAAGAGAAATAGGTATTTCTCCTGATATGATTATATGTAGAACAGAGTATCATCTTGACGAATCTTTAAAAAGAAAAATAGCTCTGTTTTGCAATGTCAGACAAGATTGTGTTGTAGAGGTTATGGATGCACCATCAATTTATTACATACCGGAAGCGCTTTATAAGCAGAAAGTTGATTCTCTTGTTATGGAAAAGTTGGAGATAATGTCTAAAAAGAAATTTGACAAAGCTTGGTTTTCAAAGATAAAGTCTTTTAGTAAATTTTCAAAGACTGTTAAAGTGGCTGTTGTTGGCAAATATGCAGATTTAAAAGATGCTTATAAATCTATTGATGAGTCTTTAAATATTGCGGCTGCAGATTTAAAAGTAAAAGCGGAGATAGATTATCTTGCTGCTGAAGATAAAGATTTAATAAAGAAGTTAAAAAAGTATGATGCTATATTAGTTCCTGGCGGATTTGGTAATAGAGGCATAGAAGGGAAAATAAAAGCTATAAGTTACGCTAGGGAAAACAAAATTCCATTTCTAGGCATATGTCTTGGTATGCAGTGCAGCGTTATAGAAGTATCAAGAAATTTGGCAAAGCTTAAAAATGCCAATTCAACTGAATTTGATGAGTCTACAAAATACCCTGTAATTAAAATTCTTGATGAACAAAAAAATGTTAAGTACAGAGGTGGTACAATGAGGCTTGGTAACTATAAATCTGAGATTAAGAAAAATACTTTAGCTCATAGTTTATATAAGTCTCATGAAATAGAAGAGCGCCATAGACATAGATATGAAATGAATCCTGAATTTGTGGGAGCTTTGGAAAAAGCAGGTCTTCATGTAACCGCATATCATAAGGGAGTTTTACCAGAAATTGTAGAAATAAAGAACCATCCATTTTTTATAGGTGTACAGTTTCACCCTGAGTTTGGCTCAAGGCTTATGAGGCCGCATCCTTTATTTAAAGGTTTAATTGCAGCTGCATTAAAAAATAAAAAGAACTAATTCACAATATCTCGCATTAACCTTTCGGTATATATTGTGTATATGAATTTATAGTATACGTCAACTATATATTCCGAAAGGTTGTTTTATATATCAAACATGCGATCCTTTACTTATTGCTCTAAGATCTCTTCTACGGAACTGTCTACATTAGAAAGAATTGACTTGAAAAGTGCTTTAAACCATGAATCCTCTTGACCTTTTTTACTTGTCTTTGAGATAAAAAGTTCATCAACATCTATTGCCGTAAGTTCTTTCTTTTTAGTGTTAATTAAATCTATTCTATGTTCTGCATCAATCTGCTCTTGTTCAAAACGTGCATATAATCTGTTGCGTCTATTTTCCAATTCTTGATACTTATTTTGTAATTCGTCAACTTCTCTTTGGATACCTATAACTTCGCCTTGAGCGTTTGGAAATGCTAATTTATTTTTTGCCTTTGCTAATTTAGTTTCTAATGAGATTAAACTCTCGTCAATGGAGCTCAAAACATCATTTTCTCTATTCAATGTACTAATTGCAAAATTTCTTTTCAGTTCAGCGGATGTTTTTAATTTATCAAGTTTTTTTCAATTATAAGACGTCCCTGAAGCGCCATATTCCCAAGAACTCTATCCATGCTGTGATGTGATCCTATGCTGTTTCCATCAATTATGCTCCAATCAATTTGATCTCAGCCAAGATCACCGCCAGTCAATACACCGTATCCAACTTTTGTGACAATATTCTTCTTATCTTCAATTATTATACTGTTTGAACCTAAAATTTCTTTAAATCTAGCTGCACTATCTTTATCAAATGGTTTAGGTGCTTCAAATGTAATTACATCAGTAGGAATACCACCAGAAAGTTGTTTTACAAGAGGAGTCGTTGTAAGTGCTACAGCTCCACCTAATCTATGCCCAGTTAGAAGTATTCTTTTTACAGTTCCTTGTGCCAGAAAATGTTCGAGTAAATCGCGTATTTGGTGTTCCATAGCTTTGAAAATATTAAAAAATCCCCTATGTACATTAAGCTCTAGCCCACCAATAGTTACACTTTTATTAAAAAAGTCAGCGTCGCTAAGAGCCTCGTTAAGATTTGATGTTTCTCTAAAAGAGATAACTAGAGTTTCTTCGCCGTTTATTTCTGTTGTATATGCAAGACCTTTTTCTTCATAGCTACTTGCATATAGCCCGAAAAGCCAAGAATTTGGAGCAATAAGAGTTCGGTATTCATTTGCCATTAAGCAAGGTAGGTATTTCGCTGGGATCTGTTACCATGTTGCCTTTACTGGAATATGCCGCTTTAGCTGCCATTGCTGCATTGTAAAGGAATTCGTATTTATCGAAAATACCATCGTAATAAGAAGGATCGCTGAGTAATTCTTCAGAACCTTCAAGACCGCCTATTCCAATGAGCTTTTCCAGAGAACTGTTATAAGCTTGCGCTTTAGCACATATGCCAAAGCATGTAAAGACACTTACTAGAATCAACGAATATAAGAGTTTCATAGTACCTCCACTAACTTCTATTTAATAAGAATCTTTCTCTTTACTTATAGGTTAGCTCGCCAAAATGGTTTGATTTAGGGGAATTGTGAAATTTTTAAAAATCATGAAATAAAAAATCTCCAACCAAGAATTATTCTATGGATGGAGATGGGGATACTTTTAATTTAGCTTAAATATTAAAAATCGAATCTTGTTCTTATTCCTGCTACAAATACATTATGTTTAAGACCTGCGTTCCCTCCGCTAGGGTTTATGAAGTATTGTACAGCTGGTGTGATACCGAGATGTTTATTTACACCAATTCTATAATAGAATTCAAACTCGGTTTCTGCTCCATTTTTATAAGTTGCACTTATATTTGAGTAGTCATGCGGACCATACATTTGACCTACTGCAAAACCAACTGTATCGTTTCCTCTTGACCATACAGAACCTTGAATTTGCAATCCTAAATCCCAAGATGATGTTGGAGTTACCATATATTTATTATTTTTTGTATCATACGTAGTTACGGAGGGGTCTTTCCAAGAAAATCTTCCAAATACGCCGAGGAGTTTACTTACTTCATGATCAGCGCTTATGCCAAATCCATAAGTTCCTGACTTTTTACTTAAATCGTTACAAGAATAGTGAAGGGTGTTATTGCTCCAAACATAAAGCTTGTAGTTGCCTTTTTTTGAAGGTTTATAGGTAAGCTGCAAAGCATTTACTCCATCTGAATCAATATGATCTGTTTTTGTCGTATAGTATCCATAAGATAAATCAAATATATTTGATAATGCACAGCTTAAATTTAAAGCTACTCTCTGTGCAGGAGCTTCAATTATTTTATCTCCGTTAAAAATACTTGTAATAAACTGAGCATTTTTATCTTTTGAGTATCTATTTCCAGTAAAATTCGAAGCGAAATCTAGTTTACCAAAACTTATAATTAGTTTGTTGTCTAAACATGACTGTTGATAGTACAAATCTGTGATTTTTGCAAGCTCTAGTTCCCCGTTGAATGTAGGGTCAGTTACTGCGTTAGCGTTTGCATATGTCTTGACGTTTTTAGATAGTCCATTTCCATTACCGCCTTTAAAACGAACAACCACTTTTCCATTATTTTCAAGAATCTTTTCTAATCTTAAATCAAATACATATACTTCTGTATTTGATCCATCTTTAGGCTTTCCTACATTGTCTCGAGGCGTCCCTTGGAAAACAAATGTGCCTTCACTAGAAATTTCTATATTAATAGTCTGCACTACATCTATGGATTTTGCAACAGTCTGCGCAAATATTTGTGAAGGAGAAATTAGGGCAAGAACAAGAGCCAAAGCTAAAATTTTCGCTATGAGTTTTCTCATCGCAAAATGCCTTTTTGAGTTTTATTTTTATCTACATTTTACTGAATATATGCTTCCAGAAACTTAGCATCTCCAGTTAATAAAACAGTATTTTTCAAGGCTGCTGGCAACAAAACAGTATTGCCTTTGATTATTTCTTCTATTTCGTGATTGTATTTCAAAGTAGCATGTCCATCAAAACATATTAAGATGACGAAAGAATCAATTTGTTTTAAGGCTTCTGTATTATATTTCTTTATCAAACTTAAATCTACAGCTTGAACATTGAAATACTTACATTCCGCTACAGGCTTTACCCCAATCTTGTTTTCCGTATTTGGCACAGTGACAGCTTTTGCTGAGAAATCAATCGCATCAACTGACTCCTGTACATGTAACTTCCTACAATTACCATTTTTGTCTTTACGATTGTAGTCATAGATGCGATATGTTAGATCTGAAGTTTGTTGAACCTCAATTAGTATTATTCCTGCGCCAATTGCATGAACAAGACCAGCTGGAATTAGAAATCCTTCATTTGGGGCAACTGATTGATAGTTAAGAGCATCTTCTATCGTGTCATTTTTAGCTCTTCTAATGTATTCTTCTTTATCCAATTCTTTGCTAAATCCCAAAACCAATTTTGCACCTGGATCATTTTGCAAAACATACCACATTTCAGTTTTACCAAAACTGCCATGGCGCTCTTTTGCAAGAGCGTCATTAGGGTGTACTTGTACGGATAAATTTTCTTTAGCATCAATAAATTTAACTAAAAGTGGAAATTCGTTACCAAACTTTTCTGAAACATTTTTGCCTAATATCTCAATGGCATTTGTTTTAAGGATTTCATTTAACGATGTACCTGCAAGTTTTCCATTGGAAATTATAGAGATATTTCCTTTAACACCGCTTAGCTCCCAAGATTCACCAATTGATGACGAGTCTGTTTGCTTGTTATAACAATTTTTTAATTTAGTTCCACCCCAGACTGTTTCCTTTAGAATAGGCGTAAATTTAAAAGGATAAAGAGATTTAATCATATTTTATTTTTTACTTTCTTCTTTTGATATAAGGCTATCTTTTTTCCATATAAGAGTAAGAAGCATTATAGTTAGTATTACTGATAGACAACATCCTGTAAAAAGACCTTTCCAGCTATATTCTGTAATAATCATTGCAGCTATCACACCGGCAAAGAATGTTCCTATGTATTCAAATATTCCAACAAAACCTATAGCAGCACCAATAGATTCTTTTGGAGAAAGACGACCAATGAGCGCTCCCATTGCAACGCTTTGAGGCCCTTCTACAAAGAAACCAACTGCAGCTAAAATAAATGCAATTACCCACCAGTGAGTTGTTACTGAAATAAACGCATACATTGCCCATAAGCTTGCCACTAAAAATACCAAATATATTATACTTATCGGTACGCAACGGCCTTTAAATGCTTTGTCAGCCAAGTATCCTGCAGATATGCCGCCAAATATGCCAACTATTGGCATAGCTATTAAAAGCGAGGCTGCAGCTGCTGGAGATATCCCTCTTTCTTTCATAAATATTGTAGACCAATCTAAAGATGTAAAACGTACAAAGTATAAAGCCATTGCAGCTATAGAAACAAGCCACAAGTAATAATTTTTAAAGATATATTTACTTAAAATTTGCCAATGAGAAAGATTGCTTTTTTCTTCTACTTTTACCAATGTACGGTCATTACGGAAATCTTCTATTTTAGGTAACCCAACACATTCTGGTTTGTCAGTCATTACAAATAACAATGCAACACCAATTATTAGTCCTAAAATTCCTGGTACATAGAAAACTGCTTTCCAATGGCCAGTTGCTATAAAAAAGGTAGATAAGAAACCTATGCCGGTAATCCCTGCCATTTTAGAAGAACTATGTAGAGTCCATATAGTTCCTCTCTCATTTTGTGAGAACCAATGAACTAGTCCTTTTGCGCAAGTAGTAAAACCCATTGATTGAAAGACGCCATTTAATCCCCAGAAAAACGCTAAGAGTGGTAAAGTTGGAAGATATGCGAAGAAAAGATTTATTACGGAAGAAGCTATAAGACCAAAAGCTAAGAAAAATCTAATGTTACATTTATCAACTGCAAGTCCACTTATAAACTTACCTATAGCGTAAGTTATAGCCATTGATGAACCTATAATACCAAACTCAAGCTTTGTAAGATGAAGATCATCAATAAAAAAGGAACCTACATAAGGGATATTTTTTCGTACGAAATAGTACATCAAATAACCAACGTACATACTCAAGAACATTCGAATACGCCAATACTTGTACTTCTTTGACACTGCTTGCTCGTTCTTTATGAGATTTGGAGTAGTTGGTAATGGTTTAATCCACTTTGTTAACTTTGATGTCATGTCGCTCCCTCCATTTTTATATACAATCAAAATTTTTTAATGAAAAGAAAATACATATTATTTTAAGGAGCTTTTGGTTACGGGTATATTATTTTGCTAAGCACTACGTTTACCTTATTGTATAAATATTTTTTAGTAGATTATTCTTAATTGTAAAAAAGTTGTGAAAATAAGGAAAAAGTTAAATATAAGCAAAATTTAAGTAAAAGCTTGCCGTACACTGTTAGAACTTATCCCGGACGAGATTGAACGCCGTATATATCAGAATCTTTATTTATATTTTAATGCTATTCCATAGTGAAGTCAAAAGTTATAGCATGTCCTAATATATCCAAGCATATACTAATTTTGTTTATATTTTTCAAGCCTTTTTAGTGCATTAATAAACTCTGCATTATTAAATGTGTAAATCTTATCTATAGGTTTTAAGAAAAGAAATTTATTATATATCGGCATCTTATCGTAGCGCTAGTCTTAATCGGCAAGTATAAACTTAAAAATACAAAGTTAATTATATTTAGTATAATAACATAATATAACGCCAAAAGTTAGGGGGATGCGAATGAAAACATTTGTTTTAGACGCCAATGTTTTATTGCATGGCCCAGACTCAATTTTTTTTCTTTTCAAGACAACAAAGTTGTAATTCCAATGACTGTCGTTGAAGAGTTGGATTCCTTTAAGAAGTCTAATGATGAAAGAGGTAGAAGTGCCCGTCTTATTTCAAGAAAACTTGATGCTTTAAGGTCAAAAGGAAAGCTTTCTGACGGTGTAGCCATAAAAAATGGCGGATCTATTAAGATTGAACTGAACCGTCATGATGTTACATTACCTATCGGTTTTGTGGAACAAAAATCTGATAATCAAATATTATCAGTTGCTTTGGGGCTTAAGCAAAAAGGCGAAAAAGTAATATTTATAACAAAAGATATAAATTTAAGAATCAAGTCTGAAATTTTAAACATAGAAACGCAGGATTACGAAAAATCCAAAATTAAGATTGACGAACTGTGCACAGGTTGGAGAGAAATTTCAGTTCCTTCTGCAAAGATTGATCAGTTTTATAAAGATGAGAAGTTGATTTTAAAGCAAGATTTTTATCCAAATGAATTTGTAGTATTAAAAGACGATGCCGGAAGTTCAAAAAGCGCTTTGGCTAAATATTCTAGAAGAAAAAAAGCTTTGACATCGATTTTTCACCAGAATTCAATGCCTTGGGGTTTAAAGCCATTAAATATTGAACAGAAATTTGCTATAGAAGTCCTTTTGTGTAATGATGTTAACTTGGTAACACTTGTAGGGCTACCTGGCGCAGGCAAAACTCTTCTTGCTTTAGCATGATGCGGTTTACAAAAACTATAGAAGAAAGATATTTTCGTAAGCTTTATATAGCAAGACCAATAATCCCTATGGGTAGCGATATTGGGTTTTTGCCAGGTACTAAAGAAGAAAAACTTGGCGCTTGGATGGGTGCTATAAATGACAATTTTGAATTTTTGATGAACAAAGGGCGCAATGACGGTTTAAAAGCCGAAGAAAAGATAGACTGTCTTTTTGATTCTGGTCAGATAGAGGTTGATTCTTTAACGTATATAAGAGGGCGCTCTCTTCCACAGCAATACATTATTATTGACGATGCTCAAAATTTAACGCCTCACGAGATAAAAACCATTACGTCAAGAGCTGGTAACGGCACTAAGATAGTTTTGACTGGAGATCCGTATCAGATTGACAATCCATATCTTGATGCCTCTTCAAATGGGCTTACTTATCTTGTTGAGAGATTTAAAGGACAGGAGATATTTGGCCACGTAACGTTCTCAAAATTACTTTGATGAATAGAGGTATAAATAATTCTTATATAGACATGCATATACATACATCTTTTTCCGACGGTGTTTTTACTCCAAAAGAAGTAGTTGAATATGCATTAAAAATGAATTTGTCTGCAATAAGCATAACAGATCACGACTCTATAGATGGCATAGATGAGGCTTTTAGTTTTGCTTTGCACAAAAATATTGAAATTGTTTCTGGAATTGAACTTTCTTGCGAAGTTGAGTCAGACTCTGGAAAAAGTGAGATGCATGTCTTGGGCTACTTTATAGATCATAAGTCTGAACATTTAAAGAAAGCTTTAAATGTCTTCAAACAAGCAAGATATGACAGAGCTATAAAAATATTTGATAAACTCAAAGAAAACGACGTAGAACTAAAAAATGCTGATTTTATTAACAATATTGGCAAAGTAGCGATAGGGCGGTTGCACTTTGCAAAAGCTTTAATTGAAGAAAGATTTGTAGGAAGTGTTCGAGAAGCATTTCAAAGGTACTTATCAAAAGATAAACCTGCATATGCTCCAAAATACTCAATTTCTGCAAAAGATGCCATAAAACTTATTTTGGATTCTGGCGGTATTCCTGTTATGGCACATCCATATTATATGCACTACAGCGATATTGATTTATTTAAATCCATTGTTGATTGTGGTCTTATGGGAATAGAAGCTTGGCACATAAAACATTCTGAAAGTACTGTAAAGAAATTTATTGATATGTCTAAGGAATTTAACGTTATTGCAACTGGTGGTTCTGATTGTCATGGCCCATTTAAAAAAGAAAAACCTATTATGGGAAAGATAAAAGTTCCTTATTCAGTATTGGTAAACTTAAAGAATGCAAGAGAGTCGCTTTATAAGAATTGATTTATGGAATATATAAATAAAACTGTTTTTCTTAATTATTTGGATTGTCATACTTTAGGGTGGAAGACAAAAAGAAATCTGCTTCCAAAACTTTCTGGCCTTAACAATGAACTTTTAACTTTAGAAGGAAAAAATATACGCAAAAAAGCACTCAGGTTATTTCCTGGTGCGGTAAGTGGAAAAGAGCTTAAACTTGAAAAAGCTGGTGTTTGCTGTAAAGAGGTACTTTTAGATTTAGAAGTAAATAAAGTTATTTATGACATGCGTTTTGTTGCAGATGGTTTTTATGCAAAACATAATATATTAAAAAAGCTTGAGGACAATTCTTGGCATTTGTTTGAAGTTAAGTCTGGAAGCAGATATAAAGTTAAATACACAAACGATATTTCTTTTAATGTAATGGTTTTGTCAAAACTTGGAATAAAAGTAAGTAAGGCAAGCATTTTGTATTTATCTAATGATTACAGACTCTATATGGGCTATTCAAAGCTTTTTGCTGAAACAGATTGTACTGGGAAAGTTGAACTGAAAGTTCAAGAGTTTTCAAACATTTCCAATACGGCTTTTGAAGATTTAAATTCTGACAATATGCCACAGCCAGTTTTAAAAAGAAGCTGTAAAAACTGTCCTGTTTTTGATATTTGTATGGGGAAAGGTGTTGAGAAACATATATTTGATTTACCTAGACTTTCCATATTGCAAATGGACGAGCTTATAGCAATTGGCGCTGACACTATTGATAAAGTTCCTGATGATTTTAAACTTACTCAACGCCAGAAGATAGTCAAAAATTGTGTTCTTACAAATACTCGCTATGTGTCGGATAATTTAAAGACGGAGTTAGAAAATATAAAACAACCATTTTATTATCTTGATTTTGAGTCTGTAACTACGATAATGCCTTTATACCCAGATATAGCGCCGCATACGCAAATTTTAACGCAGTTTTCTTTGGATAAAGCAGACATTAATGGAAATATTTTGAAACATTATGAGCATATTGCAGATCAAACAAGAGACTGCAGTAAAGATATTGCAGAGAAATTGATAGAGTATTTAGGTGAAGCTGGCGGCATAATAACTTATGCAAATGCTGAGCGCATTATAATTTCTAAATTGGGTTTACTTTTCCCTGATTTGTCAGAGAAACTTGACAAAATAATTGAAAGAATTATAGATTTGGAATTTATAATAAGAAATAATTATTACGATATAAACTTTCACGGCAGAACGTCTATAAAGAAGATTCTCCCTGCTTTAATACCTGATATGAATTACGACAGTTTAGACATTGGTGAAGGCGGTGAAGCTTCAGCAGCTTTTGCATTTATGGCAATGGGTCTATACGATGAGGAAAGAATAAATGAGACTAAAAAAAATTTACTTAAATATTGCGCTCAAGATACGCTTGCAATGATACGTATACATCAGTTTTTAATAAATGTATAAAATGATAAAATCTTGAAATATGTTTTTTATATAATTTACAGAAATTATAGGGGGAGAGTATGGCAAAAGACGAAAAACTTAAAGCATTGGATTTAGCTCTTTCGCAAATAGAAAAAGATTTTGGTAAAGAAGCAATAATGAGACTTGGCGAGAAACGCTCGAAAGAAAAAGTTGACTTTATACCAACAGGCGCGCTTCCTTTAGATATAGCTATAGGCATTGGTGGAATTCCCAGAGGAAGAATAATTGAAATTTACGGTCCTGAATCTTCAGGAAAAACTACTTTAGCTTTGTGTATGGTTGCAGAAACTCAAAAGCTTGGCGGTATTGCAGCATATATTGACGCTGAACATGCTATGGACCCTGAATATGCTCAAAAATTAGGTGTAGACATAGACAATCTTTTGATATCACAGCCAGATTCTGGAGAACAAGGGTTAGAAATTGCGGATAAACTTATACGTTCAGGAGCAGTTGATATTATAGTCGTTGACTCAGTGGCAGCTCTTGTCCCTAGAGCTGAAATTGAAGGCGAGATGGGAGACTCTTTTGTAGGTTTACAGGCAAGGCTTATGAGCCAAGCTTTGAGAAAGCTTACTTCAAATATTTCTAAGTCAAAAACGTCAATTATATTTATAAATCAGCTTAGACAAAAAATAGGGGTAATGTGGGGAAACCCTGAAACTACTCCCGGAGGACTTGCTCTTAAATTTTATTCTTCTGTAAGGCTTGATATAAGAAGAATAGAATCTGTTAAAAAAGGCGATGATATTTTAGGAAATAGAGTAAGAGTAAAAGTTGTAAAAAATAAAGTTGCAGCGCCGTTTAAACAGGCTGAATTTGAAATAATGTTTGGACAAGGTGTAGATAGATTTGGATATCTTATAGATATGGGTGTAAACGACGGGATAATAGAAAAATCAGGAGCATTTTTTAGCTATAGCGGAGAGAGATTAGGTCAGGGTAGAGATAATGTTAAAGTATACTTGTCTAATAATGCGCAAGTAGCAGATGAAATAGAATCAAAAATAAGAGCAAAGGCTTTTGGCGAGGGGAGTAACCAACCAAAACAAGAAGATAAAAAGGAAGATATAGTAAAAGAAAAATCAGGGAAATCTTCAAAGAAATAGGACTCAATATGAAAATCCTAATAACAGGCGGAGCAGGATTTATAGGGTCAAATATAGCAGACGCTCTGTTAGCAAAAGAGCATGATGTTATTGTTTTTGATAATTTATCTTCAGGAAAAAAAGAAAACGTAGATAAAAAGGCCAAATTCTATAAAGCAAACATTTATAATAAAAAAGAAGTTGACAGAATATTTAAGAAAGAAAAGCCTCAAATTGTAATACATCATGCTGCCCAAATAGACGTAAGAAAATCTGTCGAAGATCCGTTTTTTGACGCGCAGGTTAATATATTGGGGTCTATAAATGTATTAAATGCATGCGTTGAAAATAAAGTAAAAAAAATTATATTTGCATCTTCTGGCGGTTCAGTTTATGGAGAATGCAAGGCTTTGTCACCTAAAGAAGACGCTAAAACAAATCCAGTATCTCCATATGCAATAGCAAAGAATTCTGTTGAAAATTATATAAATTTTTATTCTGTTGTACATGGTTTAGATTATACAATTCTAAGATATGGCAATGTATATGGGCCAAGGCAAGACCCACATGGAGAAGCCGGAGTTGTTGCTATTTTTACAGGAAGAATGTTTAAAAACGAAGAAGTACTGGTTTTTGGCGACGGCAAACAAATGAGAGACTATGTTTATGCTGGAGACGTGGTAAATGCGAACCTAAAATCTTTAACAAAAGGTAAGAATCAAGTTATAAATATAGGAACAGGAGAAGCGGTTTCAGTAAACGAACTTGTTAAAGTAATAAGTAAGTCTATTGGTTACAAGAAAAAGGCAGTGCATAAACCAAAAAGAGATGGAGAGCTATTTAAAAGTTTCTTAAATATAAATAAGGCAAAAACTGTTTTATTTTGGACTCCTAAAGTTAATATGGAGCAAGGAATAAAATTAACTGTTGACTATTTAAAGAGAGAATATAAATGAAAGCATTTGTTTTAGCTGCAGGGGTAGGGACAAGACTTAGACCTTTGACGGTAAATATTCCCAAACCAATGATATCTATTTTGGATAAACCGGCTTTATATCATACTTTTTCAAATCTTTGGAAACATGGTTTTACTGATGCTTGTGTAAATACGTATTATATGTCGAATGTTATAACAGATTATTTTGAAAAAAATAAGTCTGATATAAATCTTAAGTTTTCTAAAGAGAAAATACTTTTAGGGACAGCGGGTGCTATAAAGAAAAAAGAAAATTTTTTTGACGATACATTCGTTGTAATGTCTGGAGATGGATTAAGCGATATTAATCTAAAAAAAGTAATAGAATTTCATAAGAAAAAGAAATCTTTGGCCACAATAGTGCTAAAGAAAATAAGCTCTCGTCTTGAATATGGAATAGCTATAACAAATAAAAGTGGAGAAATAAAGAGGCTTGTTGAAAAGCCATCTTTGGGTGATGTTTTCAACGACGAAGTAAATACAGGAATATATGTATTTG
Source organism: Endomicrobium sp. (assembly GCA_031264105.1). Taxonomy (GTDB): domain Bacteria; phylum Elusimicrobiota; class Endomicrobiia; order Endomicrobiales; family Endomicrobiaceae; genus Endomicrobiellum. The sequence continues at coordinate 36,774 of JAISEM010000025.1, forward strand.
AGCCTGAAATTTTTAACTATATTCCAAAAGATACTTTCTTTGATTTTAGTATGGATTTATTTCCGCTTTTAATGAGGAAAGGTAAGAAAATTTTTGGTTATTTGATGGATGAATATTGGACAGATATAGGAAATATATTTGAATACAAAAGAGGGGTTTTTGACGCTTTAGATGGAAGCCTTAAACTTAACTTGAGTTTAATAAATAATAATAACGGCAAATATATATCTGTTTCTGCAAAGATTGATAAAAGCGTTAGAATAGAAGGGCCATGCTTTATATCTGACAATGCTAGTATAAAAGAGAACTCTATAATAAAACCATATTCAGTCATTTCCAGTAATGTTAAAATAGACAAGAATGCAATTATAGATAGAACTATAATCTGGGGAAACTCAACGGTAGGTATAGGTGTAGTATTAATAAATAGCGTTATAAGTTCAAATACTTTAATTCATCCAGGTATGTCGTTGTATGATTCTATAGTAATGGAATCTCCATGGTAGAAAAAAAGGATAAAAAAATGCCAAACGAGCAAGGGTATTATTTTACGTCGGAATCGGTAACAGAAGGACATCCCGATAAAGTATGTGATATAGTGTCGGATACGATATTAGATGAGATATTAAAACAAGATGAGAAAGCGCGAGTAGCGTGTGAAACGTTTATTTCCAAAGGGGTGCTAATAGTAGGAGGGGAAATAACAACGACGGCAAAGA
>JAISEM010000047.1 GCA_031264105.1 Endomicrobium sp.
CCATCTATTGTGTCGTTAATTCTATTTATAGACCTTAGCAAAGTAGATTTTCCACAACCAGACGGACCTATCATTGCGGTCACACGCTTTTCTTCAATATTTATACTTATATCTTTAAGCGCATGAAAATCAGAATAATATAGATTAAATTTCTTTATTTCTATTATAGACATAACAAAACTACTCCTAACCTTTGTTGGCAGAAGCCAAAGATTAAAACCGCATATTTTTTAAAATATTTAAAGCAAGTTCTACGGCATCTCTTCCTTGCTGACCTGAGACTGCGGGTTTTTTCCCTTCAGATACATTACTCAAAAAATTATCCAATTCATAAAATAAAGGTTCATTAGATGGAAGTTTAGGATTCTTCACGTCTATATCAAGAAGCGACGTAATTTTATTTTTGCCTTTCTTCTTAGTATAAACTTTAAGGCTCTTGCCAGCATAGTCTATTGAAACATAACTATCGGGCTGAAAGACTCTTATTTTTCTATACTTCTCTAATGAAACTCTACTTGCTGAAACATCTGCGACGCAACCATTAGCATACCTCAGTCTGACTTTAGCAATATCTTCTGTATCTGAAAGAATTTTAGCGCCATGCGCTTCCAAAGAAACAACTTTATCTTTTACAAGATAAAAGAGTATATCTAAATCATGTATCATCAAATCCAAAACCACTCCAATACGATTGGTTCTTGGATCGTAATGTCCAAGTCTGTTAACTTCAATAAACTTTGGAATGTTTATAAATGGAGCTGCGGCTATAATTGCAGGGTTAAATCTTTCAACATGACCAACTTGTAGAACCAAATTTTTAGATTTTGCTATTTCTATGAGTTTTTCTGCTTCTGTCACATTTAAAGTAAAAGGCTTTTCTACAAGACAATGGATTCCGCTTTGCAAAAGAGGTTTTGCTATTTGATAGTGATATGGCGTTGGAACAGAAATAACAACAGCATCAACTTTTCCGATAAGTTTATTAAAATCTGTTAAGTAATTTATTTTATTTGCTTTTGCTATCTTCTCAGCTCGTTTAGCATCAGCATCTACAACAAACTCAAGATTTGAATTTCTGTGTCGCCCCAAAATTCTTGCATGATGTTGCCCTAAAGAGCCAACTCCAATCACTGCAGTTCTTATACTCATTTCTTATAACCTTTTACAACTTTAATTACCTCATCAACTTCCGCAATTGAAAGAGACGGATTTACAGGAAGAGACACCACTTCAGCTGTAGATTTTTCAGCTTCTTTACAAAGACCAGACTTATATCCGAGTTTTTTATAAAGAGGCTGTTTGTATATTACGCAAGAATAATAAATTCCGCTTCCTACTCCTTTGTCTGAAAGATATTTCATAAAAGATTCCCTTTCTTTAGATGAAACTCTTACAGTATATTGATGGAAAACATGCCTACAGTTTTCTGGAACGTATGGAGTTTTTAAAAACTCTAAATCTTTAAAAGCTTCATTATATTTCTTGGCATTTGCTATTCTTTTTGCAATCCAATTCTCAAGTTGTTCAAGCTGAGCCATACCTATGGCAGCAGCCAAATTTGTAAGTCTAAAATTATATCCTAAAGCCGTATGGGTAAAATGACCTTCTCTGCCATGATTTATAATTTGCCTGCCATATTTGTCAGCTTTTGCATCATTTGTAAGAACTATCCCACCTTCGCCTGTCATCATATTTTTTGTAGCGTAAAATGAAAATACAGCAGCGTCCCCGAATGATCCTACTTTCTTATTTTCAAATTCTGCGCCGTGCGCTTGGCAAGCGTCTTCTATAAGTTTAAATTTATATTTCTTTTTTAATTTAAGTATGGCATCCATATCGCATGGCAAACCATACAAATGTACTATTATAACAGCTTTAACATTTTTTCCTTTCTTTAATGCTTCTTCCAGTTTAATAGGATCTATGTTGAAAGTTTTTGGGTCTATATCTACAAAAATAGGTTTTGCTCCACAGAAAAGAATTGAATTAGAAGTAGCTATAAAAGTAAAGGGCGTAGTAACTACTTTATCCCCAGGTTTAATACCAAGCATCAAAAGAGCGGTATGAAGCGACGTAGTTCCATTGGCATTAGCTATACCAAAGTCTATCCCACAATATTTAGCAAAAGACCGCTCAAACTGAGCGACATATTTACCGCTTGCTAAAATCTTTGAATCTAAAACATCCTGTACTAGTTTTTTTTCTCTCTCTCCGATAATTGGACTAGCAACATTTATCATTTTCTACCTCTACTTTTTCATATTCCAATTATAGCCATACCTAGTTTTTTTGCTTTTTCTATTAGTTCGGCTTTATCTAAAATTAAAGTAACTTCAGATTCTATTGCCATTGCCCTTACTTTATTTTCTTTTAAAGTATCTACAGTACTAAGTCCTATCACAGGCACATCAAATCTAAAATCTTGGTTTGGCTTTGCAACTTTAACAACAATAGAATTTTCGCCACCAAGAGCATAAGCTCTTTTTATACATTCATCCGTCCCTTCCACAGACTCAACAGCAAGAATAGATTTATCTTTTACAACAACAGTTTGCCCTATATCTAAACCTGCAATACCTTTGGCTATCTTATATCCAAATTCTACATCTTTATTTTCATCAGAAGAAAGTTTTTTCCCAACTATCAACCCTTTCGGCGCAAGTAAACGCTTTAAATACATATGCGAAGCAATAAGGTGCATACCATCTTTTTCAAATTCATCAGCAATTGTTTTCAAAATAGTATCAGTCTTTTTGTTTATTAAACTTCCCATCACTTTAATAGCGCGAAAGTCCATGCTAATGGCTGAATAAATTTTAACATGTTTAACTTGACCGGCCATTATGACGGTTTTTACATTTTCGCTTTTTAAAGCGTCTATAATTTTTTGAAACTTCCCAACTGAAAGCCAATATGTTTTATCGCAAATTTTTTCTAACTCTGGATCAGCTTCTTCTTTTAGAGCAATACACACTACTTTATTTCCGCTTCTTTTTATTTCCTGAGCGACTAGAAAAGGGAATTTATTGTTGCCTGCTATTAATCCTATATTTTCCACTATTGTAACGACCCCTTTAAAGACTATTCTATTCAATAACAACATATGGTAGTATATTTGAAAAACCTTCAATAGGTTTTGGAGCTATAAGTTTTTTACTGCCATGCCTGCTTATAAGATAGACTATTGTCTTCTATACTATCTTGACCGCGTATTTGATGCTTACATTCTGACAATAGAAATAAATCTTTATAAGCTGCGCCCACATCATTTATATCAACAATCTCTACTTTTATTTCTTTACCTAATTTTGGGGAAATTTCTTCTTTTACAAAGTCAGGTTAATGAGAGACAAAGAAAAACGATGTGTCTGAGAACATCTAACAAGAGGCGCTATAAGCATCGCAATAACAAAGCTACAATCCGTTTCATAAATATCCTCAAATTATACTCTATCAGGTCTGGCAATGCCTCTTTTAGAATTTTTAACAAACGCTACAATTTCTTGAACCGCTGGAGATTTACTTTGTTCAAGCTCTGATAAGGCATCTTTAAGCAATATTTTTGACATGAAAAGAACTTTGTATGCGTTCTTTACGGCATTGATCTCTTCGGCAGGCATTTTTCTTCTTCTCATACCTACCAAGTTCAATCCATTTGGAATAGCTCTATATCCTGCACATAAGACGTAAGGAATTATGTCCATTGTTACGGCGGCACCTACCCCAATCATAACGCCCTTACCAATCTTAGTAAACTGGTGCACTCCAACTGTAGCGCTTACAAAAGTATCATCACCAACCTCAACATGCCCTCCTATTGCAGAATAATTTGCAAAAATAACATTATTGCCCACACGAGTATCATGAGCCGCATGAGAAGACGCCATAAAATAACAATTCTTTCCAATAATTGTCTTACCTGTCTTTGCAGAACCTCTATTAAAAGTCACAAATTCTCTTGCTACTGTGCCATCACCGACGTAAACTTTTGACGGCTCATCGTTATAACTTAAATCCTGCGGGGCAGTTCCAATAGAAGTCGAATGAAAAATCTTGCAGTTCTTGCCGATTTCAGCATGCTCTATATAAGCACTTGAACCAACTACAGTGTCGTCGCCAATTACAACATCTTTGCCTATCACTGTATAAGCACCTACTTCAACATTGTTGCCTATAACAGCGGATTTATCAATTATTGCTGTTTGATGTATCATTTTTTATCCATGTTTTGGCCTAGCAATACCTCTTTGAGATCTTCCGATGAAAGATACTATCTCTTTAACATACTGGGACGATGATTCTTTTAGCTTAACAACGGCATCTTCAAGCATTAGTTTAGACATAAATAATATTCTATAAGCATCTTTTATATTTTCAATTTCTGAAAGCTTTGTCTTTTTTCTTTTTAAACCAATAAGGTTTAGTCCAGCAATGACAACTCTGTCACCTTGAGCAGTTACATAAGGAATGATATCCATGTTCACCATCGAACCGGCTCCAATAATTACAGATTCCCCTATCTTGCAAAATTGATGCACGCCAATTCCAGAACTTAATATAGCGCTGTCGTCTATTTCAACGTGGCCAGCAATACCTGTAGAATAACCAACTATAACACTATCACCAATTATGCAATCGTGAGCTATATGAGCACACGCCATAATTAAACAGTTTTTGCCTACAATCGTTTGACCTGCAGCAGCAGTACCTCTGTTTAAAGTAACACATTCTCTAACAGTTGTACCATCACCGACTATAACTTTTGTCTTTTCACCTTTATACTTCAAATCTTGAGGGCGTTTTCCTATTGATGAAAAATTGAAAATCTCGCAGTCACGCCCGACTTCGGCATATTCAATTACAGATTGACCATGTATTTTTGTCCCGCTTTTTATAAATGTTTCAGGACCTATAACACTATAAGGTCCTATCTCTACATTGTCATCTATAACTGCGCTTTTATCTATTATTGCTGTTTGATGTATCATTTATCCCCTCTTATTATTGTCTGTCTACAATAATAAACATGAAATCAGTTTCTGCGGTTAATTTCCCATCGACATAAGCTTCGCCTCTCATTTTCCCTCGTCTTCTACCATCTTTAACAACTTCAACTCTCAACTCAAGCAAGTCCCCGGGCCTTACAGGTATACGGAACTTCGCTTTATCTATAGACATAAAATATGCAAGCTTTCCTTGCATTTCTGGTTTTGAAAGAAACATAACGCAAGATGTTTGCGCCATTGCTTCAACTATCAAAATGCCAGGCATTACAGGCGCGCCAGGGAAATGTCCCTGAAAAAAGCCTTCATTGCCACTTACGCATTTATACCCTACAGCTTTAGTAGGTTCAGCGCTGTTTACCTTGACTTTATCTATCATTAAAAGCGGGTATCTATGCGGGATATACTTTAAAACTTCTTCATGCGATAAAATTCTTTCTGTACTAGAAGTCCCACAATTTGCTCCGGTCATTACATCCTCCGATTGTTTATCTTCTTCTAAAACTGCACCTTTTAGGAACTCTCTTACAAAAGCGATATTGTTTTGATGTCCAGGTTTATCAGCAACTATTTTTGCTTTTATTGGTTTTCCTGCCAGATATAAATCTCCAATTAAATCTAAAATTTTATGTCTCACAAACTCATCTTCGTAACGTAATGGTTCTTTATTATGTATACCGTCCAGTCCCAAAACAATGGCATTGTCCATAGAACCGCCAAGTCCAAAACCATTATTTCGAAGAGCTTCTATTTCATAGTCAAAACAAAAAGTTTTAGCAGGAGCAATATTATTTATATAATTTTCTTTATTTATGCTCCCCAAAGACATCTGTTGGTATTTTAAAAGAGGATGATCAAAACCAATAGTACAATCTATTTCAAGATTATTAGAAGGATAAGCTGTTATCTTAGTTTTACCAGATTCAAAGCGAACAGGCTTCTTTATCACATAATATTGCTTTGGAGCATCTAACTCTTTTATACCACCATTTAATAACGCTTCCGCTATTATTTTTGAACTACCATCAAGAATTGGGGGTTCGTTGTTGCTAATTTCTATAATTAAGTTATCAATTCCAAGAGCTAAACAAGCCGACATTATATGCTCTATAGTATAAATTCTAACACCTTCTTTTTCTATAACACTACCTCTAATTGCAAGACCAGAAGCAGCATTAGACCATAATGCTGCAATTTCAGGCTTACTTGGCAAATCGATTCTTACAAATTTTATTCCATACCCTGCAGGAGTAGGCTTAAAAACTACAATACTTTTGTTTCCCGTATGAAGGCCAACACCTTCAATAGAAATTTCTTTAAGAATCGTTGTTTGTTTGGCCATTTAAATTTACTTATCCTCCAAATCTTTCTTTATTTTTCTTATATCAGAATACATTCCAGGAAGTTTTCTCATTAAAGCTCTTATCTTTATACTTTGACTTAGCTGAGCCATAGGATTACCGCCAACAACTTCACCATCTTTTATATTCCCAGATATTCCTGACTGACTTGATATCGTAACATTATTTCCTATCTTTATATGCCCTGCAAGTCCCGTCTGCCCACCTATAGTTACATTATTACCTAAGTGAGTGGAACCGGCAATTCCGGCTTGAGAGACTATTATGCAATTTTGACCGATTTGTACATTGTGTGCTATCACAACAAGATTATCTATTTTTGTACCATTTCCTATTTTGGTGGCATCAACAGTTGCTCTATCTATTATAGTGTTAGAACCTATTTCAACATCATTTCCTATCTCTACTATTCCAATTTGAGGAATTTTTTTATTTTCCCCTTCAATAGTTGCAAAACCAAAACCATCACCGCCAATGACAACGCCTGGTTGCAAAACAACTCTATCACCTATTAAAGAATCTTCTCTTATTACAACATTAGGATATATCAAACAATCATTACCAATTTTTACATCTCTGCCTATGTAGACATTAGGGAAAATTTTAGCATTATCTCCAATTACAGCGCCATCTTCAATCACCACATTTTGACCTATATACGCATCTTTGCCGATTTTTGCTTTATCAGATATAGATGCTGACTGATGAACTGTTTTGCTTATCAGCGACAACCTTTCCTTTTCTATAATAGAAAGAACTATACTATACGCATATTGTGGATTTTTAACTTTGATTATATTCTTGCTTTTGAATTGAGAAATATCTATATCAAGCCCTACAAAAGTGACACCCGCATATGTGTTTAATGCATCTTGTAAATATTTTAAATTTCCAAGAAAAGAAATCTCATTACTGTTTGCTTCTGAAAGACCATTTGCGCCTGTTAAAATAATATCTTTATCACCAATCAGCTCTCCGGATACAATCTCTGCAAGTTCAAATGCCTTAAGTCTCATTTATCTATCCTTTGCCATTTTTATAACTTCGTCAGTTACATCTTTGTATTTTTCAGTTACAACAGTACCTTGCTTATCTAAAACTATAGACGCCTCATATTTTTTAAGTTCCTCTCTAAGCATAGATTCTATGTCTTTTAAAACTTCGGCTGTACTTCTCCCTTCCATTAAAGATACTTCCGTTTTTGTTCTTTCAGACAAGTCAGAAATTTCTGACTTTTTGTTATTTATCTGCTCGTTAACATCGCTTAATTGTTTGGAAAGCTCATCGTAAGGCCTATTTTCAGATTTTGCTTCCGAGATTTTTAAATTAATACTTTTTGCTTCTTCTTTGAGTGAATTAAAAGCTTTTATAAGATCTTCAATATTCTCTTTGCGAGTCCTTATAAAAGCTTTTATCTCTTTTTTATACTCTAAAGTCATCGGATGAGAATTAAAAACTTTCTCTATATCAACAAAAATAATACTATTAGCAGATTTATTCTTAATAGAATTGTCAGATCGTTGTTCAACTATTGCATTTATAGGTATTTCAAGACAAAAACCAGAAACTGCAAGCAAGAAAAGAAATAAGAACAAAAATATTCTTTTTAACATTTCCTTTCCTTAAAGATTTATTTGTATGTCAGAATATACATAGAAAAAACTTACATAGGGACTCCAATTGAAAAATAAAAATCTTGGAGTTTTTCTCCTTCTTTATGATTAAATCCATATGCCCAACCTATTCTTACAGGAAATACTGGAGTGGCTATTCTTATCTCAAAACCTGAAGATGAACGAAGGTTATTTTCTCCGCTCCCAAGCCATTTTACAGTTCCATATCTTCCCCAATCTCCACCAATATCATAGAAAAGCGCTCCGACTAAAATTGAGTTACCTTTTTCTGCAAGCATTGGGAATTTATATTCAAAATTAAGAACTGCTTTATAATTACCTCCCTTTTCAGGGCCTATTTCCGTTCTGTACTTATAACCTCTAACACTTTCTGCCCCACCAATATAAAATTTTTCGTAAATAGGCGCAGATACAGAACTACCATAAGATACTATAGAACCGACTTCTAGTCTTGTGCTAAATACAAATTTCCAAAATACGGGAAAAAACCAAGAACTCTTTAAAACAGTTTTTACGAAATCTACTTCTCCACCAAGATAAGTTCCAGCGACGCTAATTCCTAAGGACTGCCTACTGCCTCGTGTTGGATCATATCTATAATCTAAACAATCATATATTATTTGCGTAAAAATACTGCTAATTTTATCTTTAGATAAATCCGAATCTGCTTCTATTTTATTTTTGACGGAATCTTTAATATTAGAAAGTTTCACATCTTCATATCTATAACCAAATATTAAATTTACAAGAGGATTAATTCTTGGCCCTACGCTAGCAGAAAATCCTTGCCTATGCTCTTTATATGCTTCAACAACATCTGAATAATCTTTCTTTCTAGTTAAATCAAACACACTTAAACTTAAACTCATATTTTTGTCAACAATGTAAGGTTCTGTCCAGGTTACACTAAAGTCCATCTTTTTCTTTCCACCTTCAAAAGATGCATCCAAATGCTGACCTAAACCAAACAAATTTAAATGCATAAGACCAAGAGAAAGAATAAATTCATCAACAGAAGAGTATCCCGCTCCCATATTTATATTGCCTGGCCTTCCTTCTTCAATTTCAAAAGCTAAATCTAAAATATTAGGAGCGCCAGTAGGTATTATGTGAGGTTCAACGATATCAATAAATCCTAAATTCCTTATTCTCTGAACGCTACCTATAAGTTTTTTTCTTGAAAATACATTTTTAGGTTTTAATAATATCTCTCTCCTGATAACTTTTTCTTTGGTAGATTCCAATCCTTCTATGTAAATATTGCCGACATAGACAATTGAATTTTCTTTTATATTCCAATCAACATTTACAATATTTCCATTTCTTTGAAATTCTGGAATAATCTGAGCATTAACATATCCTTTATTTGCATAAGCCTCAACAATCTCTTCTCTCGTTTCAGTAATTTTTTGTTTGTTAAATATTTGTCCTTTCTTGAATTTTAATATCTTATTTAGATCTTTATAGTCTAATACAGAATTGCCATCAAAAGAGATTTCGCCTATTTTATATTTATTGCCTTCGCTTATATTTAAAGACAAAGATATTTTTGTTCTGACGTTATTATAGGAAGAAGTAGACGACACAAGCTTATAATCTATAAAACCATTATTCTTATAAAAAGATTCTATAGCGGCTAAATCTTTCTGAAAATTCTCATCTGAGAATACTCTTTTAGGCTTTATCTTTTTCATGAGCTTAAGAATTTTGTTTTGTGGATATGAAATAGCGCCTTCAATTTTAACATCGTCTATTAAAATTTTATTGTTTTCTGTTATAAGAAAAGTTACAGTCATTTTGTTTGTATCTACATCAATGGTTGGGTAAACTTCAATAGAACAGTCGGCATAGCCTCTGTCGATATATAACTTTAATATTTTTTTCTTTGTTTCTTCTAATTTTAAAGTATCAAAATATGATTGTTCTTTAATATCGCTAATTATTTTCAATTTAGTCTTTGAAAATTCAAAATTGCCTCTAAAAACAATATCTTCTAAAAAAGGCTTTTCTGAAAGAGAAAATATAAGATCGCCAGTATTTTCGTCAAAGGTGAAATTACCATCGTCAAAACTGTCAAGACTAAGTATAGAACGAAGATCATCCATTACATTTTCTTTAGAATAAGGTTTCCCTTTCTTTGAATGGATCTCTGATAAAACTGTTTTTTCTTTTACATTTTTTAATCCTTCCACAACAATCCGTGAAATTATATTCGTATCAGCATAAGCAAATACGAAAAAAAATATGCACATGCACAAGCTTAATATTAGCGAACGGATTTTCACAACGGCCTCACTTATAAACATTGCGTCAAGTATTTTATCAAAAAAATTAGACTAAATAAATATTACTTAATACCTGTAACGCTTTCACAGATAATACGTATTCCTTCCAATGTCAAATTTGGGAGAATACTTTCTATTTCTTTTATTTCACCAAGCACAAGGCCTGCAAGTCCACCTGTAGCTATTATATGTTTTACTTCCATTTCTCTTTTTATTCTATCAATAAGCTCTTTAACAAGACCGACATAACCAAAATAAAGTCCCGACTGTATACTTTCCACTGTTGTAGCGCCTATTGCTTTTGATGTCTTTCTCATTTCAACTTGAGGCAGTTGAGCTGTTTTTAAACTTAAAGAGTGAGCAGATATTGCCGGTCCAGGAGCTATAGATCCCCCTAAATATCTACCTTTTTCATCTATACAATCAAATGTTGTAGCTGTACCAAAATCTATAATGATACAACTGCCCCCATACATGCAATAGGCAGCTACTGCATCAGCAATTCTGTCAGCTCCAACTTCTTTAGGGTTTTCAACGGCAAAAGTAATACCACCTGAATTGACGCTATTTATAAAAAAAGGCTCTTTGTTAAAATAATTCTTTACTAAATCTTTAAAAATAAGATTCAATGATGGAACCACGCTCGCTATGCCTACACGTATTACTTTTTTAGCGTCAAAACTAGAATAAAAAAACATATCCATTATAGTTGCTGCATACCCATCAGATGTTTGCCCTTTTAGTGTAGACATTCTCCATACTTTCAAAGGATTTGGCAAAGCCTTACCATTTTTAATATCAAATAATCCTATGGTTATGTTTGTGTTGCCTATATCTAATGCTAAAAACATATTTTCCTCTTACTTAAGTACAACAAACTTTACTTAAAAATATTATTCCCAAAACTATCTGTTGCGACAATTAAAGGCATATTTTCAACTTCAAATTTATAAATAGCTTCTGGTCCTAAATCTTCAAAAGCCAAAATCTCAGATCTCTTTACTGTTTTTGAAATAAGCGCGCCAATACCTCCTGTAGCAACAAGATATAGCGCGCTGTTTCCTTTTAGAGATTCTATCACGGATTCAGATCTAGAACCTTTACCAATCAAAACTTTAACGCCTTCTTTTAAGAGTCTTGGAGTATAAACGTCCATTCTAGAAGAAGTTGTTGGCCCACAAGAACCAATAATTTCCCCTGGTTTTGAAGGGGTTGGCCCACAATAGTAAATTGCAGAATTCTTTAAGTCAACAGGAAGATCTCCGCCATTATCTAAAATAGCCATAATTCTTTTATGGGCAGCATCTCTTGCCGTGTAAATACTTCCAGTAAGCAAAACCTCTTGACCAACTTTTATATTTCTAACATTAAAAATTAAATCTTGTAAATTTATTTTCATATAGTTATAGTTTTTCTTCTGCAAGAATGGCATTGAACATTTACAGCAACAGGAAGCGATGCTATATGAGTTGGCTTTGTATTTATAAATACAGCCAATGCTGTTGTTTTCCCGCCCATTCCCATAGGACCTATATTCAGTTTGTCAATTTCAAAAAGCAATTCTTGTTCTTTTTGATTATAGAATTCATTTTTATTTTTACTACCAATTTCCCTAAGCAAGGCCTTTTTTGCTAAAAGACCAACTGAGGCAAAATCCCCGCCTATACCAACACCAACAATTAAAGGAGGACAAGCATTTCTTCCTTTATCGTTTATAACGCTTAACACAAAATCTTTTACACCATCCCAGCCTACCAAAGGGATAAGCATTTTTAATGCACTTGCATTTTCGCTGCCACCGCCCTTTGGAAGAAAAGCAATTTCTATTTTATCCCCAGGAACAATATCAATATAGATACTAGCCGGCGCATTATCCTTTGTATTTTTTCTTTCTAAAGGATCTGAAACAATTGATTTGCGAAGATAATTATCTTTATAGCCTAAACTAACACCTCTATTTATTGCATCGTAGATATTTCCATCTTCTAAATATACTTCCTGGCCAATTTTAACAAAAAAATTAGCTGTGCCAGTATCTTGGCATAAAGGAATTTGCTCTTCTTTTGCAACAGCTGCATTTTCAGTTATTTGCTTTAATATTAAACGAGCTAATCTATTACTTTCTTCGTGACAAATAGAACTATTTATGGATTTCAAAACATCGTCAGGAAGATTATAGCTTGTTTGAGCGCATAAAATTTTAACAGCATCCGTTATAATATTTGATTCTATTTTTCGCACTTTCTTATATAACCCTTTTTCATCATGGTTTCAGTTATAGATCTACTTCTTTTAATCATCTCTTTTGCATCGTTATAAATTGTATCGTACCTTAACTTTTTAAGAGCTATTTTTTCTTTTATTGCTTTTACGCCTATCGATGCTGCTATTTTTGGGAATATTTCCCAATCATCCATACTAGGAAGAATTTGATTAGGCCTTATTTTATTATCAGGGATACAAGAAGCAAGCTCTATAGCTGCAGTTATACACATTGTATCTGTAATTGCAGAAGCTCTTACGTCTAAAGTTCCTCTAAAAACGCCAGGAAATCCCAAAGAATTATTTACTTGATTTTCAAAATCGCTCCTACCTGTAGCAACAACAGCAGCACCTGCATCTTTAGCTTCCCAAGGCCAAATTTCAGGCGTAGGATTGGCACAAGCAAACACTATTGGATTTTTAGCCATAGCCTTTACCCATTCTTTCTTTATAATCCCCGGGCCAGAAGCAGACAATGCTATAACAGCGTCGGCATTCTCCATTGCTTCTTTTGCTGCACCTCTAATATCACTGGCATTTGTGATTGTAGCAAGGTTCCATTGCTCTTTGCATGACTTTAAATCATTACGACATTTATGAAGCGTTCCTTTAACATCAACCATAACTATATTTGCAGGATTAGCTCCATAAAGCATTAAAAATTTTGATATACAGATATTTGCCGCTCCAGCGCCTATCATTGCTATCTTTATTTTATTTATTTTCTTACCAACAACTTTTAATGCATTAATAAACCCTGCAAGCGTTACCAAAGCCGTACCTTGTTGATCATCATGCCATACAGGTATCCTACACTCTTTTCTTAATGTGTCTAATATAGGGAAACATTTAGGCTGAGAAATATCTTCTAAGTTTACCCCGCCAAAAGACGGTTGTAATACCTTAACAGTCTGTATTATCTCTTTCTCGTCTTTAGTATCAAGACATATGGGGAAAGCGTCAACGCCTCCCAAGTACTTATACAAAAGTGCTTTTCCTTCCATAACAGGAAGTCCAGCCTCAGGACCAATATCCCCCAAGCCAAGTACTCTTGTACCGTCGCTTACAACAGCAACGCAATTCCACTTATTTGTATACTCGTAGACAAGTTCCGGCTTTTTACTTATATCAGTACACACGGCAGCTACACCTGGACTGTACCATATAGAAAAATCATCTAAATTTTTGACTCTGCATTTTGGAACAACTTCTATTTTTCCGCGGTAAAAAGTGTGTAACTCCCTTGCAAGTTTTGCCGGCTCTTGCGCCGCTTTCAAAAGCGTATCTTCATCAATTTCTACTTGTTTTTTCATATATTTTCCCGTAAACTTATAATCAAACTCAGGCAGGTATTATATATCTTTAAATAATCAAGCGTCAAACAACTGAAGAATATTTCATCTCACACTATGCTAAAATCTCAAATACATATTACACTGTTGGAATTATTATTTTGCGGTTTTTATGGTTGTATAATGAAAAATCAGGAGACCTGCATTTAACACAGGGATCCTTTCTTCAAGTTTGAAAACAATACTTAAGCTGCAGCAGCAACAGCTCTTGCATTCTGCCGTATGTTTGTCAAAGCATCAACTTTCTTACGTTGTTGTTTCATCATTGGAAGCAAAGAATCCAGCTTATCAGGAAGCACTCTTGAACCTTTATCATTTTTCTTCTCTAAAGCTGTTTTTAATTTGTTTATATCTATTTCAAATAGCGTACCAGTATCTATATTCTGCTCTTCGTTTTTAAATACATCTACAAAAACTTTAGATTTTAAGCCAACTTCAAACGCATTGAATGCATTATGTATATCATCATAATTACGCCTATTTATCAGATCAACTTTTTCTTGATCACCTTTAGCTATCATTATAACGCTTGAAACAATTCTTATTAGTTGTGTAAGTTCTTTGAATTCATTTTCTGCCAACTCTTCATTTGCAAACCTGCCAAGAGCTTCTTTGTATGTATTAAATGCTTTTTGAGCTACAATAGCTTCATCTTGTAAATCTTCATCTGATACACCTAAAAACTGCTTCACTTCGTCATAAGATCTAAAATAATATAAAGCTTTTGCCAATGCCATGTTAACTTCTTCAGGTTTAGTAAACCCTTCGCCCATTACGCCGACTAAACGTCTTCCAGCTCCTTGTATGTTTATACTTTTATCTAATTTAAGCTCAACATTAGTTATATTTTGTCTCGCTGACTGTTCATTTTCTACCACTGACTTTTTGAGACTGTTATCATCGTTAAAATAATTACTGTCTTCTAATTAATTTATAGAGATATTCAAATCTTTAGGAACAATGCCTGGACGATTTCCTTCTTGTAGTAAAATATATTTTAGTCTTTTAATCATAGCATCATAATTTTTTGCTACTTTGATATCATTAAACATAACTACAAGCAGTTTTTTAGCCAAAACCTCAAACTCTTTTGAGTTTATATAGCTTTCATTCATCTTATCAGCATTTTTTTTCAAAAATAAGTTTGCCAATTGTTGGTATATCCCATTTAAATTCTTTCTCTACCAATACCTTCCGTTTTTCAGCGTCAGGCTCTTTATTTAGATAATATGGATCGTTACAATTGTGTTCTATTACTTGTTCCTTCAAAGTATCCATTCTATTTAGCATATCCTTACCCACAATAAAAAGCTTCTCTTGCGCGCTTATTGTCCATGGATAACTATTATCAAGAAGATTTCGCAATGCCTTTAACTTGAGTTTACCAATATCTTGAGAACTCAACGTACCATCTTTTGCCAAAGTACAGATTGCCTCAATATTGCTGAACTTATTGATATCTCCTATCTTTAGGTTTGGAGGAGTTTTGTAGAATTCTGTCACAGCTTTTAACAAATCTGATGGGTTAATATTCTTTTTATAGTAAAACTTACGCACAAGAACTGCAACAACTACTGCTACAGCTAAAACTGCACCGGCTATGGTAAAAGCAACTGTACCGATACCGAAAGTCAGAGCTGAAAATAAAGCAATAAGTACTGCAGTTACAGCAACAGTTACGGCAATTTTAAAATATTTATGCTGATAAAACTTTGCATAATCATTGCATCTATGTCTTTTTCCGTTGTTAATTCAAGCAATGATTTAAAGTCATCCAAAGCAGTATCCGTTTCGTCATTTTTAGCTCCAGAGATAGACATTAACGAATTTATAAAGTTTATAAACTTTTCTGTATTAGTAATATCTTCTTGTAAAGAAAAAAAAATTCGCGTGCTTTGCTTATATCAAGAAAAACAGAATCTTGCAATCCTTTAAAACTAGAACCTATGTTATACCTGCCAAACCGACCCCAAGGGGTCAAATAATAAATACCTGCGCCCAAAGTTCTCAGCCATTTAGGCACAGAAGAGAGGCTTATATCTGAACTCAGATTGTTCATATATACTATCCTTTCAACTGCTCGTTCAGCTCTTTCATCAAACTCTAAAATATTTTTGAAATAAGCTTCATATCCTTTCATATCATCGTTAAAAGACATGCCTTTAGTTAACCTTGCAAGCTCTATAACCATAGCATTTGGCAATTTGTATCCTTTCCGTTTTGCAAGTTATTTTTTGATATTTGAATGTCTAGCAGTTAAAACTCCTTTTAATTGAGTAAGCGATGTTATGGCGCCGGCACGACTTTCAGCAGGAATTGATTTATACCAACCATAAAGTAATTCTATTTGTTCAGTATCCCAAACAGCGGCTGTCCAAAGCTCATTCGTAATTCTTAAAGCCGTGTCAGCGTTAAATTCAAAGCCAACTATTATACCACTTGAAAAAATAAATTGTGCTAACGGACCTTCTGTTAAAAATTGTTCCCAATTAGAATCTTGATTCATAAATCTTTCCGCTATTTTAACGAACATCCTTCCCTGTCTTTAAAGTTTTTTAACTGACTCTCTCAGGATTAACAACAGGCAAATGCCTTTTTGCCAAATTTTAGTTTCCAATTTAACAACAACTACTTGACAAAAAAAATAAAAAAAATAATATAAAATCTATCAAAAGGAAAAGACGCGCCCAATAAAATTTTTATACGCCCTCGTAATTTTCTGTATCTTCCTAGTTTTTTTATGGGCATATCCGCCTGTAAAAATACAAGTCAAAATACAAGCCAAAATGTGTTAAGAAAAGCAGTCGTGCAAGAGGAGGAGAAAAAAAACCAGACGGTCAAGCGATACAGGCAGGGAGTGAGGACGACGAAGATTTATTAGCAAGCAGGCAAGCGCCACAGACAGCTCCCAGACTAGGTATGGGATATATAAGAGAAGTATTTTCTAATAACCGTTATTATAATGCAGGATATCGAGAGTATCTTTTGAGGGAGCGCCATTTAAGTAAGGAGGCGCTGGCGCTAATATCTACACTCCTTCCCAAAGGTGGTGATCCACTATACCCAGTGATAGAGCGACTTATAGCAGATTTTAGAGATGCTGCCGAGACAGAGGAAATAGGCGATGCCGGGCAAAGAGATCAATGGGAATTTGCGAAAATGCCTCCACTGCCTCCTCCTGAAAACATCGATATAAAGATAAAGGAAATATTTACTAATAATGAAAAATATTCTCGAAAAGATCGAGAGAATTTTTTGAAGAAGTACGATTTAAAGAAAAATCATATATTGATGATAATTAGACTCATTCCCAAAGATGATCCAAAAAATGATCCACTATACACAATTATAAACAAACTTAAAGAGAGAGATACTAGATCGCCTAGAGCAAAACCGTCAAAAGTACGCTCCTGATGCAGAGGTAGATCTATCCGATGTTTTTGAGAAAGAGTGGCCCGAATGGCGACCAACCGCCGAATTTTTAGAGCCATATAGATCAGCGCTGGATGAAAATGGATTAAGAGTAAAGGAAGATGGATCGCCGCTAAAGGAATGGACGTTTTTAAATATGCTATTTACTCATCCCATTTTTCCTGAAGAAGGTAAAAGGGAGGCAATAGGTGGGGAATTAGGTGTACGGCAACTACTGATTATATCGGTTATCATACGGATGGATGACCCGCTATACCAAACTCTAATCGACACTAAGAGTTTTGGACGCCGCCCCCCTAACAGCGGCGCGATCAGACAGTCTCCCATCTGGTATAAACGTAAATGCTAAAAACTTAACTAAAATGCAGCTAATAGTAATATTTACTAATGACGATCTATATACTCCCGAGCAGCGAGAGCAATGTATATACAATAACTGGGACTATAAATGGAGACTAGAGGTCATTCTTGGAAAACTTCCCGACAACCGCGCTCCAATATACCAAGAAATACAAAACAGAATAACATATTTATGTTCAGCGACAGGTGCTTAAAATAAAAGGAGATAAAATGAACAACGAAAACGAATGACCGTAATTAAAGACTTAAATTAGTAAATCTTGTAGTTGTACTAATATCCTACTCAAGAGGAGAACGTTATTATGCGCTCAAAATTAGAAAAGCAAGGAAAGAATTATACGTTTAGATACTACGACAATAAACTGCGGAAAAGGAAAACATTATCAACTAGTTCTTTATTTGAAGCAAAAAAAAAATTACAAGAAATATTTTTTTCCCCAATAGATATCAAAATAATCTAATAATTTTGACTTTAGGTTCATGAAAAAAAACTCCCTTTAGTCTTTTATTTTACTGTCTCATTAATTTCCTTAAAAAATAAAAAAATCTCGGCTAGTGCAGAGATTTTTTATTTTCATATATGGAAAGAAAAAAACAACAATCCTTTTTTAAAAGGAAAGCTTCTCTCAAAACTTATAAAATTGGAAATGCTTCTTTCACTTCGCGTCTAAGCTCCCTAAAGCCGTTATGAAAGCAGAAACATTAACCTAAATAATAGAGAATTTCACCCAAAGAGGAAATCGCAGAAAAAAAATACAGACAAATAATTGTTACACTTGTCCGTATTATAATATTATTTATTTATAAAAGTCAAAAGAGTATCTATTAAACTACAAATTTTTTCCTTTCAACTGTTCTTCAGTGTAATCAATCATTCTCTTATTGGGTCTTCCTGTAATTTTTCGCAAGAAATGTCTGAACTTATCCATATATTCGTATATTGATGGAATTACTATCAACGTAAGGATTGTAGAGCTTACAACTCCACCGATAACGACAATTCCCATACCTTTTCTAAAACTGCCAACTTCACTAAGACCTAAAGCTGTAGGAAGCATTCCAGCAATAAGAGCAAAAGAAGTCATAAGTATTGGACGAAGTCTTATAACACCTGCTTTTATTATTGAATCGTCTATGCTCTTGCCAGTTCTCATTTGTTGTTGAGCATAGTCAACCAAAAGAATAGAGTTCTTTGCCACAATACCTAGCAACATTATCATGCCTATCATTGTAAACATATCTATAGGTTGGCGAGATATCAGTAAAGCAATAATTCCACCGACAATTGCAAGAGGAAGAGCGGTCATAATTGTAAAAGGCGTTATTATAGACTCATACAAACTTGCAAGAACCATAAATATAAATAATATTGAAAGAACTCCTGCTATTGTTATGCTCTTAAACATATCTCTCATATCTTCTGCATTACCAGAAGAATCTATAACTACATTTTTATACTTATCTTTATATTTAGGATCAGATTTTACTTCATCAAATATTTTCATTGCCTCTTTTTGTATTTCGCCTATTGCTCCGCCAGTAGAAACATTTCCCTCAACAGTAACATAACGATTTCTATCTTTTCTAAATATCTGCGTAGGTCCTGATGAAAATTCTGTACGAGCAAAATTTTTAAGTTTTATAAGTTTATTGTTAACATTGTTTACATATATTGAGTCAAAATTTTTAGCTATATCTTTTTGACTATCATCATATTTAACCCTTATATCGTACTCAAGACCGCGCTGTCTGAACTTGCCAGCCAAGGCGCCATCTATCATGGCTCTTACTTCATTTCCAACAACTACAGAACTTACGCCAAAATCTTCCACTTTCTTTGTATCCAACTCAATGCGCACTTCAGGTTTACCCGGCTTATAATTGGAACTTATATCAACAAAATTAGGTATATCTTTGTACTTCTCGATAAGAATCTTCGCCATATCATAAAGTATCTCAATATCTGCACCTTTGAGTTCAAGTTGGAATTCGCTTTCTGATCCTCCTATAGACTTTCTTAGTATTGAAAACTCAAGCTCATTTCCATATTTATCGCTTAGAACTTTTCTTAGATAATCCTTCATTTCCGAAGTGGTACGCGTTCTTTTAGCAGTATTCTCGGATTTATCTTTTTTACCAAAAAATCTTGTAATAATACCGCCTTTAGAATCATTGGAGATCATTTTGACATAAATAGTTGCCTGGTTTGGCAAACTAGAAAACATACCTTCCGAACCTATAGTTGAAGAAACAAATTCAATGTTAGGGTCGCTCATAACAATATCTTCTATATCTTTTGCATATTTATCCATTCGATCCAAAGAAGTTCCCGGACGCGCAGTTACATTTACGTTAAATTCCCCCCATTCAGATGCTGGCATAAATGTGGTTTTAATATATTTTTTTGCTATACCTACAGTGAAAAGAAAAATAAACAAAGAAATAGCTAAAGTTGCAAATTTCCAACTAATTATAAAACGTCTTTGCTTTCCAGCAAACTTAACAGGGATATTTGATATATCTTTTCTTACTATAAATGTTATAAACTCTTTATACAGATTTTCGCAAAAAGAAAAAGCTAAATTGAATAAATCTACACTAAAACGTCTGAAAACTTTTACAATGATATCTCTAATTTCTTTAAATTTTGATTTTTTGATAGATTTAATTTTATTATGATCAGGAATAATATAGGCTGAAAGCATAGGAGCTATTGTCAAAGCATCTATAACAGAAATAATCATTGCAAACACAACAGTAAGCCCAAATTCTTTAAAAAATCGTCCCATTATTCCACTTAAAAAAGCAACTGGAAGAAACACCGCCATAACTGTACTTGTTGTAGCTATAACAGCCAAAGTAACTTCATTAGTGCCATCAATTGCAGATTTTATTGGATTTGAACCTTCTTCATAATGTCTAAAAATATTCTCACGCACAACAATAGCGTCGTCAATAAGCAAACCTACCGCAAGAGATAAAGACATTAAAGAAAGAACGTTCAAGCTAAACCCAAAAGCGTACATAAACACAAAAGAACCTATTAAGCTATTTGGCAAAGCTAAAGCAGTTATAAGAGTAGAGCGCCAACTTCCTAAAAAGAAATAAACTACAATTATAGCAAGGAAAATACCTTCTATTATTGTAGACTTTACGTCATCAATATTCATTCTTACACCACGAGCCTGATCTGAAATAAGTGTAAGTTTAGGACTGCCTTTGTATTCTTTATATCTCTCATTAGCTCGGGTTAGCTCTTTTCTTATACCATCAGAAACGGTCACGTCGTTTCCCTTGGCCTGTCTATAAACTGCAAGTAAAAGAGACGGATGATATATTATTTCACCATTTTCTTTAGTATCAAGCCTTGCTCTTGAAACTTCTGTTACAACACTGTCTTCGACTTTTGCAACGTCTTTTACAAGAACAGGTTTATCATTGCCCATAAAATTTACTACTACGTCATTTATTTGTTCTACGGACTTAAACTCGCCCATAGTCCTAAACGATATTTCTTGATTACCTCTTGTTACATTTCCTGCAGGGACATTTAAAGCATTAGACTTAATTCTTGTAGCTAAAGTAGTAAGAGTCAGTTCATATTCTTTAAGCTTTTTACTGTCAGCATCTATGTGGATTTCTCTTTTTGATCCACCAATTATATTTATCTGAGAAACTCCCGCAACTTGCGCTAAATCCTTTGACACTATATCATCTGCAAAATCATACAAC
This sequence comes from Endomicrobium sp., assembly GCA_031264105.1. GTDB lineage: Bacteria > Elusimicrobiota > Endomicrobiia > Endomicrobiales > Endomicrobiaceae > Endomicrobiellum. The sequence continues at coordinate 21,422 of JAISEM010000047.1, forward strand.
TCTTTTGGGATCATACCTTCAGACTTTAAACTCAACATTACTATAGGCATTGAATTCATGTCCGCTTTCATTATTAACGGCTCATCTATATCTTCAGGCAAAGCACCTCTTATTTGCGCTATTTTATCTCTTACTTCTTGAGCAGCAACATCCGGGTTTTTTGAAAGTTCAAACTCACCAAAAACTATTGAAATATTGTCTTGGTTTGTAGAGTACGAATGTTTTAAGCTGGCTACTCCGCTTAAAGAATCTTCAACAGGCTTTGTAACAAGCTGCTCTATTTCTGCAACTCCTGCTCCTTTATAAGTTGTAACTATAACCACATAAGGAAACTCAACATCAGGAAACATTCTTACGCTTAACTTGCTTAAAGAAACAAGGCCTAGAATAATAAGCGTCATAAGTAAGGCAAAGATAAAAGTGGGGCGTTTGATTGATAATCTCGCTAAATTCATACTATATACCTTAATCCTTTATTTCAAATTTATAGAACTTCATTAACACCGCTATAAAAAGCCTTTGCTTCTTCATCTATTTTAATAAGTTGTAGTATACCTTTTAAAACATTGAGAGTTGATGAGTCTAAATCTTCCTCGCTTTGCAAAACCATATATGTGGTTGTTCTTCCTCTCTCTAAAAGTTTTCTATCTTCTTCATAACGTTGCCTTTGTATTTTTTCAATATCAAAAGCAATTTCCAACCTTATACGTGTATTGTTCCAATTATCAAGCAACTCAATCCAATCATTGTTTTCCTTTGATGCTGCACTTTCAGCTAATGAGTGAGCGGCGATTTTTGCGGCTTCATAACCTTTATCTATAACCTTTCTAATCTTAAAATCTAACGGTAATGTATATCTTAACCCTATAGAATAAGATGATCTGTCGCCATCTTTTATACGCTCAAAAGATTTATTAGTTTGATTTTGAGCAACATCATTAAGAGCATATTTCCCTTCAAATACTAAATCGGCGCCTCTAGTTCTTTGAGAAACCTCTTGATCATATAAAGCTGTGTTTACACCTTCTAATGCTGAAAGGACATCAGCTCTTGTTCCTTTCCTTGAAAGGTTTTTATCAATCTTGAATGAATTTCCCTTATCTTCAAACTTCTCAACATCATATCTCGCGCTATCATCATTAATATTTATAAATAAATTGAAAGTTCTATTATCTCTATTTTCGTCTTCATAGGCAAGCTTTAAATTCAACTCGCCAGACTTTACTGCGGCTTGAGACTGAAGTAGATCAGATTTTTCGACTAAATCCATTTTGTATCTTCTTTGATTCCACTCCAAAATCTTTTTTTTCCTATCAAAAGATACTACTTTAAAATCTACAACTGTTTTTGCATATGACAAATCCCAATAAGCTTTCGTTGCATCCAAAAGAAGCTTCTGCTTTTTATATTCCTGTAAATACAATTGAGACCTTGCACTTGCTTTTTGTTTAGCAATACTTGCTTTTGTAGAACCCCCATTTATATCTTTCCAAAGTGACTGTTCAAGTTTTACAAAAGGAGCAATATCTTTTATGCTGTAATTATCAGTGTTAACATAATCATAAGTTCCATAAGAACCATCAACTCCCAAATACAACTTTGTTCCGGTTTCAAATTGTTTATTTAAAGATAAATCATATTTCCAATTTATTAAATCATCAAGTTTAATACCATGACTATGAGGTCTACCGCTTTTATCATCACTATAACTTATGCCTGCAGTAAAAAAAAATCCGTACACCCTTTCTATCTCAGCAAGTTTACCTTTTATAGCATCAATATTTGCCTGGATAGACTTCAGTCCACTGTTATTGTTAGCAATCATATCTAGATAATTATCAATTGTTAACATCTTTCCATAAACAAAACTTTTAATACAACTAATACAAAAAATCACAAAAACAAATAAAAGACTAAATTTCCTCATAAAAAGTATTCTCCACTAACTATTAAGCTAAATGAGATCTAATAAAACAATAGTCTCCGCATGATACGCCCTGCGGAAACATATCGACAGGAATAAGTTGCCTAGCCTTACGTATACCTTTTTCTATTATATTTTGCAAATCCTTGACAAGAGCAGAAGGATTACAGGAAACATAGGAAGGAAGTATGTTAATATTGGAATTTTTGAGTCAATAAATCATATACCAAACTTTTATCATAACCAATTAAGTTTTATATACTATAGCAACATCATTAATGCGCATTTTATGAAATATTTTTAAATACTTACTTTTCTCCTCAAAATCTTTTATGTCTGCCAAATA
>JAISEM010000024.1 GCA_031264105.1 Endomicrobium sp.
GAAAGCCAATATATGCGCAGACAGCAGCATATGGGCACTTTGGAAGAAAAGAAAAAGAATTCAAATGGGAAGATATAAATAAAGTTGCCGAACTTCAAAAGGCAATAAAAATCTAAATTTTTATTGCATGGGATTCTATCTCTAATTAGTTAATTTATAAAAAAAATTCCGAGAGTGAAAAGTAAAGAAAAATAGGACTTAAATAAGAAACGCAGGCCGTGTTAGTTTGTGCTTTATATCAAATTTATTTAAAAAAACATATAAATAATATCTGTCAATATTGTTATTACAAAGATTTCTTTTCAGGGATTCCTGATTTGCGAGGAAATTGAGACGGGGTATCTTTATATTTTTTGAAGATTAGAATACAATAATCAAGTCCTTGCTCTGGCAAATTATAAGGAATAGTCTTTTCTAATTTTGCTCCAAGATGTCTTAATGCATTTTCAATTGATGGCAGCCCATCTTCAATGCTTTCAGCAGACTTTTTTGTTTTATGGACTACAAAATAACCGCCAACTTTTAAAAGAGGTATACAAATTTCAAGGTTAGGGGAAAACTTACTTACGGCTCTAGATAAAACAAAATCATAATGTTGTCTATATTTAGGATTTTGTCCAATTTCTTCGGCCCTTGTATTTAATATTTCCATATTGAGATTAAGTTTATTGTTTACATTTTCAAGAAATTTGCACTTTTTTGTTATAGACTCTACCAATGTCATTTTGATGTTAGGCAAAACAATTTTTACAGGTATTCCAGGCATTCCTGAACCTGTACCAATATCTGCTACCTTTAAAAGAGTATCTTTGCCAGCAATATCGTTTATAACCTTAGCACTATATAAACTGTCGCAAAAATGTCTATAAATTAAATCTTTTTCACTTCTAAATGAGATAAGATTTAAGATTTTGTTCCATTGTCCAAGTTCTGTAAAATACTCCTCAAACGTTTCTCTAATTTCTTGTGAAAAAAAGCTAATAATATTATTTGAAGCGTATTCTTGAAATTTTATAAAAAGTTCTTCATTTATCATTCTTTAAGATTCTTCTATTTCAGTAAATTTTATTTCTTAATGCTCTTTAACAATTCTTCTGCTCTTTGTTTTTTTGCATCGGGACTTGCCATTGCATTTTTTTTGATATTCATCAGCTTGTTTTTCTGCCTCATCTCTTGCTTTTTTTGCGTCTTTTAGCATGGCATTAATTTTATTAAGCTCGTCTTTTTCTTTTTGATTAGCAGTATCTCTCATGTTTTTTGCTTTCTTTTCTAAAACTTCTGCATCAGACTCAGAAGATTTTTTTTCAGATGCGGCCGACTTTTTTTTCTGAGAAGCGCTTTTCTTAACTGTATCTTCGTCATCAGCCGCTTTTATTTTCATAGCTTTAACATCCTCTTTTATTTTTTTTATCTCTTCAGAGGCTTGTCGTTTAAGCTCTTTAGCTTCAGCTTCAGTTTTTACTTTCTCAATAGCGTCATGATCTATCTGAGCAAACAAGCATATAGGTGTTACAGTAAAAATAAAAAATATTGCAAAAAGGCTTGTTACAAATTTCTTCATTTGCATCCTCCTTGTTTTTTAAGCAATTTACCTGCTCAGTCGTATTTTATTTTCAAAATAATTTGAGCACTAGAAACTATAAGCATGACACTATTTGTAATGTATATAGGTGCTTTCTGAACTATTAAGCCATATATAGTCCAAAGGACTAATCCTAATGAAAAAATAATGAAAGTTTGTATTGATATACCTTTCGCTGATTTTAATTTATATGTTTTATAAACTTGAGGAATAAAAGCAATCATTGAACAAAAGCCTGCGGCAAACCCAAGATATTCTAAATAATCCATTTCTTTACCTCCTCAAGATATTCTAAATAACCCATTTCTTTACCTCCTCAAGATATTCTAAATAACCCATTTCTTTACCTCCCCAAGATATTCTAAATAATCCATTTCTTTACCTCCCCAAGATATTCTAAATAATCCATTTCTTTACCTCCTCAATTGATAATGCCTTATATGTTTTGCGCAGTAAAAAGGATTTAATTGCGTGTTTTGGGCAATAAGAAATACATCTCATGCACAATTGGCAGTGCATGCCATTAAAAATTGGGTAATTCCTTACATCATATTCAATATTTTCAACGGGACATATTTTAATGCAAAGCCCACATTTAACGCATTTATTTTTTTCTAATCCAAACCTTACAATTTTTTGAAATACTTTTCCTCTCCATCTATTTGTTATAAAGTTGGTGATGGAAAAACAAACTTTAAAAAATATATTGGTTCTGTAATGTTTTGCTGATCCATCAACCAATTGATTGGCAAAAAGTTCAATTTTTTTGTAGGCTTTTTCTCTTTTTAGAATATTTTTTTCTTCTTTTTGAACAGCTATAAAGTTGTTTGGCATTAAAAACCCTTGAGCGCCAATAATGTCGTATCCTTTATTGTTAAGAACACAACTGAAATTTCCAGCCGTATTTAATGATGAATCCCCCATAGTTGTAAATACAAAAACTTCAGCGCCGTTACCGGTTGGCAAGTTATTTATAAAATCTTTGACGACAGGAAATGTGTTCCAACATGCAACTGTAAACCCGATACCTATAATATGCGACAAATTTATGTCTTTAGGATTTGCTTTTGCCAAATCATAGATGGATACTATGCAACCACTCTCTTCCATTGTTGCAGCAATTTTTTTTGCCGTAAGATAAGTATTGCCTGTGCCTGAAAAACAATAAATATCGATAGTTTTATTTTTCAAGTTTTTTTCTGCTTTCTTTCTTTTTTTTGTTTTTCAAGACATATTGTAAGTATTGCTATATCAGATGGCTTTATTGCATGGACTCTTGAAGCTTGTCCTATAGTTTGAGGACGAACTTCTTTTAATCTTTGTTTTGTTTCAGATGAAAAAGAATCAATTTTATCGTAATTAAAATCCTCAGGGATTTGACGATCTTCGTTCTTTTTCATTTTATTTGCCATTTTATCCTGGATTTCTATATATCCTTCATATTTTTTATGTATATAAACTTCTTCTTTTGCTTTTTCTAATGACCAAGGCGCTAAATCTTCGTCAGATGGAAGATTATCTGTTATACCTTCATAAATATCTGACGCAGTTTGTCTATAAAGATCAAACTTTTTGTAAGCTTTGTCTGAAATCAGGCCTAAACAATGACCGATATCCATAAGTCTTAAATCCGTGTTGTCGTTTCTTATAGAAAGTCTGTATTCGGCTCTTGATGTAAACATTCTATAAGGTTCATCCATTCCTCTAGTTGTTATATCGTCTATAAGTATACCGATATAAGATTCATTTCTCTTAAGTATAATAGGATCTCTTCCCAGAACTTTCAAGACTGCGTTTATACCAGCCACAAAACCTTGAGATGCTGCTTCTTCATAGCCTGTAGTACCGTTTATCTGTCCGCCTAAGAAAAGATTTTCAACTGTTTTAGCTTCTAAAGTTTTCTTTATCTGAAGAGGGTTTGAATAATCGTATTCAATAGCATATCCATATCTTATAACCTTTGCATTTTCAAGACCTGCAATTGAATTTATCATCTGTTGCTGTAAGTCAAAAGGTAATCCCGTATAAAGGCCGTTTAGATAAACTTCATTAGTATTATATCCTTCAGGTTCTACAAATATATGATGGTTAGTTTTTTCTGGGTAACGCTCTATTTTCTCTTCTATTGCAGGGCAATATCTAGGACTTTTGCTGTTTACTTTACCAATAGGAATAGATGATAATTCAAGATTGTCGCCAACTATCTTGTGTGTTTTAGGGTTTGTGTAAGTCAACCAGCAAGAAAGCTGCTTTAGATCTTTCCTCCACTGTTCTACTTCAGTAAAATGTGAGAAAGGTCTTGGCTTTTCATCACCAGATTGTTCAGTCATTTTAGAATAATCTATGGATAAAGAATTAATTCTTGGGGTTGTTGTTGTTTTAAATCTTCCAAGAACAAGTCCACAGTCTTGAGTCAAAGATTTCGATAGATAAGACGCTGCCTTCTCATTGAATCTTCCGCCTTCAAAATACATCTTTCCAAGATGTATGGTTCCTTTTAAAAATGTTCCTGTAGTTACTACTACAGCATCCGTATCAATAGTTTCGCCTGTTAGTATTTTAACCCCACAAACTTTTCCGTTTTTTACTATAAGAGAGGTAACTTCGGATTGTAATATTTCAAGATTTGGTTGATTTTGCAGAGATTTTGACATCAATACTGAATAAAGTTCTTTATCGCATTGTGCTCTTGGAGACCATACTGCAGGGCCTCTTGAGCTGTTCAATACTTTAAATTGGAGTCCAGCACTGTCCGTTATCTGGCCCATTTCTCCACCCATTGCATCTATTTCTCTTACCATTTGGCCTTTTGCAATTCCGCCTATAGCAGGATTACAGGGCATTCTTGCTATTGAATCAACATTTAATGTAATTATTAGTGTTTTAATGCCCATTCTTGCACACGCCAGAGATGCTTCACAGCCTGCATGCCCCGCTCCAATAACCACAACTTGATATTTTCTTTCCATTTACCAGCCCTCTCTAAAATTAAATTATAGATAATTTACAAGGCAATTTTAGCTTTTTGCATGTTAAAAATCAAATTTTTGTAGAACCTTACAACTCTGCTATGTTAAACATATATCCGAATTTGTCGGTTTGATCAAAGAGGAACTTTTTGAAAGGGGAAAATAAAAATCACAAACTGTTTGCTAAATAAATAGAAGATATAGTATTAATATATTATATTAAATATATGTATATGAAAAAGTATTTATGGCTATCATTAATAATAGTAGTATTAAGTTTTGGGAGCTTTGGATGTTTCAAAAAGGGAGAAAATTTTTTTGCAAGGAATGGAAATCATAGTAGGATATCCAGTGAAGCGTGTCCTTTTTTCCCATCGTTTCAGCCAAGATATGTTGATAATCCGGGAATTGAGAATTTAAAAGGGATATTTCGCCAAAAAGGATTTGAAGAAGGAGAGATATTTTGGATGGCAAAAATAGCAACGGAAGACTATGGACCAGATGTGTGGCCAATATTATACGTAGGAGGTCATTATATATATGGCCCATTTGATGGTAACACGTATTCCAACTGTCCGTTATATTCATTAAAGAGGTTTTTTCGTCAATTAGGAATTCTTGGTATTGTAGCTCCAGATCTTTGGTATAAATGGTCAGATAGGCAGCTAAGAAATATAGGAGTTGACGAATTGGGATTTCCTCAAGAAGAAAGGAGTCAACATGCGATGTTGAAGCAATATCAAATAACCATGTTTGTAAAACATTTAGCGCCAAAAGCTATGTCACATCTAAAACACGGCTGTGCTAGGGGAGTAGCAGTAAAAGAAAGACAAAATAGTGTACAAAAATTAGGCGTTATTAATGATTTAATTAAAATTATTGAAGCAGGACAAAGAGAAGGAGTTGAGAGAGCTATAAGTATGGCCAGAGAACGAGGATTTGTAAATATTGAAAGATTAAGCGATCATAGGTTTAGCTTAGATGCTCTCAGAAATGAAATAGACACATTGCAACAAACAATTGCTGATTACGATCAGCGTGGCTACTTTATAGGAGGCAGTTATGGTCTAATAGCATATACTAGGGATATTGAAAGCGACTACCTGACCCGGAATCGTTGATCTTTTGTTCGCTACTAAATATAACTAATACCTCCTTATGAAGTACCAAATATCTTTTCTTTGATTTCTTAGATCCCTTTGCTAAGATTCTGCAAATTTGACACGGCAAACGATAAAGTAATAAAATACGCAGGCCATTTAACAATAATATAGAATAAATTTGTAGATATAAAAATGATTAGGAGGATAAAATGAAAAGAGTTGCAATACTTTGTTTGATTGGATTATTTGTTTGTTCTTTTGGGTGCAAGCGGCAAGATATAAAGAAGGAAAATATAAATAGTAACGGAATTGAAACTGTAAATTTCTCTGATGAACCTTCTGTTAGAGGGGATTCTGAAGTAAATAGTAATCTTAAAATAGCGTATTTTGGTTTTGACAAGAGTGATTTAAATGAAGAGTCTTTAGGATCTTTAAAAGAAAATGCTGCGTATTTATCCAAAAATTTATCTCTAAAAGTTGTTGTTGAAGGACATGCAGATAATAGAGGAACATCAGAATATAACCTTTCTTTGGGGCAACGTAGAGCATTGAAAGTCAAAGATTATTACGTAAAATTTGGAATCTCTCCAAATAGAATAGCTACAATTTCTTATGGCAGCGAGAAACCTGTTATTGATGAAAATAATGACGTCGCATGGGCAAAAAATAGAAGAGCTGAAACAAAAACGCTCAATTAAATAACATAAATATGAATACTAAAATTCTTTTTTCTTTATTTTATTTAGTAATTGTAATTTTTTCAGGGTGTGTTCTTTTAAATCAGGACAATATCACCGATTTAAAAGGCGTTGTTGCTCAATTGCAAATAGAGTCTAAAGAGCTTAAGGAAAACAACGCTATGCTAAATAAAGACGTTGACTCTTTAGTTAATTCTGTAAAATCTCTTAATGCTTTAGTTCAGGGTTTGCAGTCCAAAGTCTCTTTTTTGAGTCAAAATGAAAAAGATTTAAACCAGAGTTCAGATAACAATTCAAATGGGAGCAAGCAAGCTACTTCTGTTCTACCGTCGTCTGTTTATCAAAGCGCATATAGCGATTATTCAATGGGCAAATACGAGCTTGCTTACAGCGGATTTAAGTCTTTTATTGAAAAATACCCAAATGCAGAGCTTGCTCCTCAAACGCAATTTTATTTAGGCGAATGCTCTTATTCTCGTAAAATGTGGGAAGATGCTATAAAAGAGTATCAAAAAGTTGAAGAATTATACAATAGATCTGATCAGGTTGTTTCGGCTAAACTTAAGATTGCTTTGTGCTATGAAAATCTTGGGAAAAAACAAGAAGCTTTAAAACTTTTTTCTTCAATAGTTGAAAACTTTCCTAAAAGTTCTGAATCTTTAACAGCAAAAGAAAAAATTAAAGCTTATAATAATGTTAAAATCGAATAACTTTTTCATATGTTTTCTTATTTCTATATTACTGCATGCGTTGTTCTTTTTCTTTATAGTTTATGGAACAGAAAAGGTAATATACCTTTCTGTGCCAATAGATGTTACTTTTTATTCTACAAGTCATAAAGCGCAAGATGTTGTATCTTTACCTGTAGTTGAAGAAAACTCTGCTGGCAACGATAACAATACTGACAAAAGTGTAAGCGAGATAAAAGAAGATCAAATAAAGGAAGAAATTAAAGAACCTACTACTAAAACAAAAGACGATATTACTGTCAAAAAGGAAAAAACTCAAGATAAGCAAGTAAAAGCAAAAGGGGAAAAAAAGAATGTAAGTAAAGTAGATTCTTCTGTTACGAAAAGTACGTCAGAAAAGAAAGTAGAAAAATTAGAAAATAATACTCCAACAGCTCCGGTTGAAACAGTGCAGCGACAAACGACTCAATCTTTGCAAGGAGAGAACGGATCTTTATATGCGTCTACTTTTTTTGATGCTAAAAATTTTCAATATCCGTATTATGCAAATCAAATAATGAGAAAAGTAAAACGGCAATGGCGTTGGGCTGAAAGTTATAGTAATTTAAGAGTATTAGTGCATTTTCAAATAAATAAAGACGGTTCTGTTTATGATGTTTCAGTAAAAGAGTCATCCGGTAATGGAGACTATGACAGAAATGCCATGGACACTATTCGTAGAGCGTCTCCATTTTTAGAGCTTCCAGAAGGATATGAAGGAGATTCTTTAGGTGTTTCCTTTGAGTTTAAATGTTAGGATTATAAAATGATGATAAGAAAATATTTTTTTTCTTTAATTGCTTTGTTGTCTTGTTGTTTGTCTTTAAGTTATGCTAAAGATGACGTGTATTTGTCTTTATCTACGTCAGTAAAGAAAAGATCTGATATTGCTATAGAGGACTTTACTGCTGCAGATAAGAATGCAAATTCAAGTAAATATGCAAAATTATTAAAAGATGTAATACAAAACGATCTTGTGCTTTCTAGATATTTCAATATAATGCCTGCAACGTCTGCATCAGTTCTCATTAGCGCTTCGGTGTCTTCAAATGTTGATAATGTGACTATTGAATTTAAAATATTTGATGTTGAATCTGGCGGAATAATTTATAACGGAACATTTAAAGGAGAACTTTCTAATTACAGATATATGGCTCATGAAGTAAGCGATGAAGTAGTAAAAAGATTTATCGGGGATACAGGTATTGCGCGGACTAATATAGTTTTTGTAAACAACAGTACAAAACATAAAGAGCTTTACATTATAGATTACGACGGTTACAATATTCGCAGACTTACAAGAGACAACAAAATAAATATTCTTCCCAAATGGTCTCCAAAAGGCGAGATGATAATTTATACAAGTTATTTATATAATAATCCCGACCTATTTTATTTAGATATTGTAAAAAATAGGCGTGGAATTATTTCTAAATACCAAGGTTTAAATGCAACTGGCGTATTCTCTCCAGATGGCAATAAAATACTGCTTACTCTTTCAAGAGGCAATTTCCCTAATTTATATCTTATAAATATCTCGGGTGAAATTTTGCAGAAGTTAACGGCAGGTTCTTATATAGATACAAGTCCATCTTTTGCTCCAAATGGGCAAGAAATAGTTTTTATTTCAGACAGGGCAGGATATCCGCAGCTTTACATAATGAATATTGGTGGCGCAAATGTAAGGAGATTGTCCACAAATGGTTTTTGCGACTCTCCGTCATGGTCTCCAAAAGGCGATAAAATTGTTTTTACCATGAGGCAAGGTAAGGGAAATTATGATTTATATATTTATGATTTGCCCACGGCTAAAATAGTAAGACTTACAAATAGTCAAGGTAAAAATGAAAATCCGTCATGGTCTCCAGATGGTAGATTTGTAGCTTTTTGTTCAAGCAGATCAGGGAAAAATGAAATTTATGTTATGGCTATAGATGGTTCAGGTACGAGAAAACTTACAGAAATACCAGGAAATTCTTACAGTCCTTCGTGGTCTCCTGTTTAGCTAAGTAATATACTGGAGAGTAAATGCGACTTTCAAAATCAACTCAGGTTCTAATTTTAATTCTTTTTATAATAACAGTATCAAGTTTTATTTTTCATTCTCCAATATATTCGTATGATTTAATAACTGGTCTTAAAACTCCAGAATTTTCAATTATGTGGCCAGGAATGAGAATCTGTATAGAGCCAATTTACTCCTTTACGTTCTATGCGTTGACTCTAAACAGAGATTTTTATAAGCCAATTATAATTTCTTGGTGTTTATGGATATCCGGCACGGTTTTAATTTACTGTTTTATTAGCGGGAAAACTATTTCTAAAAGTATATATAATTTTTTTTACTCTCTGGCTTTTTTAGCCTCGTTATTTTCTTTTGTTGCTCTAGTACCTATCGCTGGTCCTAAACTTTTAAAACCTGAAGGTTATATTGCTGTTGACACTCACTCTCATACAATAAGCTCGCATGATAATGTGTCTCCTGCAATGATAAGTTTAAAAGCTCATTTACGGCAAGGGTTTGATGCTTTTTTTAATACGGAACATAATCATACATTTGGATTTGATAAATTTCCTGAATATGCAAAGTTTAAAATTGTCTATCCGGGCGTACAAATTCAAACAGAAGATAGAATATCAATCGTTTTGTTATCTTCAAAAGAATTTAATGGACAAGACTACAAAAATTTAAGTTTAATAGATACTATAAAAAAAGCCCATGAAAATAATATGTTTGTCATAGTGCCACACTGGTGGAAATGGCATAAATATAGCTTTGAAGAACTCAAAAATTTAGGAATAGATGGTTTTGAAGTCTATAATTGTGGATATAGAAATTTTGACAGAAATGAACAGGTCTCTTTAATAAATTTTGCAAAAGGTAATAATTTAATGATGTTTGGCGTTACGGATTGGCATGGTTGGGGATATATGTCTGATGTTTGGACCGTTATGGAAGGTAGTGTGTCAGAAAATGTTGAAACAATAATTGCAGAAAAACCAACCACAAAAGTTATTTTATACAGAAAGGAACAGTCAAAATCCGTTATAAGATTTATTTTTGAACCTTTTTATTTTTTTTATTGCTATATAAGCAATATTGAGTTTAAATATTTGTTATCATTGCTCGTTTGGGTTACAGCGATATCTTTTATTTTTAAAAGTAATTTTCGAGGACATATAAAAAAATGCTTTGCTTTAACCATTTCAGTTTTTTATGCATACGGAATATTTTATTTTTATATAATCACAAGAAGTGTTGCCGATACAAATACAATCGTAATGAAGTCTGTAGTGCCGGTTATGACAGGGCTGTGTATTTTATGGTTTATTTTGTGGAGGTGTAATGAGGATAAAAACCTGTAAGTTTTTCTTACAGAATGTTTTTATTGTCCTATTTTCTTTACCTATACTTTCAACATATGCCGTTTATGCAGATATTAATAAAGACTTAATATCTGCAATAAACAGAGACGACTATGAAAAGTTTACGCTGCTTATTGAAAATGGTGCAGACCCTAATGCAAAAGATGAAAGAGGTACGCCTGTGCTTTTGCTCACGCTAAATACTAAAAAAGAAGAGATGGCAAAAGCTCTTATATTAAAAGGCGCTAATGTTAATGATAAATATGCTTTAGGTGTATCAGCTCTTTTTATAGCAATAAATCATAAATTAAATGAAGCTGCTAATCTTCTTATTGAATATGGAGCAGATATTTCTGGATCTTACCAAGACGGAACAAATATTTTAATGGTTGCTTCCAGACAAAATATGCTTGATATCATTGAAAAGATAGTAGAAAAAAAAGTTCTTGATATAAACTCTACGGATAAAAAAGGATTAACAGCTCTTACAATAGCTTTAAATGAAAAGAACTTAAAGGGTGCTTTGCTTCTTAGTCATTTAGGAGCTTTGCCAGCAAATCTTTTAGAAGCAACGATTATTTCAGATTTGGAATCAATTAAAAAGTTTGTTGATTCAAAAGCAGATTTAGAAATGCGAGATTCATCTGGAAACACGCCTCTTATTTTTGCCTTTTTAAATAGTAATTATGAAGCAGCTTCTTATCTTTTAGAAAACAAATCCGATGCAAATGCCCAGAATAATAACGGTTTATATCCAGCATTAATTTCTGCTATGAAAAGTGATAATTCCATGCTTTCTCTAGCATTAGAATATAATGCCGATGTTTTAATTAAAGATATTAATGGGATTAACTCCTCTATCATACGCTGTCTTTTTTGACAACTATGGTATGGTCGGCCAAATACTAGAATATAACAAGTCAGCTGGTGATATTGCCGATCAAAATGGTTGTACTCCTTTAATTTTTGCCGTTGTAAAACCGGACAGAAAAATAGCTATAAGATTATTTGCTTTAGGAGTACGTCTAAACACAAAAAAATCTAGGAGTATTTTAAGTTCAGTTATAGGAGTAGGAGATATTGAACTTGCTAAAAAGTTAATCAGAAAAGGAGCAAGAGTAAATTTTAAAAATACCAGATGGACCCATCCTCTCCTTATGGCAATAAATAGAGATAATTTGGAAATTGTAAAACTGCTTATTTCCAGCAGGGCAAGTTTAGACGCAAAAGATGGAAATGGAGATACGGCTTTAGATTATGCAAAGAAATATGCCGGAAAAGATCTTATGCGATTTTTATTAAAAAATAATGTATTAAATAAAGTTGAAAGAAAATAATATAAAAAAGGGAAAATATGATAAAAGAAATTTTTAGTTTTTTCTTTATTGATAGTGTTTTAAAGAAAGAAATATCTTTTTTGAAAACGATTCCATTATTTCATGGACTTTCAAACAGATCTCTTGCAAAAATTGCTTTAGTCGTTTTTAAAAGGACTTATTTGGCTGCGGAAAAAATTCACGAAAATAATAGCGAAGAGAATGTGGTTTATATTGTTAAAAGTGGTCGGGTAAAGCTTTCTTGTGGTGTTACAAGCAAAGTAGTGGAGCTTGGTGGTTTTTTTGGAGAAAGAGCTTTACTTGAAAATAACAAACGCACATGCTCTGCAGAAGCTGTAAAAGACAGCGAACTTTACTTGATATACTGTGCCAAGCTTGAAGATATGTTTGAATCAAATAGTAAGATTGGGTTAATAATAATGAAAAATTTGGCTTCTATGTTTGCGTCAAGATTAAAATGCTCTGAGGTTGAAGGAGCTTAAATGAGCGAGAGTACAAAAAACAGGATATTCGTTATTTTAATACTTCTGTTTTTAGGCAGTTGTTTATTTTTGTATTTAGCAAGAGCTATTCTTGCCCCGTTTCTCATAGCAGCTTTTATAACTTATCTAATTTCTCCTCTTGTTACGCATGTGCAATCTTTTGGATACAAGAGGATTATTGGTGTCGTTATAGTTTCTATTATTCTCATTTCAATATTTGCAGGAGTTCTAATAATTCTTGTTCCAATTTTAATAAATGAAATTGAAAGTTTTCAGTTTAATGCGGATCAATATTACGAACCTATTTCTAATTATGTAAGTGCTGTGAGATTAAAACTTGAAACTTCTTTCCCTATATTGCAAAAATTCGATATTCCAAATGTGGTTATATCCGAATCAAAAGATTTTATATTGTATAGGATTGAGCAAATTCCGAATTATCTTATGAGTATGTTCTCAATTTTTACAATCATAGTTTTGATACCTATGATTGTATTTTTTATGTTACTTGGTGGAGGCAAAAGCTTAAAATCTCTTTTAGGATTATTCCCTCCAAATTATGTAGAAATGGTTTTATCAATAGTTTATAGAGTAGATTCTATTTTTGGCAGATACGTAAGAGGTCAACTTATAGAAGCATTTTTTGTAGGAAGCATGTCTGCTCTATCTTTAAGTATACTAAACGTCAATTTTGCTTTGCTTATTGGTACTATTGCAGGTATTGCAAACCTTATACCATATTTGGGACCTATTGTGGGTCTTACTCTAGCTGTCGGAGTGGGCGCTGTACAATACCAAACTTTTGCTATAGTTATTAAAATAGCTATAGTATATGCTTTTATAAAATTTTTAGATGACAATTTTATACAACCTTTAGTTGTTGGATATAATGTAAATTTAGGACCTGTTAGTATGGTTTTTGCAATGCTCGCAGGCGGACATGTTTTTGGATTTTTAGGTGTGGTTTTTGCTGTTCCTATAGCTGCTATATTCAAATCCGTTTCTATAATGTTAGTAAAAAAAAGATATTCATAAAATTACTTAGGTAGATGTGCGTGAAGAAACTATTTATAGTTTGTCTACTGCTTTTGATTTGTTCCTCTAAAAGTAATGCTTTAGAATTGCCAGATTTAAAACTTCTTAAATTAAATTGCAAGGCTATTAAAATAGCTGATTCTAAAGGGAATAGATTCTTATGTTACGTTATTGGAGAACAATAGATAAAAACTCAAATATGTCTGATATCTATGTTTATGAAAAATATGCGATTGTTCAATATAATTACGACAATGATCAGAAAGAAGACTGTATTGTTTGTTATTCATTTGATAAAAACATAAATTTTTCTAATTACCGAATAAAAGGTAAGAAAATTTTCTATCAAAGTTGTAAAGGTGAAAGCTGGCATGTTATGGGCATAAGAGACAATTCATATTTTTAGATGGAGGAACAGTTCTTACGGTGAGAAAGTTAGAAGTTATAAATTTAATTTCCAAAGAATGGTTTATAACGGAGCATGGATGGTGTCAATAGCAAAAACAAGATAGATTTAATAAATAAAAGTGAAGTTGTTGTTTATAAACTTGAGTCTAGTGTTAAAATAAATGAAGATTCATATAACAATACTTTGCATACTTTGCATGCTTTTGCTTTAAACTTGCATAATTGCGATGTTAGAGATTTAGGTAATACCGTTTCGTTTATCGGTAATTAGATTTTTATCAGCGCTTATAATGACAATAGGAGATATTTATGGCAAAGAGACTAGGTGTTATAACTTCCGGCGGTGATGCTCCAGGTATGAATGCAGCTATTAGAGCTGTAGTAAGACAAGGGATTGCTTCAGGTTATTTAATGGTTGGCGTAAAAAGAGGTTTTAGGGGTTTCCTTGAAGATGAATATGTAAACCTTACTGCTCGTTCTGTAAGCGGTATAATAAATTCTGGTGGGACAATGCTTCATACAGGAAGATGTCCTGAAATGAAAACAAAAACAGGTATGAATAGAGCTATTAAAGCTATAAAAGAGCTTGAGCTAGGAGGTTTAATAATTATTGGCGGCGACGGCTCTTTGGCCGCAGGAAATGCGCTTTCAAAGCAAGGTATAAAAGTTATGAATATAGCAGCTTCAATAGACAATGATATTTATGGAACTGATGAAACAATAGGATATGATACAGCTTTAAATACAGCAGTTGAATCTATAGACAAGATAAGAGATACGGCTACAAGCCATGATAGAATTTTTGTTGTTGAAATTATGGGTAGAGAACATGGTTTTTTAACGGCAGATGTAGGTCTTGCTGCAGGGTGTGAGTTTATAATAGTCCCTGAAATGGGTACGGATTTTCATAAACTTGCAAAAGGACTTAAAGAAGGGAAAGAAAAAGGGAAAACTTCAGAAATTATAGCTTTTGCTGAAGGATGCGGATCTTCTTGCGAGTTTGGATATAAAATTGAAAAACTCACTGGTCTTGAAGTAAGAGTAAGTACTTTGGGGTATATACAACGTGGTGGAAGACCGACGGCAAGAACAAGAATACTTGCTTCAAAATTTGGTCATGCGGCAATAGACTTGTTTCACAAAGGAAAGATAAATCAACTTGTTGGCATAACAAACGGAAACGTTTCTGCTGTACCTATAAACCGTGCTATAAGTCTGGAAAAGAAATTTGACGATAAAACGTTTAAAGTATTGAAAACCTTGTCAGTTTGACCAATAATATGTAAAATGATCATAAGATTATTTGTAATCTTGTCTTCTTAAAGCCAGGCATACGGTGCCGGTTTGTTGTTTGCGATATTAATATTTAAAGGAAATAATAGATAGATGAAAGGCGTTTTGGGCAAAATTAAGCGTGGAACAAACGAAATTATTCCTATTGAAGATCTTGAAGAAAAGCTTTCTTCAGGTAAAAAACTAAGAGTAAAGCTTGGTGTTGATCCAACCGCTCCAGATTTGCATTTGGGTCATACTGTAATTATAAATAAGTTAAAAACATTTCAAGATTTAGGTCATCAAATAGTATTTTTAATCGGTGATTTTACTGCAAGAATAGGAGATCCGTCGGGTAGATCTGAGACTCGCCTTATTATGACAGAAGAACAGATTCAAAAGAATATAAAAACATACACTGATCAAGTTTTTAAAATATTGGATAGAAAAAAAACGGAAGTTGTTTATAACAGCAAATGGCTTGGCGAGCTTGGGATAAACGGACTTTTGAACCTTGCGGCAAAAAGCACAGTGGCTCAAATGCTTGTAAGAGATGACTTTGAAAAGCGTTATAAGGAAGATAGACCAATAAGTATCGTAGAGTTCTTATACCCTTTGCTTCAAGCGTACGACTCTGTAGCGTTAAAAGCTGATGTAGAGCTTGGCGGAAATGATCAGAAGTTTAATTTGCTTTTAGGAAGAGAAATTCAAAGAGATTACGGAATTAAAGAGCCTCAAACAGTAATTACCATGCCTCTTTTAGAGGGGACAGATGGCGTCAAGAAGATGTCAAAGTCTTATAATAATTATATAGCTTTAAACGACACTCCAAAAGATACGTTTGGAAAGATAATGTCAATTTCTGACGAACTCATGTGTAAATATTACGAACTTCTTACTCAAGAAGATTTAAATACTATTAAGAGTATGCATCCTAAAGAAGCAAAACTTGCCCTGGCCGAGCAAATTGTTGAAAGGTATCATGGTAAAGAGGCAGCTTTAAGAGAAAAAGAAGAATTTAATAAAGTGTTTGTCAAAAAAGATATTCCAGACGATACAGAAGAATATCTTGTTAATGATGCTACTTTAAAATTATCAGAGCTTCTTGTTAAAAGCGGTATGGTTTCAAGCAAGAATGAGGCAAAGCGCCTTATAGAGCAGGGCGCAATAAAAATAGGTTCCCAAAAAGTTAAGGGCGATTTATCCCTTGATTTTTCTAAATCTTTTATACTGCAAGCAGGTAAAAGAAAATTAAAAAAAATAATATCAAAAGAGAATTAAAATAAATACAAAATCAATCAAAATTGATTTGTATTATAGAAAAATATGAGAGGTAGTTATGAGCTTTAAGAAAACAGCGGTATATTTTTTAATGGGAATTTTTGCAGTTGGACTTTTTGCATGTTCTGGCCCTCAAGTAACAAGAGTAGATGACAATGAAGAAATTGATTTAAGCGGCGATTGGAACGATACTGATTCTAATCAGGTTGCTCAAGAGATGATTACAGATTCTTTTGCAAGCAAATGGGTGGAAGACTATAAAATGGCAAATGGAAGAAAGCCTAAAGTTATAGTTGGCTCTGTATTAAATAAAGCTGAAGAGCATATAAGCACTGAAACATTTATAAAAGATCTTGAAAGAAGCTTTATAAATTCAGGAAAAGTAACTTTTGTAGCTTCAAAATCTCAAAGAAATGAAATAAGAGAAGAAAGAGAAGATCAATCTCTTAATTCCAAAAATGCAAAGAAGAAAGGTAATGAATCAGCTGCTGATTTCATGTTGAAAGGTCAAATAAATTCTATATTTGATGCCAATAAGAAAGCTCGACTTAAATATTACCAGATTGAGCTTGAGTTGATTGATTTGGAAAATAACGAAACTGTATGGATAGGTCAGAAGAAAATAAAGAAAGTCGTTTCTAAGAAAAAGTATAAAGTTTAAATAATTATAATTAAATGGGCAATTTTAAGATGAGTAAAAATATTCGCATGCTCATCGTTGCGGCAAGTGCAAACATTGCCGCAACGATGAGCGGTTGTGGTTCTAATCTTACTGGATACTACTCAAAACTGAGAACAAAAATAGACAGCGGTGATTATGTCTCAGCAGCTAAATTTGTTGATAAATCTGAGGGCGAGTACGGGTCTAAAAATATCCTTATGTATTATCTAGATTCTGGCGTTGTTAATCACCTTGCAAAAGATTACGAAAAGAGCGCAAAAAAGTTTGAGCTTGCAAAAGGCAAGTTTCGTCAATACGAGCAAAAGAGTGTAACTACAGGCGTTAGCTCGATGCTTATAAACGACGATGTAATGCCGTATTATGGAAAAGATTTTGAAAGAGTTCATGTTTGTGCATTTGAATCTTTAGACTATGCTTTGTCAGGACGTGACGACGACGCTGTTGTAGAGGCGCGTCAGATAGATTCTCTTTTTAAAAACTTTGCTGTTGAGTCTAATTATAAAAATTTTTATAAAGATGATGGCTTTGTAAGATATTTCGCAGGTCTTATATATGAAAATGCAGGCTATCTTAACGATGCTTTCATTTCTTACTCAATGGCGTTAAAAGCTTATAAAAATGGAGCGGCTAAAGTTGCCATTCCTAAAGATTTAATTGATGATGCATATACATCTGCACTTCTTCTTGGGATGCCAGATAAAGCCAGTGAAATTAAAAAGAATTTCCCTCGAGCAAAAGAACGAGTTATTCCAGAAAAATGTGGAGAGTGCATATTGTTTGACTACAATGGATTTGTTCCTGAGAAAGTTGAAACAGCTATAGAATTTGCTCTTGCTGACATGTGGGCTTATGTCGATGTTGCCGATTTAGGCAGTAAAGATATAGATATAGCTGACTTTGAAAAAGCGAAATCTATAGGTATAGCTGCATTTGCAAGGGATTATGTTAAAGTTGCATTCCCAAAATATAGAGATTTTGACAATAGAATAGCTTCTTTTAGAGTTAAACACGAGAATCGCCAAGAACAAAGTGTTTTAACTCAGGATTTAGGAAAAATTGCAAAAGCATGTTTAAATGACGATACGGCAAAAGTTTATGCCAAGACTTTATCAAGAGCAGCAATTAAGTACATTATAAGCAGAGCTGTATCTAAAGAACTTGGCAAACAAGGGGGCAATGATGTTGAGCAGTTTTCCCAAGGACTTTTGAATATGTTTAGTGTTGCAACGTCTTCAGTTGATAGGCGTGCATGGAATACTTTGCCAGACACAATCCTTATGTCAAGATTTTTCCTGCTAGAAGGAGTACATTCTTTAAAAGTTGATTTTATAGATAAAAAAGGTAAAGTTATAGAATCGCAGGATATTGAAGTTAATATTGTATCTGGGAAGAAAAATTTTGTTTTTGTAAGAAGTTCGGCAATACATTGGAAAGAATAATTGAGGAACAAAATGTACAAAATCGCGCGAAAGAAAGAAATAGGAAATAAAGTTCATAATCTTGAAATCTATGCTCCTGAAATTGCAAAAAATGCAAAAGCAGGACAATTTGTTATATTTAGAATTGACGATAAAGGCGAAAGAGTTCCTCTTACAGTCGCTGGAACAAACCCACAAGAAGGATTGGTAAGAATAATATTCCAAGAAGTTGGAAAAAGTACGACCCAATTAGCGTCTCTTTGCGAAGGCGATTCTATTAGAGATTTTGTAGGGCCTTTGGGACATCCTACCGTTATAAAGAATTATGGTACAGTTGTAGCTGTTGCCGGAGGAGTTGGCGCGGCAGAGCTTTTACCTGTTATAAAAGAGCTAAAAAAAGCAGGAAATAAAGTTATAACTATAGTAGGTGCAAGATGCAAAGGCTTACTTATACTTGAAGAAGAACTTAAACAAGAAAGTGATAGCTTGCTTTTTGCAACAAATGACGGTACTTGTGGTATTAAAGGTTTTGTAACTGACGTTTTAAAAGAAGTTATTAATACACAAAAACTAAATATAGTTTATGCTATAGGACCTGTTCCTATGATGAAAGAAGTTTCAGAACTTACAAAGGAAAAACATATAGAAACGGTAGTTTCCTTAAACCCTATAATGCTTGACGGCACTGGAATGTGCGGAGCTTGCAGAGTTACTGTAGATGGTAAGACAAAGTTTGCTTGCGTTGATGGGCCAGAATTTGATGCTCATTGTGTTCATTGGGACGAGCTTTCTTCACGTTTAGATTTATTCAAAGATTTAGAGAAAGTTTCGCTTGATAATTTTACTGCCAGCAGGGAGTGCAAATGCCACAAAAGGTAAATATATCCGAGAGAGATCCACAAGTAAGAAGAAAAGATTTTGAGGAGGTTAACACAGGCTACTCTAAAGAAGAAATGCTTGCAGAAGCTAAAAGATGTTTGCAATGCAAGAATCCTATGTGTACAAAAGGTTGCCCTGTTGAAATAGACATACCAGGTTTTATCAAATATCTTGCTGAAGAAAACCCGTTAAAAGCAATAAAAGTTTTGAAACAAAAAACCAACCTACCTGCAGTTTGCGGCAGAGTTTGCCCTCAAGAAAATCACTGTGAGAAATCTTGTATTTTGGCAAAAAAAGGCGAAGCTATTTACATTGGCAATTTGGAGCGTTATGCTGCAGATGCGGCAGAAAAAATGGAAGACAATATTGAAATAGAAAAAAATGGTATAAAAATTGCTGTTGTTGGTTCTGGTCCTGCGGGTTTAACATGCGGAGGGGATTTGTTAAAACTAGGATATGACGTTACTGTTTGTGAATCTCTCCATGATGCCGGCGGAGTTTTACGTTATGGAATACCTGAATTTAGACTTCCTAAAAAAGTATTAGATGCAGGAATAGAAAAGCTAAAAAAGCTTGGTATGAAAATATCTTTGAATACTCTTATTGGCAGAACAAAAACCGTACAAGATTTGTTTGATGACGGATTTAAAGCAATTTTTGTCGCTGTGGGAGCAGGTCTTCCTGTATTTCCTAAGATACCAGGAGAAAACTTAAGTCATATTTATTGTTCAAATGAGTTTTTAGTACGCATAAACTTAATGAAAGCTTTTGAATTTCCTAGATACGATACGCCTGTGTACAGAGGAAAAAATATTGTTGTAGTAGGTGGAGGAAACACTGCCATGGACTCTGCTAGGACGGCGGTTCGTCTTGGCGCAAACAGTGTTAAGCTTGTTTATAGAAGATCTGAAGAGGAAATGCCTGCAAGACTTGAAGAGCGTAGACATGCAAAAGAAGAAGGCGTGGAGTTTGTAACTCTTACCAATCCTGTAAAGTTTATTGGTGGTGATAATAAAGCCGTTAAAGCTGTTGAGTGCGTTAAAATGGAGCTTGGTGAACCTGACGAATCTGGAAGAAGGTACCCAAAAGAAATTGTAGGATCAAATTATACAATGGATGCTGATATGGTTGTTTTAGCTTTGGGATTGCATCCAAATCCAATTTTACCTTCTCTTACCAAAGGGTTGCATGTAGATTCTCATGGACATATTGTAATTGATGAGAGCCTTATGACTTCAACATCTGGCATTTTTGCAGGAGGCGATATTGCAGGAGGCGATACAGTTATTTCTGCAATGGGAATGGGTAAAAAAGCGGCTAAGGCTATAGATAACTATCTTAGAAGATAATACAAGAGGCTCGTGCGATATGAAAGACTTGAAGAATATAGTTTTAAAACTAGCTTCTGTTAATCTTTTATTTTTGTTTTTCATGTCTGCGTACAGGGTTATATTTTTTATTCATTTTGGAAAAGGCATAGACTTACGCGGTTTTGGACTTGATATTCTCAAAGCATTTTTCATGGGCGCTAGGTTGGATTTGTCAGTTATAGGGATAATTAATTCTCCTGCTGCGCTTGCATTCGTTGTTATACTCATATTTGGGAAATCTTTATTATTCAGATATTTTTTTTCATTTCTTAAATACTACTATTGTATCTTTATCGGTCTAATTTTAACAATCTTGTGTATAGATTTTAATTTTTATTCATATTTTCAGGAACATCTAAACGTTTTGATTTTTGGTTTTGTTGAGGATGATACAAAGGCTCTTATTCAAACTTTTTATAAAAACTACAATCTTTTATTAATAGGTACTTTAGTAATATTTTTCTTTATTCCCCCATTTTTTGTAAGCAAATTTATATTAAAATTTAAAGAATACAATTTTAAATTTCAGAGAATATTTTTAAGATTTGTATTTTCTTTATTAATCCTTGTATTTATTTTTATAGCTATGAGAGGAACTGTTGTATTGCACCCGATTGGTGTATATACTGATGTTTCGTCAAACATGTTTGTCAACAAAATTGCTATAAATTGTTTTTATACTTTACAAAGGGCTTTTGAACACAGGGCTAGGGAGAGGAAATCCTTTGACTATATTGAAAAATCTGGATATAAAAATAATATTAGGCAAGCTTTTGCGGATTTTTTAGGTAAAGATATCGAAGATATTGCGCAAAATAATCCTGAAACAGTTCTTGTTTCTAAAACCCCATACAATGCGCAAGCAAAAAAATTAAAACCGAATATTATTTTGATTTTAATGGAAAGTTTAGGTAGGGATATAATTAAGTACAATTCTCCCGAGTTCAACATTTTAGGCGGACTAAAAAAGCATTTTGATGAAGACATTGTTTTTTATAATTTTTGTTCGGAAGGTAGAATTACTATAGAGGCGCTAGAGGCTTTATTTTTAAATATTGTTCTTAAACCGAGAACTTCTATATGTTTTTCTCAGTCAAAACTAGTGTATAACAAATATCCTTTTGCTTCAATTCTTCCTTATAAGAGAAATGATTATAATACGATTTTTATGTATGGCGACAACACAAGTTGGAAAAATGTTGGAGTGTTTGCTGCAAGATTAGGTTTTGATGAGATATTAAACGAAGCAGGAGCTTTGATTCCTGACTCATCTAGAGGAACTTGGGGAGTATATGATGAATATTTATTTGATGCTATTTTTGATAGCTTGTCAAAAGGGAACAAAAGTAAGTTTATTTTTTCATTAACAACTACTAATCACACCCCGTACTCTCTGCCTAAGGGTTACAAGAAATTGCTACTTGAAATTCCGACTTCTTTAAGAGATAAAATATTTGATATTGATGATGCCTATAAAAGATTTACTACTTATCAATATGCTAATGAAATGTTAGCGCGTTTGATTGATAAAATTAAAAAGTCAAAATATGCAGATAATACTATAATAGCAGTGACAGGTGATCATAACTTCAATGCATATCAAATAGATAGTTTATTGAGAAAAGTAGGAGTTCCATTTTATTTGTATATACCCAAATCTTTAAAGCCAGAAAATGTAGATACTTCTGTTTTCGGTTCTCATCTAGATATAATGCCAACTTTATATAATCTATCTCTTTCAAATGAGAGTTATATGTCTCAAGGTATAGACTTATTTTCAAGCAAGGCTAAAGATAATGCAATAGTCAATCAAGATTTTATTATGAATAAATTCGGCGCTGTAGAATGGGACATTGTAAATGATAAATTATTATATTTCATGTGGGACGAGAAGTATATCCTTAAAAGTTCTACAAAAACATATAAGCTTGAAAGACTTCAAAAGCATTTTCTGTCTATGGTTGCAATCTCTGACTATTTAATTAAAAATACTGGACAGTAGCGGAGGTATATGTGAAAGCGCTTACAATTCAAATAGGTATTTTTGGTAGAACGAATGTCGGTAAATCATCTTTGATGAATTTTATGACAAATCAAAAAACTTCCATTGTTTCTGAAATTGCAGGCACAACAACTGATGTCGTCTGGAAACAAATGGAACTTAATCCGCTAGGCCCAATAACTCTTTTTGATACGGCAGGAATTGATGACATGTCTTTGCTTGGTTTAGAACGAATAGAAAAAACTAAAAGAGCTTTTGATTCTTCAGATATCGTTATTTTGATGTGTGAGTCTGAAAAATTTGGGGATTTCGAAAAAAATATAATAAAAGAATCGCAGAGCAGAAAAACGCCTTGCGTTATAGTAGTAAGTAAAATTGATTTAGAACCCCCTGATGAAAAGTTTCTTGAAGATTTAAAAAAATATACAAAACACATATTGTTGTTTTCAAGCGCTACGGGAAACCGCGACACTTTTCTCAATTCTTTAAAGAAAGTTTTTCTTGAAGTTTTATCTGAAAACTATATAGAAAGCTATTTGGCTTTAAGAAGTATAGTTAAGAAAGACGATACTGTAGTCCTTGTTATGCCAGTAGATTTAGGCGCTCCTAAAGGCAAAATAATAATGCCTCAAGTTCAGACGGTAAGACATTTGTTAGATTTACATGCGGCTTCTTATACTGTTCAAGATACTGAATATGAAATAGCTTTAAAAAATTTGAAAGAACTTCCAGTGCTTGTAATAACGGACTCGCAGGCAATTAAACAGGTATCTGCAAAAACTCCAGAGAATATAAAGCTTACTACTTTTTCAATAATTTATGCTGCCGATAAGTCTGATATAGTAGAAATGGCTAGAGGTGCGGCAGCTTTGAATAACCTCAAAGACGGGGATAAAGTTTTGATTGCAGAAGGATGTACCCATCATGCCACCTCAGACGATATTGGAAGAGTAAAGCTTCCTAAATGGATAAGAGAATATTCAAAGAAAAATATAGATGTAAAATATGCCTCCGGACAAGATTATCCGAGCGATTTAAAAGATTATAAAGTTGTAATACATTGTGGCGGTTGTACATTAAATAGAAAAGGTATGCTTTCGCGTTTAAGCAAAGCTTTAGACGCAGGTGTTCCAATAACAAACTATGGTATTGCTATATCTGTGTTCAATGGAGTTATAGATAAGGTTCTAGAAGTTTTTCCAGAGGCTTTATCTTCTTATAAGTCTGCGTTGAAAAGCGCAGTCTAAATCTGTATAATTACGACATTAAATATAAAACATTTTAATGAAAAGGAGTTTTTGTATGAAAAAGCCGTTAATGGCAGGAAATTGGAAGATGAGCAAATTATAAGTCTGCGTTGAAAAGCGCAGTCTAAATCTGTATAATTACGACATTAAATATAAAACATTTTAATGAAAAGGAGTTTTTGTATGAGAAAGCCGTTAATGGCAGGAAATTGGAAGATGAACAAAACAGTCGCAGAAGCTGTTAGCATTGTAAAAGCTTTAAAAAGCTCAATTGCTGATGTTAAAGACGTGGATGTTTTGATTTGCCCTACTTTTATGGCGCTCTATGCTGTAAATAGTGAAGTTAAAGGATCAAATATCAATATTGGTGCTCAGAATCTTTTTTGGGAGTCTAAAGGTGCGTTTACTGGTGAAATTTCTCCAGCGATGGTAAAAGATGCAGGTTGTTCTTATGTTTTAATCGGACACTCTGAACGCAGACAGTATTTTGGAGAAACAAACGAGACTGTAAATAAAAAAATAAAAGCAGCTCTTGCAGCAGAATTAATCCCTGTAGTATGCGTAGGAGAAACTCTTAAAGAAAGAGAAGATAATGTTACGTTTAAAGTTATAGAAAAACAAATAAACGAAGGTTTGGTTGGTCTTAGAGCAGAACAAGCAGGAATTGTAGTTATAGCTTATGAACCTGTATGGGCAATAGGAACTGGCAAAACTGCAACCCCGGATCAAGCTCAGGAAGTTCATGCTTTTGCAAGAAAAGCGTATGGGAAAATGTATGGTGACGCTTCTCAAAAAGTAAGAATTCTCTACGGTGGTTCTGTAAATCCTGCAAACGTATCTGAACTTATGAAACAGTCTGATATAGATGGCGGTCTTGTTGGTGGAGCAAGTTTAGATGCGGAATCTTTTACAAAACTCGTAAAATACTCTAAATAAAAATATGAGAATGTAAAATGGGGAATATAAAAAAAATCGCATTTGGTACAGATCATGCTGCTGCAGAAGTAAGAGATACTGTAAAAAAATATTTGCAAGATTTAGACTATAACGTGGAAGATTTTGGTTTTTGCGGGCAAGGCAGTTGCGATTATCCAGATTTTGCAGTTCAAGTTGCGAAAACCGTCGCTAATAAAGAAGCAGACAGAGGTATCCTGATTTGTGGTACAGGAATAGGTATGTCTATTGTTGCAAACAAAGTAAAAGGCGTTATAGCGGCTGTTTGTTGGAATGAAGATACGGCAAGACTTGCTTCTCAGCACAATTGTGCAAATGTATTGTGTTTAGGTTCAAGAACTGCCACTGTAAGTGAAATTTGCCGCATGATAAAAACATTTTTAGATACTCCCTTTAAGGAAAGACATCAAATAAGAATAAATAAAATAAAGGAAATTGAGAAGCGAGAATGTCGCTGAAATATGCTTGGGTAATTTCCCTAAAAGGAATTAGTTCTTGTATGAAAAAAATGCTTCTGATGTGCTTATCACTACCACTCTTTTTATCATCGTGCGTTATTAATAATGCCGTCATAAAGCCTGATTATGATTTTTCAAAAGTTAAAAGCATTAGGGTCAATCAGTTTTCTTCAGGAAAAGGATATAGAGGTATTAGCGATGCTGTCCAAAATGCATTCATACAAGATTTATTAGCTAAGGGATATGATATTGTTTCAGATATCGGCGTAAAAGTTGATTGTGTTATAGATGGTAGCGTAACATCTTTTTATAGACTAAGGGAAGAATGGGTAGATAATGGTTTTTATTACGGATACCCAGGTAGATATAGCCGTAGGTATCGTTGGGCAGGTATGCCTATTTATGATGGAGTTGTTTGCAGCAATACTGTCAATATTGGTATTTCAACTCGTATGACAGATATTGAAACAGGACAAGTGGTTTGGTCAGATTCATTTAATAATGAAAGTTGGGATGAAGATTCTGCAATAAACGGAGCGGTTAAAGCTGTTTTAAAGTCTTTGCCTAAAGAAAAAGTAATTAGCAAAAAATAGAGTTATGGGAGTTTTTACAATGGAGATTTCAGACTTAAAGATAGTATCTGCAAATGTCAGAAAAGATATTATCAAAATGTTAGAGCTTGCAGGATCAGGACATCCTGGAGGAAGTTTATCTTCAGTTGAGCTTGTAGTAGATTTGTACTTTAGACATATGAAATTCAATCCTAAAGATACAAATGATCCAAATAGGGATTATTTTGTATTATCTAAAGGACACGTTTGTCCTGTTCTTTACGCGGTTTTAGCTCAGCTTGAATGTATTACTCCTGATGAACTTTGCACTTTAAGAAAAGCTGGAAGTAGGCTTCAAGGTCATCCTGCAAAAGATAAAGAACTTCCTGGTATAGAAGTATCTACAGGATCTTTAGGGTACGGTCTTTCAATAGGCGCTGGTATAGCTGCTGGCATGAAACAAGCTAAAAAAGACAATAGAGTTTATGTTTTGATGGGCGATGGTGAGCAACAAGAAGGAAGTATTTGGGAAGCAGCGATGGCTGCACCACAGTTTAAACTTGATAATCTTTGTGCAATAGTTGATAATAACGGATTGCAAATAGATGGTGCTACAAAAGATGTTATGAATGTAGAACCTTTGGCTGACAAATATAGAGCTTTTGGCTGGAATGTTATAGAAATAGATGGGCACAATCTTTCTGAAGTTGACAAAGCATACTTACAGTTTAAAGAGACCAAGGGAAATCCTACGGCAATAATAGCTAAAACTATTAAAGGGAAAGGCGTTTCTTATATGGAAAATCTTGCCCAGTGGCATGGTAAAGTTCCGTCAAAAGAATTAGTTCAAAAAGCTTTAGAAGAAATAGATGCTTCACTAAAATAATATATTTTATAAAGTCTGCGGTTTATACGGGAGATAGTTATGATAAAAGTTTTTGGGGAAAAAGCTACAAGATTTGGTTTTGGAGAAGGGCTTGTAGAGCTTGGGAAAGAAAATCCTAAGGTATTTGTTTTAGGGGCCGATACAGCTTCTTCAGTTGCAATAAATACTTTTAGAGATATGTTCCCAGACAGATTTCTTAACGTCGGAATAGCAGAGACAAATTTGCTTGGTATGGCTGCAGGTCTTGCTGTAGCTGGGTTTATTCCATTTGTTGCGACATATGGTATTTTTGCCGCAGGAAGACCTTGGGAACAAATAAGAACAAGTATTTGTTATTCTAATTTGAACCTTAAAATTGGTGGTTCACATTCAGGTCTTATGGTTGGTCCAGACGGGGCTACACATCAAGCTTTAGAAGAAATTGCAATAATGAGATGTCTTCCTAGAATGAAAGTTGTAATTCCTTGTGATTTAGTTGAAACAAGAAAGACTGTTATAGCAAGCGCTTATGCTGATGGTCCAGTATATATAAGATATGGCAGAGAAAACACGCCGATATTTACAAATGACAGTACTCCTTTTGAGATTGGCAAAGCTAATGTTTTAAGAGAAGGTAAAGATGTTGCAATTATGGCTTGCGGAACAATGGTTTACGAAGCTTTAATGGCTGCTGATCTTTTAGAGAAAAAAGGAATTAAAGCAAGAGTTGTAAATATCCATACGATAAAACCTATAGACGAGCAAGTAATTGTTTCTGCTGCTAAAGAATGCGGAGCAATAGTAACCGCTGAAGAACACCAAATTTACGGCGGGTTTGGTTCTGCAGTTGCAGAAGTATTAGTAAGAAATTATCCAGTTCCAGTAGAAATGGTAGCGGTAAATGATACATTTGGCGAATCTGGCAATCCCATGGATTTAATGACAAAATACGGATTAAGGGACGTTAACATAATAGAATCAGTTTTAAAAGTTTTAAAAAGAAAATAATTTCTAAATTTTTACCATATTTTGGGTGGCAAACTATGGCAAAACGAATTATTTTAATTGTTTTAGACAGTGTCGGCGTCGGGGAACTCCCTGATGCCGCTGTCTATAATGACAAAGGCGCAAATACGCTTGGGCATATCTTTGATACTCTTGGGCAATCTTATACGCTGCCAAACCTTGCAAAACTTGGCTTATACAAAATTATAGATACCAAAAATCATCTGTCAAATATTGAAGTAGTTGGCTGTTACGGTAAAATGATGACCAAATCTCCTGCAAAAGATACCACTGCAGGGCATTGGGAAATGTCTGGTATAATTCTAAAAAAGCCTTTTCCAACATACCCTCACGGATTTCCTAAAGAAATAATAGATAAATTTGAGAAACTTATAGGTACTAAAGTTTTAGGCAATCGTGTTGCTTCAGGAACTGAAATAATAAAGCAACTTGGAGCACAACATCAGAAAACAGGTTGTCCAATTGTTTATACGTCGGCAGATTCTGTTTTTCAAATTGCCGCACATGAAGAGTCTTTTGGTCTAAATAGGCTATACGAAATATCGCAGATTGCAAGAGATTTAATGCAAGGAGATAATGCCGTCGGCAGGATTATCGCAAGACCTTTTATTGGGACTGAAGGTAATTATACAAGAGCGGCAAATAGACGAGATTACTCTTTAACTCTTCCAGAAACTACTATTCTAGACGAAATTAAACGGTCAGGTAAAAAAGTCGTGGCTATAGGTAAAATAGAAGATGTTTTTAAAGGGAGGGGAATTACGACAGCTGTCCATACAAAAGGTAATTTAAATGGTATGGACGTAACGCTTAATGAAATAAATCAATCTAATCAAAAACAAACATTAATTTTTACAAATCTCATTGATTTTGATATGCTTTGGGGGCACAGGAGGAATGTTGATGCTTATGCAAAAGGTTTAAAAGACTTTGATGATTTTTTGCCAAAGCTTATAAAAGCGTTAAGTGACGATGACATTCTTATCATTACAGCCGATCACGGCTGTGATCCGACTTACAAGCTTCACACAGATCATACAAGAGAGTATGTTCCTTTACTAGTATACGGAAAAAAGTTAAAAAGAAACATTGATTTGGGAATAAGAGAAACTTTGTCAGACATTGCTCAAACCATTTCTGCTATTTTGGGAATTTCAAAAATGAAAAACGGCAATAGTTTTAAAGGTTTAATTTTTAAAGAAAAATATTAGTACAAAATATATAGAAGGTGAAAAACTTGAGTTCTAATTTAAATACGATTTAAAAAGTTGTCCTGGAAATAAATATCAGGAGGACAAGTATGAAGATTTTAAAATCGTATTTAACTTTTGTTTGTAAATGTTCAACTACGAAAAGAATCTCAACCATGTTCTCTCAAAAGAGGCAATGTGTATTTTTAGTCTGCCACGCTTGCGCTACTATGTTTAAAAAAAGATAATAGTTCCACAATTAAGTTTTCAGGATTTAATCCAAAAGACAATAGGATATAGAATAAATAGGGGATAGAATAAATTGAAAATAAGCGTATTCAAAAAGATTCAAGAAACAAGAAAAGTTCTTTCTTTTAAAAATTTTAAACCTATGATAGCTATTATTGCAGGTTCAGGTCTTGGAAAAATATCTTCTCAGTTTAACGTACGCAAGGTAATTAAATATTCTAAAGTTCCATATTTTCCTAAAGCAACGGCTCCAGGCCATGCTGGTGAATTATTATTAAGCTCTTACAATAATATTGATTTTTTGATTTTCAATGGACGTTTTCATTATTACGAAGGGCATTCTGCTCAAGATGTAATCTATCCTTTGAGAGTAATGAAACTTCTTGGAATTAAGACGCTTGTGCTTACGGCAGCAGTTGGCGCTTTAAATAAAAAATACAATATAGGCGATATAGTTGTTTTAAAAGACCAAATAAACTTTACTGGAGATAGTCCTTTGATAGGTCCAAACTTTGAAGAGTTTGGCGAACGATTTCCCAATATGAAAAATGTTTATGACTATAGCTTAAGAAAAAAAGCCTTAAGCATAGCTAAAAACCTCAATATCAAAGCAAAAGAAGGTATTTATTTTGCAGTTTCAGGACCTGCTTATGAAACGCTGGCCGAGATAAAAGCCTATAGAATGCTTGGCGGCGATGTTGTAGGTATGTCTGTTGTATACGAGGCTACTGCGGCTGCCCATATGAAATTTAATACCTTGGGGCTTGCCTATGTTTCAAACATGGCAGCCGCAATAAGTGATAAATCTCTTATTCATAGCGAAGTACTTAAAACTGGAGAAAAAGTAAGTGGAAATTTAGCAAAGATAATTAAATGTATAATTTCTTTCGCTTCAAAGAAAGGGGAAAGATAGATGAGAGTTTATGACATTATCTTTAAAAAGAGAAATGGACAGAAACTTTTAAAGGAAGAAATAGATTTTTTGATTTTTAAATATAATAATGGAGATATGCCTGATTATCAAATGTCTGCTTTTTTGATGGCAACATTTTTAAATGGCATGGACGATGATGAAACATTTCTTTTGACAGATGCAATGATTAATTCTGGAGACAGGATGGACTTATCTTTTCTTGATATGCCAATTGCCGATAAACATTCTACTGGTGGAGTAGGTGACGGTACATCTTTCATCGTATTGCCTATTGTTGCAAGTTTAGGTATATGCGTGCCTATGATAGCTGGCAGAGGGTTAGGTCATACAGGTGGAACTCTTGATAAATTAGAATCTATTCCTGGCTTTAGGACAAGTATAGATAAAAAAGAATTTATAGACATACTAGAGTCTTCAGGGGCGGCTATTATAGGCCAAACATTTGAAATTGCTCCGGTTGATAAAAAAATGTATGCATTAAGAGATTCTACAGCTACAGTGGAATCTATCTCTTTAATATCTGCAAGTATTATGTCTAAAAAAATAGCAGAGGGTGCAAAATCTTTAGTTTTAGATATAAAAGCTGGAAGTGGCGCTTTTATGAAAAAAGACTCTGACGCTAAAAAACTTGCCCAAAAGATGATAAATATTGGCAAGAATTTTGGACTAAACATTCTTGCTGTTGTCACAGATATGAACTCGCCTCTTGGCAATTGTGTCGGAAATTCTCTTGAAATTGAGCAGGCTATAAATATATTAAAAGGAAAATTAAAAAACGATTTGTCCGAGTTGTCTATATATCTTAGCGCTTTAATGATTTTAAACGTAAAAAAGACTTCCAGTCTTAAAGAAGCGCAAGATTTAGCTCAAAAACAGATTGATAATGGAAAAGCTTTAGAAAAGTTTACAGAGATTATAAGGCTTCAAGGTGGCAATACGAAAGTTGTAGATAATCCTGATGATGTCTTGCCAAAAGCTAAATATTCGAAAAGATTTATGGCAAAAAAATCAGGTTATATTTCAAATATCGATACAAGAAGTGTTGGTATCGCTGAAATGTTAACAGGCGCCGGTAGAGAAAAGAAAGAAGATAAGATAGATTACTCTGCAGGGATTATTTTTCATAAGAAATTAAACGAGTACGTTAAAAAAGATGAAGCGATTGCTGACCTTATATATAATTCGTCTGATCATATAGATGAAGCAGAAATGATTATGTCAGATGCTTATATTATATATAATAATGAAGATAAAAATATAAATATGGCAGGAAAAGTTTATGACAAGAGGATTATTGAGTTATTATGATTTTATTTAAAAACTTTTACGCAGATAATTCATTTACTTGTCCTGTCTAGGAATTTTTACAATGAGCGATACGGAGAAAATTTGGAAAGAACTTAAAGTAGATGCCCCAAAAGTGTCTGCAATAGTGCTATCATTTCCCTTAGTTTCAAAAATAGTTCCTCTACTTGTTGCTAGAGGAATAGATACCGTTGAAAAAACAGCGGAATTCGTTTATGGAGGTGTGGAGTATTTGCATAGTCCGTTTTTGTTTTCAGATATGTCTAAAGCGGTTGAAAGATTAAGAAGGGCTTTAGATAATAAGGAAACTATTTTAGTTTATGGAGATAGAGATGTTGATGGAGTTACTTCGGTAAATATAATTGTAGATACTGTGCAAAAGCTTGGCGGCATTATAGAATGGTATGTTCCAGCAGAAGAAGGGTATGGATTAAGCAAAGAGGTTATTTCAAAACATGCATTGGAAAAAGTTAAAGTTTTAATTACAGTTGACTGCGGAATATCTTCAAATATAGAAATTGACTATGCTAACACTTTAGGAATAGATGTTATCCTTACAGATCATCACGAGACGTCTTCTCAGGGAGATCCTAATGCTTACGCTATAATAAATCCTAAAATTGCAAATTCAAAATATCCTTTTAAACACGTAGCAGGTTGTGTTGTTGCATTAAAACTGGCTCAAGCGCTGACTGTTAGTTTTTCTGAGGAATATAATAAAGATAAAATCTTAAAAGAATTTTATGAAACAAACTTTGATCTGTGTGCTTTAGGGACAATAGCTGACTCAATGCCATTAACTGATGAGAATAGAATTATTGTAAAAAAAGGTCTAAAACTAATACAAGACAGTCCGTATTCAAGACCAGGGTTAGGTTTATTAGTGGAGGATGCTTTTAATTCGAAAGGAATTAAAGATATTACAGCAAAGTTAGTTTCTTGGAACATTACCCCTCTAATAAACTCTCCTGGACGTATGCATAAAGGCAAACTTTCAGTAGAACTTCTTATGACAAAAGACATTTCAAGAGCAAAAGAATTATATGAAGAAATAAAAGGATTGAATGAAAAAAGAAGGTATCTTCAATCTGAAAATGTTGAACAATTTAAGCAACTTTTGAAAGAACAATGTAATCTTGAAAATGATAAGGCTCTTATAGTAAAGGCTTCAAATCTTGACCATGGCGTTACCGGAATTATAGCGTCTCAGATGGTAAAGACTTACGCAAAACCCGTTTTTTTATTTATAACAGATGGGAAAGAAGCTACAGGCGCAGTAAGAGCAATTGAAGGTTTTGATGCTGTTTTAGCTCTTGAAAGCGTAAAAGATATTCTTATAAAATATGGAGGACATAGCCAAGCTGCAGGGTTTACTTTAGAAGATTCAAAGAGTGACGAATTTATAAAAAGAATATATAAGTACACTGAAGAAAATTTGAAACAAATCTCCCTCTTAAATACTATTCTAATTGAGAGTGAGTTGAAAATTTCCGACATATCAGTTGATTTCTATAAACAATTAGAAATTATGCAGCCTTTCGGCATAGGAAACTTACGTCCAATATTTTGTATAAAAAAAGTAACTCCTACAGAAATATCGGTGTTTGGCAACAAAGGAGAACATTTGAAGTTTAAAATTTCCCAGAAAGGAAGTAGAAATGTTTCAGCTGTGTTTTGGGGAAATTCAAAACTTGCTAAATTTATTCAGTCAGAAACATTGTTGGATATAGCTTTTAATATAGACTTATCTGGTAGAAATGATAATAAAATACCTCAACTGTATGTCTTAGATATAAAGCCGTCTTATTAATTTTAATTGTAAATGAACCTAGATTGTTTTAACTATTCATTTGATATAATCTGTTTGAACTAAGATTAGTGAGTATGATTAATTGCGTCTAGCAACAGTTATTCTCCTTATTCTGGATATGCTGTTGGCAGCGCTGTTTTAGCTGCAAGCGGTAAAATTTATCTCGGGACAAATATTGAGAATGCTTCTTATGGGCTATCCAATTGTGCTGAACGTTCAGCTCTATTTAATGCTTTTTCTAATGGCGAGAATAAAATAAATGCTATTGCTTTATGGACTCCAAAATCTGGTGTTTTTCCGTGTGGTGCATGCTGTCAAGTTATTCTTGAATTGGCTTTAAACTCTGATGTTATTATAAATTCTAAAAATGATATTTTGGAAATTTTTAAAATACAAAATTTGTTACCTCATTTTTTTGCAAAAGAGGGGTTAAAATAACCTCTATTTACACAAATTTCACAAATGTCTAGTAAGCGTTACATCTTTATTATTCTAGATAAGAAAGTAGGTCTTTCATAAGTTGAGATTTTGAAATTATAACTGGAGGCAGATAGATGAATGATGTTGAGAAAAAGTATAATTATTGGCAAAATCGTATATTATTAGGGACAATTGTTGGCTACGCCGTCTTTTATCTTGTACGAAAAAATTTAAATATGGCAATGCCGGGTCTGCAAGCAGATTTAGGTATCACAAAAGCTCAATTGGGAATTTTTTAACACTACACGGTATTATCTACGGAGTTTCAAAGTTTTTAAGCGGTTTTCCTGCTTTGGTTTTAGTTCGTCTCTAATGATTTTAGGTATTTTTTGGGTATTAAATGGCTTTTTTCAAGGATTTAGATTTCCTCCTATAGCACGATTACTCGCATACTGTATTCCTCCAAAACAATTAGCTACTAAAATGTCCGTTTGGCAAACATCTCATTCTATTGGTGGAGCTTTAGCTGTTATTATTTGTGGTTATCTTGTTTCTTTTGGTTGGAGATGGTGTTTCTATGTCCCTGCAGTTTTGGCATTGCTTGGCGTTGTTTGGATGTGGATTACTGTAAGAAATTCTCCAAAAGATGTAGGTCTTCCTGAAATAGACGAAATTGAGCATAAAAATAATCATAAAGAAACTCAATCAAATGATGATGAATATAAACAACTTTTGATGAAAAAGATTTTTAAAAATAAGGTTATATGGATTTTGGCTATAGCAAATCTTCCCGTATACGCTTTGCGTTTTGCCGTTCTTGATTGGGGTCCAACACTTTTAAAAGAATGGAAAGGTCTATCTCTTGCTCATGCAGGTTGGATAGTAGCTGCTTTTGAAGTAGCGGGTATATTGGGTATGCTTACTGCAAGGTCCGCGCTACAGATAAGTTTTTTGATGGTAAAGCTCATAGAGTTTGCTTAATATGCATGGTATTAGCTTCAACATTTATGCTTTTGTTCTGGAAATTGACTAATGTTCCAGTATTTGTATATATAGTTTTCTTGATCCTATCAGGATTCTTTTTGTACGGAGCTCAGGCTCTTGGAACAATTGCGACATCTAAGACTGCTACGAGAAGAGTTGCGGCTACTGCTTGTGGATTCCATGGTATTTGGGGTTATTTAAGTGTTCTCCTTACAGGTTGGGTGGGTGGGTGGTTTCCTTACTGATGCGCATGGATGGTCCTATTCGCTAGGTGCGCTTATATTTTTAGGATTTTCAGGGGTTATCTTATTTGCTTTGATATGGATGCAAAAGCAGATAGTTACGACGATATGTAAGTTGAAATATAACTTCAAAAGAAGCGGAGCTTATTGTAAAGCTTTTAGTATTGATTTTCCAAGATCTTCTGCAGCATCCGGGCCATTTGCGGTAATAACATTTCCATCAATCTCTAAAAGTCTTCCTGTATAATCTGCGCCACCTCTTATCAAGGATTTTTTCCCATCAATATAAACAGTTGCCTTTTTACCTTTTAATATGCCTGAATTTGCCAAAATGACCCCTGCAATACATATTGATGCAACAGGTTTATTTTGTTTAAAAAATTCATTTGCAAGCCTTAAAGCATCATTGTTTTCAAAAAATATACTTGCTCCGACACCTCCGATGTAAACTATAGCATCAAAATCGGCACAATTAACATCAGATATTAAAAGGGTACTTTCTGTTTTATAACCAAATCGCCCTATCAACTTTCCTATTTTTACGCTTGAAGTGATTACTTCTACGCCTGCTTTTTCTAATATTTTTTTAGGTTTGTAGTATTCTTCATCTCTAAATACTTCTGGAGCAGTAACAAAAACGATGCTTTTCATTTAAGAGCCCTTATTTTTCAATTTTAATGCTTTCAATTATTACAGATTCTACGGGATTATCAGAAAAATCAACTTCTTTTCTTGCTATCTTTTTATTACATCCAACCCTTCTGAAACTTCACCGAAAATTGTATGGTTGCCATTAAGCCAATGCGTAGAAACTTCAGTTATAAAAAATTGAGAACCATTTGTATTTGGGCCAGAATTTGCCATAGCCAAAATTCCAGGCTTATCAAATTTTAAAGAAGGATCTATTTCATCTTTGAACTGGTATCCGGGTCCACCGCTTCCTACTCCTAGAAGATCGCCTCCTTGTATCATGAACTCTGGAATAACTCTATGAAAAATCAGTCCATCGTAAAATTTTCTTTTTACTTTTTTCTCTGTCTTTGGGTCAGTAAATTCTTTTGTACCTTCTGAAAGCTCCACAAAATTTGTTACTGTAAGAGGAGCATTCTCGTGCAAGAGTTTTACTTTGATTGTTCCCATAGAAGTTTTAATTATAGCATTCATTAGAGAGTTCCCTTTTTATTTTGCATACGCAATATTAATTATAGGTTATTATATCAAGTTTTTATCAATCTTTTTCAATATTCTATGCGTTTATTATTTTTAGATTATACTTAAAAAGCAATAACTTGCAAGCTCGCGTAGTTTTAAAAATTGTAGAAATCCTTAAAAGGAGGATTATAATGATTAAAAAATTTATAATGATGTTAGATTTTATTTTTGCAGTCAATGGCTTTGCTTTTGCAAGTCAAGACAATATTTTAGCATCATCTTTACCAAGTAACTCCCCTTGTGTAGAAGAAGTTCAGATAACTGAAATGGGAGTAGTCAGCGATCTTCTTGGGGAAATGTCCAGTGTAACTATCGTTTTTGAAGATAAAGGATTTTTTTAAAGGAATGGAAGTTATTGAGGATATAGTAAGTAATTCTAATAAAAAATGCTTTGATAGATAACCTAGACTTAGAGCTTTTATAAATAGTTTTAGGGAATGTCTAGGGTTGTGTTAATAAATGGTTGCTAGGAATGGTTAAGGTTAAGTATGCTATTTAAGTGCTAAAACTGTGCTTTAATAGGGTCATTTGTTAAATGTTAAGCAATTATGCTTAACATTTAACTATTTATGGTAAAAATTTGAACAGCAAAGTTGTTTTTTGTAAAATATAGACTCTTTTAATGTTGAAAAGAATTTCAAGTGATATGTGATATGAGGTTTATTATTTTATGGGTTCCAGAAGAGAAGCAAGAGAATGTTCTTTACAGATGCTTTATTTGGTTGATAACTGCGACGCTTCGGTTGATGTTGCATATGATGCTTTTTGCGATAATTTACCAAGAGATGAAGTTTATAAAGATTTTACTATAGGGTTATTCAAAGGCGTTTGTAAAAGAAGAGAAGAAATAGATACTCTTATTAAAAAATATGCAAAGAACTGGGAAATAGATAGAATGGCAGTTGTTGATCGTAATATAATACGCTTAGCAGCTTACGAGATAATGGCTACTCCAGTAACCCCAATTAATGTCATAATAGATGAGGCTGTAGAAATATCAAAAAGGTATTCCACAAAAGATTCAAGCAAATTTGTAAATGGAATTTTAGACAAACTAAAAGCAATAAGATCTTAATATGCTTTCATATAATTTTACTTCACAAATAAAACTCTAAAAATAAGTATGAAAAATATTCAAAGCCGAATAGATATTTTAAGAAAAGAGTTAACTAGGCATAACGCGCTTTATTATGATAAGAACGAACCAGAAATTTCTGACGATCAATATGATGCTCTTGTAAAAGAGCTTGAAAGTCTAGAACAAAAATATCCGCTTTTTGCTTCGGGCAAATCTCCTACAAAAAAAGTTTCTGGTTATGTATCGTCTTCCTTTCAACCTATAAAACATGCTGTGCCAATGCTTTCACTGGATAACACATATTCTCGCGAAGAGACCAAATCTTGGTATGGAAGAACTATAAAAAAGTTTGCCAATAAAAATCTGGAATTTGCAATAGAGCCTAAAGTCGACGGTGTAAGTGCAAGTTTGACGTATTTAAACGGCGTTCTTATTACAGGAGCAACTCGTGGAGACG
Organism: Endomicrobium sp.; assembly: GCA_031264105.1. Lineage (GTDB taxonomy): Bacteria > Elusimicrobiota > Endomicrobiia > Endomicrobiales > Endomicrobiaceae > Endomicrobiellum. Next base: position 37,595 of record JAISEM010000024.1, read on the forward strand.
GGGAGACCGGTGAAGATATAACTGAAAACATAAAGACAATACAAGATATTCCCAATAAACTTAAAATAAAGAATCTTCCAACTTTTTTTGAACTTCGCGGTGAGGTTTACATAGATAAACCTGATTTTGAAAAACTAAACAAAAATATATCTTCTTTAGATGGCCAAGAATTTGCAAATCCAAGAAATGCTGCGTCGGGATCATTAAGACAAAAAAATCCTAGAGTTACTGCTGAAAGAAAACTTCGTTTCTTTATCCATTCTTTCGGCAAAATTGATGGAAAGCAGTTCGAAAAACAATCGGAATTTCTAAAATACTGCCAAGACTGTGGCTTTACACTCCAAAATGATTTTAAAGTTTGTAGCTCTTTTAAAGAGATCTCTGAATTTATGGACTTAATGCTTGAAAAGAGAGATTCGTTAAATTATGAAATTGATGGCCTTGTAATAAAGGTAAATAGTTTAAATTTACAAAATAAACTTGGGAGCACTAACAAAAGCCCCAGATGGGCAGTAGCATTTAAGTTTCCTGCTAAACAAGCTACTACTAAACTTATAACAATAAGAATACAAGTTGGGCGTACAGGTATAATTGCTCCATCTGCGATTTTAGAACCTGTTACCCTTAGTGGTGTTACAATATCGCACGCTACGCTTCACAACTTTGAAGAAATTGAACGTCTAAATGTAAACGAGGGCGATATTGTTTTAATAGAGCGCGCAGGAGACGTTATCCCAAAAATAGTAAAAGTTATAAAGAAAGAAAGCGAAAACTTTTTTAAATCTCCTAAATATTGCCCATCATGCAACAGTGAAATAGTAAAAGAAAATGAAAAGGAAATTGGCTATAGATGTATAAACCCAGAATGTCCTGCGCAATTTAGAAGACACTTGATGCATTTTGTATCAAGAAATGCTATGGATATAGAAGGGTTTGGGAAAGCTCTAATAGATCAACTTCTTGAAAAAAATAAATTACATAAATTGTCGGATATTTACCATTTAATTTATAGCGATTTTATAGATCTTGAACTCTTTAAAGATAAAAAAGCAAATAATCTTGTCAAAGCTATTTCTGAAAGCAAAGCACGTCCTTTAAGTAAACTTATATTCGCTTTAGGAATACGCCATGTCGGCGAAAAAGTTTCTGGGATTGTGGCCAAAAGGTTTAAAAATATGAATTCTTTACTTTTGGCTAGTCTTGAAGACTTTTCAAAAATACCAGAAATTGGCAATGTTTTGGCATTATCTTTAAAAAATTTTTTTGAAAATGAAGCAGCAAGGTACGTGATCGAAGAACTAGTGTCTGCAGGCGTAAATATGATAGAGTCTGAAAGTATTAATAAAGGTTTACAGTTTGAAGGAAGAATTTTTGTTCTAACCGGAGAACTTGAAAAATATACTAGAGAAAAAGTGACTGAAATTATAAAATCTTTAGGCGGGAAAGTGGCGTCAGCGGTAAGCAAGAAAACAGATTATGTTCTTGCAGGTATAAATGCAGGATCTAAGTTTGAAAAAGCCAAAGCATTAAATATAAAAGTTATTGGTGAAGCGGAGTTTGAGAAACTAATAAATATATGAGACAAGAAATAGAGATAATTTATCAAGATAGCGATATCGTAGTAGTAAACAAGCCTTCTGGAATTATAGTTATTCCTGACCAATATACAGATGAAAAAAAGACACTTACTGGAATGTTAAAAAAACAGCTAAATCAGAAAATATGGGTGGTACATAGGATAGATAAAGACACTACAGGTGTTCTTGTTTTTGCAAAAAGCGCGCAAAGTCATAGAAATATAAGTATGCAATTTGAGAATTCAAAAGTTCATAAAAAATATATTGCTCTTTTGTCTGGTGTTTTGGAGGAAGATAAAGGGATAATAAATAAACCTATTCTAATTTCTGGACGAGACGTATCTATAGATATAACAGGAAAGGAATCAATAACCAATTTCAACGTTACCGAGAGGTTTAAAAGTTACACTTTGGTTGAAGCCGTGCCTTTGACAGGAAGAAGACATCAAATAAGAGCACACTTTTGGAGTATAGGACATCCTCTTGCTATAGATGCTGAATATGGAGTTGCGGCCCCTATAATGCTATCAAAATTGAAACGTAGCTATAAGACAAAAAAGGGAGAAGAAGAGAAACCCGTTATTTCAAGGCTTACTTTACATTCTGCATCTTTAACTTTTGCATTGCCGCAAACGGGAAAAGAACAGACTTTTAAATCGCCTCTCCCAAAAGATTTTGAGCTTACGCTCAAACAGCTTAGAAAATACGCGAGGTGATTATGGCTGGCAAAGTATATTTTCTTCCTTGGAATAGAATAGCTGATCTATATAAATTTTTAAAAGCGACAAGAATTTTTAATCATGTTAAAGCAAGAAATTTTCTTGGTATAAAAATGCATTTTGGCGAAGATGGCAATGAAGGCTATATTAAGCCTGAATATGTTGCTCCTGTTGTAAAAATTATTAGAGAGAAAACTGCATATCCGTATTTAACCGATGCAAGTACAATTTATGTAGGCAAACGTTCAGACGCATATCATCATCTTTTAATTGCGAATAAACATGGCTTTAGTATTGACTCTTGTGGTTGTCCAATAATTATAGCAGACGGTTTACGAGGTAACGCGCAATCTAAAGTAGAGGTTAATTTAAAACATTTCCAAACAGTCTCAATAGCTCACGATATTCATAATGCCGATGCATTTATGTTTTTAAGTCACTTTAAGGGACATGAAATAACTGGTTTTGGAGGTTCTTTAAAAAACATAGGCATGGGTTGCGGGAGTAAGGCGGGGAAATATGCAATGCATCATTCTTCTCAGCCGATTGTAAACAAGAAGTATTGTATAGGGTGCGGTAACTGCGTAAAGCATTGTTATCAGTATGCGCTATCTTTAGTTAATAAAAAAGTTGTAATGGATAAAACAAAATGTGCCGGTTGTGGACAATGTATAGTCAATTGCGCATTTAAAGTATTTAAACTAAATTGGAATGAAGATCCTACTGCGGTTCAAGAAAAAATAGTTGAGTATGCATATGGAGTTTTAAAAAATAAGAAGGCAACTTATGTAAATTTTTTAAACCATATAAGCAAATTTTGCGATTGTTTTTCTTTGCCTAAGAATAATCCGCTTATGAATGATATAGGTATAGTCGCAGGTACGGATCCTGTCGCTGTGGACCAAGCAAGTTATGATTTAGTAAACAAAGCTTATGGGAAAAATTTGTTTAAACATATATATCCGGAAATTGATGCGACTATACAGCTAAAGTACGCCCAAGAAATAGGTTTAGGCACTTGCGAATATGAACTTGTAAACTATTAGAATGAAAATATTGAAAATAGAAAAAGTAAAATTTAAAAAAAATACTTTTAAAATATTTTTTGACAATGATGAAAACATAATTGTTTTAGCTGATAGCATTGTTAAATTTGGTCTTATGGAAGGTTATGGCCTTCAAGACAAAGAATATAAAGAAGTTGTTTCTTATGATAAGTTAAACAGAATAATGTCAGATGCTCTTTTACTAGTTTCATTAAGAGCGTACAGTTTTAAAGGATTGCAAGACAAATTGCTTCAGAAAAGATATGATAAAGACAATGTTTTAAGTGTCGTATCAAGGCTTGAAAAGCTAAATTATATAAATGACGACAAATTTTCAAAGAGTTATGCTGCCTATTTATCGCAAAAATGTAAAGGTGAATTTGCAATAAAAGCAGAACTTGAGAAACACGGCATAAGAAAGAGTTTAATACTAGAAGCTCTTAATTCAATTAAGTCTCAAGAAGAGCCGTATAAACAAATTGTTAAGATTATTGCTTCTAAATTTAAAAATTTTGACAAGAAAAATAAAAACGAAATAAGAAGAATTGCTTCGTTTCTTTTAAGAAGAGGATTCTCTTCAGAAAGTATAGCGAAGGCATTTAGAGAATATAAAGACATTCCCGTTGAGTAAGCAAAGAGGAGAAAAAATAAAATGAATACGGCGTTGATTAGCGTGTCTGACAAAACTGGCGTTGTAGAATTTGCAAAAGAACTAAAAAGTTTGGGTTGGAATATAATTTCCAGCGGTGGTACTGCAAAAATCTTGAAAGATAATTCTATCGAATGTAAAGAAATATCGGAAGTTACAGGTTTTCCAGAAATTCTGGATGGAAGAGTAAAAACTTTAAACGCTAAAATACATGGTGCAATACTTGCTATAAGAAGCAAAGAAGAACATATAAAACAATTGCAGAAATATGAAATTGGCACTATAGATATGGTTGTTGTCAATTTGTATCCTTTTGAAGAAACGATAAATAAGATTCCTAAACCCGAAGATAAAAAAATAGCTCAAGATGTTATAGAAAATATAGATATTGGCGGAGTTGCTTTGCTTAGAGCAGCGGCAAAAAACTATAAAGATGTTACGGTTATTTGCGATCCAATCAATTACTCTGTTGTTGTTGATAATTTAAGGAATAAATCTATTGACGAGGAATTAAAACTAACTTTAGCGGCAAAAGCTTTTCGTCATACGGCGTACTATGATTCTTTGATCTCAACATATTTAACTTATGAAAAATTCCCTACACAAGCAGCCGTACCTTTAAAGAAGTTGTCAGGTCTTATATATGGCGAAAATCCTCATCAAGAAGCTGCATTATACTCTAATGGAATAGAAAAAAATAAATCTGCTGTAATATTGGCGAAACAATTGCATGGAAAAGAGGTGTCGTATAATAATTATCTAGACTTAGAGTTTGCTTGGAGATTGGTCCATGAGTTTGATTCTCCTGCTTGTACTATTATAAAACACAATAATCCTTGCGGTTGTGCTGAGGGTAGGGACATAAAAGATGCATATTTAAAAGCTTTATCTTGTGATCCTGTAAGTGCTTTTGGAGGAATAATAGCTTTCAATAATCCTGTCAAAGAAGACACTGCAGAGGAGATAAGCAAGTTATTTGTCGAATGTGTAATAGCTCCGCAGTATTCAAAAGAGGCGCTAGATATTTTAACTCGAAAAAAAAATATAAGATTGTTAATTCATGAGGCGCCTTACAAAGAAGATAAAAATATTGTCGAATATAGGATAATGTCTTATGGAATGCTTGCTCAAGATAGAGACAGTTTGTTATTAAGTGAAATAAAACCCATGACTGAACGTAAACCTTCAAAAGAAGAAAGCGACGCTTTAGATTTTGCTTGGAAGATTGCAAAGCATGTTAAATCTAATGCTATTGTTTTAGCAAGAGGAAGGCAGACGGTAGGAATTGGCGCTGGCCAGATGAGTCGTATAGATTCTTTGAGAGTTGCTGTTGAGAAAATGAAACATGTAAAGCATATGTTAGACAAGAAAAAATTCCCACTTGTTTTGGCATCGGATGCTTTTTTCCCATTTCCTGATGTTGTTGAAGAATCATCTAAATTTGGCGTTACTGCTATAATTCAGCCCGGTGGTTCGATAAAAGATGAAGATTCAATTAAAGCCGCAGAGGAAAGAAATATTGCTATGATATCAACAGGTATGCGCCATTTTAAACATTAGATTATTAAAACACGATTACTTTTACTATAAGGAGTGTTTATTATGAAGAAATTTTTACTGATGAATATCTTATTTTTGTTAGCAGTATGTGTTTCTTCTATAAGCGTATTGGCAAAAGAAAGATTTCCTATAAGAGTAACTCATGTTGTGTACCCAGCTCATCATTATTGGGATTGGTGTGGCGATCCAATATATTGGTATACAGATCCTTCTGATGGAGACTATTACTATAATTACATAAGTTATTCTGACTATGAAACTAAGAAAAATAAAACTGATTTAGCATTAAATGAAATAGAGCTTCTTGAAAAAAGGAAGGCTGAATCGGAAAGATCTAAAATAGAATTATCCAAAGTAAAAGTTACGGATGCAAAGTTTTTCAAATCATATACTACGGATTCTCCTGCGATTTCTATAGCGGAAATCACATTGAAGAATAATTCAAAATATATTATTACGGCAGTATTTTTTAGAGGTAAGCTTATTACAGCTAAAACAGGCAAAATCTTAATAGACGGAGATTTTAAATGCGATTTGCAAGATGTTTTAAAACCCGGAGAAGAAAATATTTATGAAATACCGTTAAACGATTTTGCAGGTTGGTCTAAAGTAAAGATTTCTGATACTACTAAATTTGACGTTTCAATAATAGGTCTTGGCACAAGTGATGGAATCATTTATGTAGATGCTTTTTCAAGCGCTGATCAAAAAAAATTAAATACTTTAAAGAATAAATATATTGACTAAGAAGAAGCGAAATGAAACAAGAGAAAAAAAAGATTTCACTCGCAGGTATATGGCATTGCTAAAAGAAGAACTTGAAGTGAAAGGATTAAATACTGTTTGCCAAAGCGCTAAGCGTCCTAATATTGGAGAATGTTTTAAAAAGAAAACATCAACATTTTTAATATTAGGGAAAAATTGTATGAGAAAGTGCGCTTTTTGCGCTGTTGAAAAATATACTCCAGAGTCGATAGATGTAGAAGAGCCAGTTAAAGTTGCAAAAGTAATAAAAAAACTTGGCCTTTCTTACACTGTTATAACATCAGTAACAAGAGATGATTTACCAGATGGCGGCGCGCAATATTTTTCAGAAACTGTAAATGAAATAGAATCAGTATTACCTAACATAAAAGTAGAAGTTCTTGTCCCAGATTTTTGTGACAGGACACAGTCTATAAACGTTGTTTTGTCTTCAAAACCAGATGTTTTCTCTCATAACCTAGAGACTGTCCCATCTTTATATGGTAAAGTAAGAAAGGGAGCAGATTATAAACGTTCTTTGAACGTTTTGAAGTATGGAAAAGATGGAGGTTTTAAAGTTAAAACAGGCATAATGTTGGGTTTAGGAGAAACCGAAAAGCAGGTTTTTGAAACGATCAAAGATATAAAAGAAATAAATATTGATATTTTAACTATTGGACAATATCTTGCTCCTACAAAGAGACATTATCCTGTTGTTAAAGAATATAATGATGAAGAGTTTCAAAAAATAAGAGATTTTGCTTTTTCAATTGGTATAAAACAAGTAGTTTCAGGGCGATATATCCGCAGTTCTTATTTAGCGCAAGAGTACTTCTAGAGGTGTTTTTTGAGTAAAACGTATTTATCTGGCGTTGGCGGCAGTGGAAAAGCTCATTATTTGTTTAAACGCATATCTGAAGAGAAAGAAATCTCTAATCGCAAAAAATCAGATTTGCATATATTTGCTTTTGTCAAAGATGAAGATTTGAATGTTTTTTATGACGATTTAAAAGCTTTTTTCTATCTGGATAAAAAAATTGATATATTATTATTGCCTTCAGATGACGCTGAGCAGAGAGCTTTTACTACGGATAAAATAAAAGATCTAAAGAATTTTATTGTTTGTGCTTCTGATACTTCAATAGACTCTCCTGTTTTAAGTCCAAAAGATAATATTGGTATTACAATTACAAAAAATAATAAATACGATTTAAATAATTTAATCGTTTCTTTATCTTCTTTTGGGTATACAAGAGTTAATTTTGTTGAAGACAGAATGCAGTTTGCTGTAAGAGGCGATATCGTAGATATTTGGGCTGCTGCAAATTTTACGCCAGTTAGAATTCTTTTTGAATATGACGCTGTTGATACTATAAGAGCTTTTGATCCAGAAAACCAATTATCAAATTCTTTTATTGATAAAATTAAAATATTACCATTAACTATTTCAGACTCAAACTCAACAATCAAAGATTATTTTAAACATAAAAGAGAATCTATAACGTTAGTATATTTTGACTTTGATGAAAAAATTGAGAAGCTAATGGATCATTGTGAAGTTTTAATAAATGATCCTTTAAATCACAAATCTCACTATCAAGGGTATAAAGGTTTTACTGGATTCCAAGGCGATATAAGCTTCTTTCTAAAATCTCTCAAAAGTTTTGCCGAAAATGGTGTAGATGTAAAAGTTTATTATGCTAATGATGGTGAACGGCAGCGCATTTACGATATTTTTTATGAAAATAATTGGAACTATAAGAGTCCAGAATTTTTATTTGGTAATTTGTCGCAAGGATTCTATTTAGAAAAAGAAAAGCTTGTTTGTATTTCAAGTCGAGAAATGCTTTATAAGAAAAAGCCTGTAAGTTTTCCTAAAATAAAAAGCGGTAGAAGATTAGAAGGTATTTGGGAGATTTCTACAGGTGATTATGTAGTTCATGAAAAGTATGGGATAGGGCGATATGTGGGATTAAAAACAATCTTGCGAGACAGCAGTGTTTCTGAATATTTATCTATAGAATACAAAAATGGCGATAAACTTTACGTTCCGCCAGAAGAAATAAAAACAGTAAAGAAATATGTCGGTGTTGAAGGTGTAAAACCTAAGTTATATTCAATGGATACTCTTGCTTGGGAAAAAGTAAAATCAAGATCTCGCGAAGTTGCAAAAGAATTTGCCAAAGAACTTTTGAAGCTGTATGCTCAAAGAAGCGTAATTAAAAGAAAACCTTTTGGTCAAGAGACACCATGGGAAAAAGAACTTAAAGATTCTTTTCCTTATGATGAAACGCCGGATCAAATAAAAGCAATCTCAGATATTAATGCTGATTTCCATAAACCTTATCCTATGGAAAGACTTATTTGCGGAGATGTTGGTTTTGGAAAAACTGAAGTTGCCATGAGAGCGGCTTTCAAAGTGGTTCAAGAAGGAATGCAAGTAGCGATTTTAGCTCCAACAACAGTTTTAGCTCAACAACACTACAGTACTTTTCATAATAGACTTTCTATATTTCCTACAAGAATAGACGTAATAAGCAGATTTCAATCTAAATTAAAACAAAAGGAAGTTCTAAAAAATATTAGAGATGGTCACGTTGATATTATAATAGGTACGCACAGACTTTTACAAAAAGGTGTTAATTTCAAAAATTTAGGACTATTAATTATTGATGAGGAGCATAGATTTGGTGTTAAACAGAAAGAGAAAATAAAATCCACAAAGAAAAATGTAGATATTTTAACGCTTTCAGCTACGCCTATACCAAAAACGCTTTCTTCGGCTCTGTCTGGGTTTAGGGATTTATCTCTAATAGAAACACCTCCTTTTGGAAAACTTCCTATAGAGACAAGTCTTTCTTTATACGATGAAGATATGATAAAAAAAATAATTGAAGCTGAGCTTTCAAGGAATGGACAAGTTTTCTATGTTTACAACAAAGTTGAGACAATTCTGACAAAAGCAGACAATCTCAAAAAGCTTATTCCTGGAATTAAACTTGGAGTTATATATGGTAAAATGAAGTCAAAAGATGTTGAAGACATAATGTGGAAATTTACGAACTTAGAACTTGATGTTTTACTTGCTACGACAATAATAGAATCTGGTCTTGATATTCCTTCGGTAAACACTATGATAATAGAAGAATCTGAAAATTTCGGCTTATCACAACTTTATCAGATTAGAGGAAGGATAGGAAGAGGAAGAAATAAAGCTTATTGCTATTTGTTTTATAAAGATAAAAATTTAAGTGATGAAGCTATTAAAAGGCTTGAAGCAATGAAAGAATTTAGCGAGCTTGGCTCCGGATTTAGACTTGCTCTAAAAGATTTGGAAATAAGAGGCGCCGGCGATATACTTTCTCCAATTCAGCATGGTTTTGTAAAAGATATAGGATATGATATGTTTTCAAAATTTTTAGAGGAAGAAGGGAAAAAAGTAAAAGGCGATATGTTCGATATAAAAGAAGATAAAAAAACGACGTCAATAGATTTACGTATAGATGCATTAATCCCAAATACTTATATAGAAGATGAAAACATAAGAATTTTATTTTACAGAAGGATTTCAGATGCCGTTGATGAAAATACACTGGAAGCCGTTAAAAATGAGTTGACTGATCGTTTTGGAAAAATCCCAAATGAAACTAAACTTCTATTTGAAGCGGCAAAATTAAAACTTGCTGCCCAAAAGTTTAATATCGAAACTATCTCTGAAGACGATAGTTATATCTATTTGTATTTCTATCAAGATTCTGATTTTTCAAATATAGATATTCCAAAATTTGTATCGGATTATTCATATGTTTTAGAATTCATCTCTAATAGACATTATGCTTTTAAGCTTAAAAAAAATAAAATCTCAGAAAGCTCTATAGAGTATGTAAAGAGTTTCATTGCGAGAATAGGGTTTTATATGCGTTGATTATATTGTAATTATAATGTTTACTAAATTAAATCAAATTAAAAATTGACAATAATATGCTGCTTATGTAAAATCCGGTACAGCAACAAGTAACTTTGCGGATATATATGGAAATATATATACTAGTAGCGCAGGTATTGCTTATTGTAGTATTTACTCTGTTCATCTTACATCTGGATTAGCTACAAAAAACTCAGTGAAAAAGTTCATGAAGGTACTTACGTAGATGGAGATATTAAAGGTGTTTATATCACAACAGGAATATCAATAAATAATGAGGTTAATATTTCAGGGCATTGTATTAGAAATGTTACTGGCTCTTCTGTTTATTATGGTACGTCATCACATAATATTTTGAATGTTTCAGGTTCTGCAGGCTCTGTATCTGGATCTGGTGTTACATTTGAAGTTTCTAAAAATGAGAGTATAAACATTTTTGGAGTAGTAAATAACGATGTATTTGGTTGTTACGATATTTTATCAGGTGTAGTTTCAGATAATGTTATTAATATATTTGGAAGAGTTGCAGGTAATATATATTGCGCTTTTTCTAATCCTAGTCCTGGTAGTAGTGCTATAAATAACACCGTTATTATCTATGAAGGAGCTTCTCTATCAATAAATAGCGTTTTATTGGGAGGAAGAAAAGCTAATGATAAGGATGACGTTTTTAGTGGAAACGCTCTTGAGATATATGCAAAAAATATTCAAATTTATGGTATCAATAACTTTGAAATTTATAATTTTCATTTGCCAAGGAGTATAAAGAAGGATGATGCAATTATAGATGTGAAGGCTGGTACTGGATGTACTAAATTGGACCGTTCTCCAGAGACTGATGACCCAATTAATTTGAGTAGTACTACAGTGAAAGCACAATTTCAAAGTGAAGAGGATATTCCTATTTTAAATGTTGGCGACAAAATTTATTTAATAGTAAGTTCAGGTATAGGCGCTGGGATAAATAATGCTCCTGTCAACAGTAATATAGATATGAATGGACTTTTTGGCGCAACTCTTCTTTACGATTATAGTTTTTTGATCAGCACTACAAACACATCTTTATATTTAGAAGTTAAAGATTCAAAATTTGATCTCAATCCTAAAGCCAATAACTGTTTAGAAGAAGGAACTGCTCAAATACTTTTTGTTAATAGATCTTTAGGTTTGCTTGCAGGTAAAGGAATAAGAGAAGCAGTTGATAGTGTAAGTTCAAATAACGATGGAAGCTTGAATTCATATGGTAAAGCTGGTGCATTTGGCGTTGTGTCTGTGGGAAACTTAAAATATGGCGGAAATACTTTAGAAATAAATGGTATTTCTTTTATAGCAGGTATAGCTAAAGAGTATATGCCTATTGTTGATAAAAAATTGGTTTTAGGTGCTTTTTTGGAACATGGCGAGGGAGAATATACAGTAAAAACCAGCTATGATCAAGATACAATTCTTGGCCATTTATCTGGGAAAACAGAAGCAAAAGGTAATCCTCAATATATGGGGTATAGGCATTTTGGGAAGATTTGGATTGTGGAATGTCAAAGATACTTTTGGAAAGATAATAGGTGAAGTATATTTAGACGGCTCTGCAAAAATTGGAAAAACTGACTCAAGCTATAAAAATAGAGATATGAAAGGAGCAGGAGAATTTAATACGGATGGAACATATTATGGCGGGCATCTGGGCTGCGGATATATAAAAGATTTAGGAATTTTAGACCTTGAAGGCTATTTAAATGGTTATATGTTCACGAAGAGCCTAAAAAAGCAAAACTTATTGCCGGAGATGCAATAAGTTTTGGGCAAATTAACTCTAGTAGATTAATAAGAAGCATTTTTAATTTAAGTCGGAGTATAACGCCATTTATAGGACTAGGAACTGGGTATGAAACACAAGGTAAAGTTGCGGCAAAAATTTTTATACTTGAACTAGAGCCTGAGAATTTATGCGGTTGGACCCAAAGCGGAGAGTTTGGAGTAAAAACTGATATTAGTAATTTTAGAACGGAATTGAGCGTAGAAGGATATTCAGGTAAAAAGAAAGGTTTAGTCGGGTTGATCAGGATTTCATATCTACTTAAAAAATTAAAGTATTTCTGTTACCCAAAATATTTAAATTCCAATTCATTTAACTCCATTTGTATATGTTCTTTTTCATAAAGCGAGACCATAAGTTTTTGAGCTTGAGTTTCACTGAAAGGAATGTTTTTTCTCGCGCTTGCTTAAATTCTTTCAATTGATCATATGCAATATCTAGAATCTCTTCCCTTTAATGTTTATTTCCTACATTGTTGTACTATATGTGTTGAAGGTGTTACTAATGTTTTAATAGCCTTTAAGTCTGATTCGCTTAGAACAGATGTATCGTATGTAGTTCTAAAAATATGCGCAATTTCTGAAGATTGAATTATATTTATAGATTGCTTTATCATTTCAAAGTCGCCTTTAAAAAATAGATTGTACTTGTCTAGTGGCGATTTTATATCCATAGCAATAAAATCTAAAAGATTTTTATCAATTAACTCTTTTAAGACTCTGGGTGTTCCTCCATTAGTATCAAGCTTTATAGAGAATTTTAAATTCTTTATTTTTTCTATGAATTCGACTAAATCTTTTTGAACAGTAGGTTCTCCGCCTGTTATAACAACGCCTTTAAGAAGGTTCTGTCTTTTTTTCAAAAAACTAAAAATATCTTCATCTCTTATGGTTGTTTCAAATAAACGCGGATAGACTAACTGGGGGTTATGACAATAAGGACATGTCATATTACAGCCTTGTGTAAAAATAACAGCCGCAGGCACCCCTGGATAGTCTATCACTGATACTTTCTGTAACCCAGCAATTTTCATTTATTTACAAGGACAATATATTTTACGTATTTTAAATTCTTCTTTCTTTCCTTCATTCCATAAAGAAACAGGCCTCAAATAACCTACAACTCTTGAGTAAACCTCGCATTTTGTTCCTTCAACGCTGTCTCTTTGTGCTTTTAATTCATTGATTTTTTCTTGAATTTCATTAACAGTCATTTTTGTTCTCCTTTATTAATTTGCGGTAACGCTTGCATTTAACGCTTTTTCAACAGTCATTTTTATTCTCCTTTATTAATTTGCGGTAACGCTTGCATTTAACGCTTTTTCAAGTGACTTTATGTGTCGATTTATCTCATCATATTTTTCGCTTCTACATTTTGGACATTCTTGCTGTTCGCCTTCAAGGTATCCGCACTTTGGACAAACGCTAAACGTTGGTGTTATTGAAAAATAAGGTAACCTATAATTTTCACACACAGTTTTTATAAAAACTTTTAGTGCCTGCATATCTTTAATTTTTTCACCCATAAATATATGCATAACTGTTCCTCCTGTGTATTTGGATTGCATACAATCTTGCAAAGTCAAATTTTCAAAAATATCGTCTGTATAATTTACTGGCAGTTGGCTTGAATTTGTGTAAAAAGGCGTGTCTGCTTTTTGGCTTGCAGAAATAATATATGGATATTTTTTTGCGTCAATTTTTGCAAGCCTATATGAAGTCCCTTCTGCAGGCGTTGCTTCAAGATTGTAGTTGTTTCCGGTTTCTTGTTGATATCCAATTAGGGTTTCTCTCATAAAATCCAATACTTTTTCACCGAATGCTTTTCCTTTTTGGCTTCCTACCCCTTGGCCAAATAGATTCATGCATGCTTCATTTAGTCCAACTATTCCTATTGTTGAGAAGTGATTTTTCCAATATTCGTTAAATCGTTCTTTTACGCTTCTTAGATAAAAACTCATATAAGGATACAAATTACTTGAAGTTAATTTTTCCAAAACATTTCTCTTTATTTCTAAGCTTTGCTTTGCTATCTCCATTATATTTTTAAGTCTTTCCATAAAGTCTGCTTCATTTGTAGATAAATATCCAAGTCTTGGCAAGTTTATAGTTACAACACCAATAGAGCCTGTTAGGGGAGCCGCTCCAAAAAGTCCTCCTCCTCTTTTTTGTAATTCTCGGTTATCTATTCTAAGACGGCAACACATACTTCTTACATCCTCAGGGCTCATATCGGAATTTATAAAATTTGCAAAATAGGGAATACCATACTTGGCTGTAATGTCCCATAAAGCTTTTATATTAGGATTATGCCAATCAAAATCGCGAGTTATGTTATATGTAGGTATGGGGAACGTAAAAACTCTTCCTTTGGCATCGCCTTCAAGCATAAGTTCCAAGAAAGTCTGATTTAAAATATCCATTTCTTTTTGGAATTCCTCATATTTTTTGTCTTGACGTTGTCCTCCTATAATAACAGGCTCGTACTTATAATGAGGCGCTACTGTTAAATCTAACGTTAAATTTGTAAAAGGCGTTTGAAACCCTACTCTTGTAGGCACATTTATGTTAAAAAGAAATTCTTGCAGAGCTTGTTTTACTTCTTTATATGTAAGCTTATCGTAATAAATAAAAGGCGCTAGGAGCGTGTCAAAGTTAGAGAATGCTTGAGCTCCTGCACTTTCTCCTTGTAGAGTATAAAAGAAGTTTACAATCTGTCCCAACGCTGTTCTAAAATGCTTCGCAGGTTTAGCTTCAGATTTCCCGCAAACCCCTTTAAAACCGCTTATTAAAAGATCTTGTAAATCCCAACCTACACAATACGCTCCTAAAAGCCCCAAATCATGTATATGTAGTTCGCCTTCACAGTGCGCCTTCCTTATATTTTCTGGGTATATTTTATTTAGCCAATATATTTTGCTTATTTCAGAAGAGATATAGTTGTTTAGTCCCTGTAATGAATAAGACATATTGCTGTTTTCATTTACCTGCCAGTCTAACTTTTTTAAATATTGATCAACCAAATCTACATTAAACAAAGAGCTTATTTCTCTAATTTTATTGTGTTGATCGCGGTATAGTATATAAGCTTTCGCTGTTTTTTTATACAAAGACGAAATTAAAACTTCTTCTACTACATCTTGGATTTCCTCTACTGAAGGCTTTCTTGCTTCTATAGCGGTTTCAAGTACAGATAGCGCTTTTAGCGTAAGCTTTTGAGCAATATCTTGTTCAAATTCTCCTGTAGCTTTGCCAGCTTTTGCTATTGCCGCGCAAATCTTTTTAAGATTAAAGGGTTCTTTAGTTCCGTCTCTTTTTACAATTGTGCTAAAAATTTCTTCTTTTTTCATAAAATTTCCTCTTTGGCGATAAAAAACCATACGTTTTTATCAAAAAAGATAAAAACCATTATACTTTCTGTCTTACGTGCGTTTCGAGATAAATAATCTATCGGATATTTGCTTTTATTTAAATGAACAACCCTAGCACTCTTTAGTGCATAATGTATCTTTGATTTTCATGAACTTTTTTTGTTTATGAGTTTGGAAGCCAGAAGTCTTTAACGCTTATAATACTATATCTAGTGTGCATAGTCGTTAGCTGGCACAACCCATATTACATTAATTAGAAATAAATGTCAAGCGTTTGTAATAGTTGGCAACATATTAGACATTTTGATGATTTAAAAGGGCAACAATCCTCATTTCTATAAACGAATTGTTCTTTGATAGTTGTCTTAAAACGTTTTATAAAGGCATTGCCTTTGGGGTTTCGCGCATAATTACAAAAATGTGTTAGATTAATCGTGGGCGCAGCTTTCAAATTCGCTGCTGTTACCGCTTTGTATCCGCTTAATTTCAAAAGGGTGAAATTCCTTTAACCTTTTAAAGAGGTTTTGGGCATTTTGGCTGTTTTAGACGTCCATATTCATAACTAAACGCAACTCGAACGCACAAATCAACGCCGTTGATTAAATATCGTTTCTTGCCCTCTGCCATCTATAAGCAAATGCGCGCTGACTTATTTGGCTTTGCCGCTTTCCTTTCGGACATCGATTGGCGTTTATTAAGCCGTTTTTATTGCAAATTCGCTCTATAGCTTTTGCCATTTTAACAACGTTGAACGTTTTAGTCCGTAGGCTTCTTGGGTTGTCTTAAAGCTGTCTTTACTGTAAAATAAAACGATCCATTCACTTTCTTTTGCCGTTTTGTCAAAGTCGGCTAAATTAACGGCTCGAGCTACGTCTTTGTCCTTTTCGTTGGCGCCAAACTATAATACGCGTTGTAATTTTGCATAATTAAACCTCTGACGTTTTTGGCTCTTTGTAAAAGGGCGCTTAAACGTTCTTTTACAAAAAACTTATTTTACGTCTAATGTCTAATATCTGTTTGAACTTTTTCAGCGTTTATTTCTAACATCTTTGAAATTGGCGTATACGCTTTTTGCCTGATATTGTCTGGTACACAGACAATGTTTTTTATATTAACAAGTACATCGTAGACTTTTTCCAGCGTTATTTTTTTCATATTAGGACATACAGCAAGATCTGTCGGTGCATAAAATTTTTTGTCAGGATTATCTTTTTGTAGTTTATGCAAGATCCCTGTTTCTGTGCATATTATAAATTCCTTACACGCGCTTTCTTTTGCGCGTTTACACATGCCTCCTGTAGACAAAACATAATCGGCCAACTCAAGAACTTCAGCCCTGCATTCAGGATGGGCTAAGATTTCTGCTTTAAGATATTTATTTTTAATTGTTTTTACATGTTCAGGTAAAATAAAATTATTATGGGTAGGGCAAAACCCATCCCAAATATTCATTCTTATTCCAGATACTTTTTGGATGTATCTTCCTAAATTTCTGTCAGGCGTAAAGATAATATCAATATTATTGCCTAAATTTCTAACCACGCTTTTTACGACATTTATGGCATTTGAAGATGTACAGCATATGTCGCTTTCGGCTTTTACTGCCGCAGAAGTATTTACATAAGACATAACTATTGGATTTCTAAACCTTGACTTAAACTCTTTGAGTTTTTCCACATTTACCATGTCTGCCATAGGGCACCCTGCTTGCATATCTGGTATCAAAACTTTTTTTTGAGGGTTAATAATAGATGCTGTTTCTGCCATAAAATGTACGCCGCAAAATACAATAACCTCTTCTTTTGTTTTAGCTGCTTTTCTGCTTAGTTCTAAAGAATCTCCGACAAAATCAGCTATATCGTGTATTTCTGGCTGTTGATATATATGCGCTAAAACTACTGCATTTTTTTCTTTTTTTAAAATATTTAAGTTTTGAATAATATCTTTCATTTTATCTTTCCGTATATAATATGTTTATTTTTTTTTGGTTAAGCTGTTATCTTGTGATGAACAATACTGCAGTTTGAGCAAAAAGATTTGGGAAAAGCCTAACTTCTTTTCCAGCTCTATAAAAAAATTTATGAACAACTTTATGTTTTTTTTCAAAACAGAATGTTTCAAAGTCTTTTATACTCAAAAATCTTAAGTTAGGAGAATTATACCATTGATAAGGAAGAGTCTTGGTAACTGGAGAATTCCCTAAAAGAAGATCTCTTCTAGCCGTAATATATGCAAAATTAGGAAAACCTATAATAATTGTCTTAGTCAGTTTAAAACATTCTTCAATTACAAAGTCTATTCTTTTTACTTCTTGCAAGCTGTTATGTAAGATTATATAGTCAAAACTTTTTGGAGGATATGCTTCTATCCCTCCTTCTATGTCTGAATGAAAAACCGTCAAACCTTTTTCAACGCAAGCATATATAAGACTGTTGTTTAATTCTATTCCTTGAACATTTGCATTTTTTGTTTTTACAAGATAGTACATTAGGCTTCCATCTCCACAACCTAAATCTAAAACTTTTGCGTTTGGTTCAATAGTAGAAGCTATTTTTTTGTATTCAGCGGGAATATTTGTCAAAATGTCAGTCATATAAAACCTCTTTAGAAACTTTTTCAAGAAAATGTATAACCAGCTTTGTTTGGTTTTTTATTTCAACTAAGAAAGAGTCGTGCCCATAAGTTGATTTTATTTCAACATATGTTGTGTTATATCCTCTTAAAGTTAAATGTTTTACTATGTTTTCCGATTGATAAGGAGGGTAAAGCCAATCAGAAGAAAAAGATATGACCAAAAATTTAATGTCTTTGTTTTTAGCATTAGGTAAAAATTTATTTCCTGATACGTCAAAATAATCCATAGCTTTTGTAATATAAAGATATGAATTAGCATCAAATCTTTTTACAAAAGTATCGCCTCTGCATTTCAAATACCCTTCAACTTCAAAGTCTGAAGTAAATTTAAATGTATGGTCTTTATCTTTAAGATTTCTTGAAAATTTTTCCTGCATTGACTTATCGCTCATGTAGGTTATATGTCCTATCATTCTAGCTATTGCAAGACCTCTTTCGGGATGTGGTTGATTGTAATAATTTCCATTGTTCCAAGATGTGTCTGCCATTATAGATTGTCTTGCCACCTCATTAAATGCGATTTGTTGAGGATAATGTTTCATTGTTGTGGAAATAGGTATTGCCGAGCGTATTTTTTCAGGATACGAAACTGCCCATTGTAAAACCTGCATTCCTCCCATAGATCCTCCTGCTACTGCAAGGAGTTTGTCTATTTCAAGGGACTCTATAAGTTTTTTCTGGCAATGAACCATGTCTGCAATAGTCATTGTTGGAAAATCCAAAGCATAAGGGTTGTTTGAATTTGGATTTATAGATGATGGTCCTGTAGTTCCTGCGCATCCCCCCAAAACGTTTGAGCATATTACGAAATATTTGGAAGTATCAAAAGCCTTTCTATGCCCTATCATATTGCTCCACCAGCCCGGCTTTGCTTCATGTTCGCGAAATCCTGCGGCGTGAGCGTCACCTGAAAATCCGTGTGTTATGAGTATGGCGTTATTTTTTTTCTCATTTAATATGCCATAAGTTTCATATGCAATTGTAACATCTCCTAGCTGTTTTGTGGACTCAAGAATAACATTTCCAATTTTGCAATATTTGACAGTGGCTATTAAAGACGAATTTTCAGAATGTTCAGTCACGATTATTTCCTTAATATATATTACACTAGAAGACAACTCTATTTGATAATTATATATTTATTTAAACTTTTTTTCTATAAAATATCGTATAAAAGAAGCAGTTTCATCTATACCTAATACAGAAGAATTTATACATAAATTATAAGACTGTGCTATGCTCCAAATTTTTTGCGTATAATAATTGTAATACTTGGCTCTTTCTTTATCCGTATGATAAATAAGCTTTTCGGCTTTTTCATGTGAAATATTGCTTCTTAAACTTACCCTTTTTATTCTTTCTTCTATATTGGCAGAAATAAATATGCTTATGCAGTTGAAGTGTTCTCTTAAAACGTAATCAGCGCATCTGCCAACAAATATTGCTGATTCTTTCCTTGCAATCTGCTTTATCACGTCGCTTTGAATTTTAAATAGTGAGTCGTCAAGTATTGGGTTTGCATTAAAGACATCCTCAAATAATTCAGCCGCTAAAAATTTTTTATATTCATCGGCTTTTTCAAATAACGATTCTCCAAGCTTACTTTTCTTTGATGCTAGTTGTATGAGAGCTTTGTCATAAAATGGAATATTTAGGATGTGAGATAATCGTTCAGCTATCATAAGACCGCCGCTACCGTATTGTCTAGCAATTGTTATTGCAAATTTTTTTTCCACAGCAAAACCTCCTGTACTTACATTATTCCATTTTTTTTAAAATTTTATGCTGATAGTGCATAACAATAATAGTTGCTATAAAAGCTCCAAAATCGGCAATAGGCATAGTAAGCCATACTCCAGTCACTCCAAAGTATCTTGGAATTATAAGTAGCAAGGGAATTAAAATTATTGCCTGCCTTGATAAAGATAGAATAATAGAAATATAAGCTTTGCCAATGCTTTGAAAGAATGTTATAGCTACTGTTTGGAAGCCTACTAAACAGTAAGTCATAAGTACATATCGCATTCCAACAGATGTTACATCTATAAGTTCTCTATCTGAAGTAAATAAAGACGATACAGGCTGTGGGAATAATTCAGTAATTAAAGATCCGAGTGTCATAATACCTACCGCTATAATAGTTGTCTTTTTTAATACTTCTGTCACTCGGTGATAAAGTCCTGCTCCATAATTGTATCCGGCTATAGGTTGCATTCCTTGGTTTAATCCTAAAACAATCATAACAAGCACAAATAATATGCGGTTTACTATCCCATATGCGCCGACTGCAAGATCTCCTCCGTATATGGAAAGATTTTTATTTATAAGTATTATAACTACGCAACTAAGCACGTGTAAAATAAAAGGGGAAAGGCCGATGGAAAAAATTC
Organism: Endomicrobium sp.; assembly: GCA_031264105.1. GTDB lineage: Bacteria > Elusimicrobiota > Endomicrobiia > Endomicrobiales > Endomicrobiaceae > Endomicrobiellum. The sequence goes on from JAISEM010000024.1 coordinate 58,022, forward strand.
CTTTTATAATATTTGTCTTTAAAGAAAAGAATTTCTTTTGGAAATACATGAAACTGTCTTTTGTTGTAAAGAAATATACTTGCCATGATAGTACAAGAGTTTGAGATATAACTGTAGCAAAAGCGCTGCCTCGTATTCCCCAGTCAAATTTAAAAATAAATAGAGGGTTAAGAATAAGGTTTATCAATATGGTTATAATAGTGGCGATCATTGCTTTTTTCGGATAGCCTTCTGATCGTATCAAAGCGTTAAGTCCCATATATGTATGGGTTATAATATTGCCAATCGTAATAATAACCATGAAATCGTGAGCATGGGGGAGTGTTTTAGGGCTTGCTCCAAAAAAGATAAGTATTGGATCTAAAAAAAAAAGTACAGGCACAGAAAGCAAAATGCCAATTATTATGTTCAACAAAACAACATTGGCTAAAATATAATTTGCTGCTTCATAATCTTTTTGTCCAAGCCTTATTGAAAGGAGCGCTGCAGCTCCAACGCCTATTAGTGTTCCAAATGCTACGCTTAAATTCATTATTGGAAAAGTAATAGAGAGTCCAGACAGCGCGTCTACTCCGACGCCATGCCCTATAAATATGCTGTCTGTAACATTATAGAGAGAAGTTGCAAGCATTGCCACAATAGCTGGAAGAGCGTATTTTATTAAAAGCTTGCTTATATTTTCTGTGCCTAAACTTAAAGGGGTTGTTTCAGTTTTCATTTCCTTGTATCGTCCTAAATTATGTCTTTTTTGCAGTATCTAAAACCCGCATTCTTTTATGAGTTTTTTTAATTTATAAGCTGAATTTTTTAGGGCTTTAAGCTCGTCTTGTGCAAATTCAACCTTCATAACTTGCCTTATTCCACTCTTATGTACAACTGCAGGTACGCTTAAATACACATCGCTTATTCCATAGTAATCCTCAAGAAGAGATGAAACAGGCAACACACTGTTTTGATCTCTTAAAATAGCTTTTGATATTTTAGTCAACGATAATCCTATCCCATAAGAAGTCTCGCCTTTTTTCTCTATAATCTCATAAGCGGAATCTCTGACATCTTCAAATATTTCTTTAAGTTTGTGTTCTCCTTTTTCCTTATCTTGAATCTCAAAATAATCTTTAAAAAATACGTCTCCAATTATAGCTTTACTCCACATTGGAAATTCGCTGTCTCCATGTTCTCCAAATATAGATGCGTGTATGTTCCTTGAATCTACATTCAATTCTTTGCTGATTAAATATCTAAATCTTGAAGTATCAAGAACAGTTCCTGATCCTATTACCTCTTGATAAGGTTTCCCTGATATTTTATATGTGATATAAGACAAAACATCAACAGGGTTTGTAGCAATTAGCATAATTGCTTTTGGCGAATGCTTTACTATTTCAGGCGCTATTGTTTTAAAAATTTCTATATTGCCTTTAAGCAAATCTGTTCTTGTTTCGCCTGGTTTTTGTCTTCTGCCAGCTGTTATTACGACTAAGTCGGAATCTGCAGTATCGGGATAGTCTCCGGAATATATCTTTATGGGTGCCACAAAAGGAGCGCCGTGCGAGAGATCCATGGCCTCGCCTTCTGCTTTTTTTTTGTTATAGTCTACAAGGACGATTTCCCGCCTATCATCATTGAATAAGCATAACGCATTCCAACATTTCCGCAGCCAACAATACAAACTTTTTGCGATAATTTTAACATTTATAACCTCCGCTTTTATTATTAAAGAGCTTTGAGTTATCTTGTTTGAGTCTACAAAAGAATTGTATAATTCTATTTCAATATCATAGCATTTTTTAGGAATTTCAAAAATGAACAGTTGTTTTATAAAACCTCTTAACTTTAAGCAATACTTTTTAATACTTTCAATTATCTTTTTCTTACAAATACCTGCAGTGAAAATATATGCTGCTGGAAATGATTATTCTTATTCCCAAGGTGTTGCTGCAAGCTTTGTTCTTTTAAATCAAGGGGCTGATATTGCAGCAGATAAAAGCGTAATGGATGCTGTTTCATCTGTGTCTCCAAATAGTACTGGCGGCCTTACTTTATTTGGAGCAGGATCTACTGGAGAATCCAAATATAAAACAGATTCTCAAGGTAATCGCGTTGATTTAGCTGCAACATCTTTAATTGTTGGATTAGCAAAAAGTTTTAATATTTATGTCGCAGAATTGGCGCTAGGGCCATTTTTTGAACATGGCTTAAGTTCTTATAATGGCTATAGCGATTCACCAAAACCTTCTTACGGACAATCTTATTATTATGGAGGTGGGTTGCTCGGACATATTAATTTTAAAAACGTTTTTTACTGGGAATTTTCAGGCAGATTAGGGTTCAATCAAACAAACTTTGAAGCGTATTTAAATGATGTAAGTGTAACGTATAATTACAGATCTTTATATAAAGGATGTCATTTAGGGGCAGGTGTTGCATTTAAAATAAGCAATATTTCAAAAATTGATACTTACGGAAAATATTTCTTTACTAATATTGGAAGTAAAGATATTAATTTAAATAATGGAAATATTTTTAGTTTTGAAGATATTAATTCCCGACGGCTACGAGTAGGTACGCGTTTGTCGTTTGTGTTTGATGCGCATACTAAAGCTTATTGTGGAGCAGCATGGGAATATGAGAAAGCAGGAATAGTTAAGATTAATAATTCTCAAGACGTATCTCCCAAAGTAGAAGGAGGAAGCGGTATAGGCGAGGTAGGCGTTTTAGATAGCTTTAAGGATTTTTATTTTGATTTAAGCGCGCAATTTTACGCTGGTGAGAGAAAAGGCGCGTCTGGAATGCTTAGAGTTTCCTTTGATTTATTTAGTCGCATAAATAGATTCTTAGGCTATTCAATTGAAAAATTCAATTCTGATAAAATTAAAAGATTCAGCAAGAGTTTTTCAATGTCAAAAAAAGATTGTTTTAACAAAACTATTGAGATATTAAAAGAGTTAAAAACAAGAATAACGCGTAAAAATTTTAAAAAGGGATACATAATAGCTTTTGATTTTGGTAAGAGTTTTGAGAACTGCTGTTTAGACTCAACAGAAGCAGCTGTTTTTATAACTGAAATAAACTCAGATACCGTAAACGTTGAAGTTTGTTCAGATAATAGCGTTCTTGGCGCGACATTTGCTGCTAAATTTTTTGAATTGTTAGTTGAAAAACCTGACGATTTAAACAAAGGTGCTGATAATAAAGCAAATGCGTAGAGGATGCAAATATGGCAAAAATTAAAAAGATTTTAGGAAGAGAAATTGTTTGATTTACGCGGAAATCCTACTGTTGAAGTGGATGTTTTATTGGATGACGGAACTTTAGGTAGGGCAGCTGTCCCTTCCGGAGCTTCAACAGGTTCTAGGGAAGCTCTGGAACTTAGAGACGGCGATAAAAAAAGATTGGGCGCTAAAGGCGTTTTAAGAGCTGTTGCAAATATTAATAATGAAATATTTCCAAAAGTAGTTGGTTTTGATGTAACCCAACAACAAAAAATAGATGAAGCAATGATAAAGTTGGACGGTACAGCCTTTAAGAGTAATTTAGGTGCTAATGCTATACTTGGAGTATCTCTTGCGCGCGCTAAAGCTGGGGCGATTTCAAATAAACTTCCTGTATATGAATATGTCGGAAAAACTTATGGAATAAAAAGCGACAAGTATATTTTACCCGTACCTTTAATGAATATTATAAATGGTGGAGAACACGCTGATAACAATGTTGACTTGCAGGAATTTATGATTGCCCCTGTAAATGTTCCAAATTTTCATGAAGCATTAAGAACTGGCTGCGAAGTTTTTCATAGTTTGAAAAAAGTATTAAATAGCAAAGGTTTTGCAACGGGTGTTGGAGATGAGGGTGGCTTTGCACCTAATTTAACGTCTAACGAACAGGCTTTAGAGGTAATATGCGAGGCTGTAAAAGCAGCCGGATATGAAGTAGGTAAAGATATAGTCTTTGCTTTAGACGTTGCTGCGAGTGAGCTTTATGACAATAGCGAATATACTCTTGAAGGAGAAGTAAAAGGCAAGGTAAAAACTTCAAAAGACATGATTGTTTTCTATGAAAATCTTTTGAAAAAATACCCTATAATTTCTATAGAAGATGGACTAATCGAGTCTGACTGGGATGGTTGGAAAGCTCTTACTCAAGAATTAAAATCAAAACTCCAGCTTGTTGGAGATGATCTTTTACAAAAATATTTAAAGAAGGTATAGACAAGGGTATTGCGAATTCAATTCTTATAAAGGTTAATCAAATAGGATCTCTTTCAGAGACTGTATCTGCAGTTCAAATGGCTTATAAGGCTTGGATATACAGCAATTATGTCTCGCCGTTCAGGAGAAACTGAAGACAGTATAATTGCAGATTTAGCAGTTGCATTAAATACTGGGCAGATCAAAACAGGGTCTGCTTCAAGAGCAGACAGAATGTGTAAATATAATCAGCTTTTGAGAATAGAAGAAGAACTTGCCTCAAAAGCAAGCTATTTAGGAAAAACAGCTTTTTCAAGCATAAAGTAAAATATTATAAAAGTGATTTTCAATGCCTATTTTAAAAATTCAAGATTTCAATAAATTAATACAATCAAAAAAAACTTCCCATGTATATTTACTCGCAGGCGAAGAATCTTATCTTATAGATATGTGCCTTAACAAAATAGAAAAGATACTTGCTGTAGGTGATTTAAATAGAGAAGTTTTTTATGCTTCTGACTCAAATTCTGCAGATATTCTAAATGCGATTCAGACATTTCCTTTTTTAAGCGATAGAAGGCTTGTTATAGTAAAAGACTTAAACAAGATGAAATCTGCAGATGCCGAGTGCATAATAGGATACTTATCAAATGTTGTTTCTACATCTTGCCTTGTTCTTGTCTATTTGGATAGCTATAAAAAAGAAACCATATCAAAACGAAAAGAACTTATAAATACTTGTTTGTCTTCAAAAAATTGTGTCACAGTAGATTGCAGAAAACAATATGAAAATGAAGCTAAAGAATTTATAAAATCAGAGTTACAAAGCAGGGGAAAGTTTGCATCTTATAATTTGATTTCGACTATTGTTGAAGAAAACGGCGCGGATTTATTGAACATTTCAAACGAAATAGAAAAATTATCTCTATATGTTGGAAAAAATAAAAAAGAAATTAGAGAGGAAGATCTAGAGAAAGTTGGAGGATATACAAAAGAAGTAAATATTTATGCTTTGTCTTCTGATCTTGAGTCTAAGAACTTAAAACGTGCGGTATTTATTTTAGAAAAACTTTTAAATGAAGGCGAAGAACCTGTAATGATACTTTCTGCAATATCTTCTTCAGTTAGAAAAATGCTAAATGCTAAGAGTATGTTAGAAGAACAAAATATGTCTACTTCTGAAGTTGCCTCAACCCTTAGAATACACAGCTTTTATGCCAGTGCATTTTTTTCAAATCTTAAAAAACATAACACGAAAACTTTAAAAGAAAGCTTAAAGATTGTGTTGCAGGCTGATATGTCTATTAAAACTGGCGGTAATGATGCAATGTCTGCTTTAGAAAAGACCGTATTGTTTGTATGTAAATAAGAAATTATACAAACAAGCGACGCTTGTTCTAAAAAGAACAAGCGTTGCTTGTAGCTACAAAAAAATTTATTTCTTTATTTTAGATACAAGCTTTGACAATCTTGCTTTTTGGTTTGAAGCAGCTTTAAAATGAACAACGTTCTTTTTTGCAGCCTTATCCCACTCTGAAAAAGCTGCAGCTAATTGCTCTAAAGCAACTTTAATATCACCTTTTTTTACAGCTTCTTCAACTCTCTTTATTGAGGTTTTTATTTTACTTTTAATGCTGGAATTTCTTTCAGTTCTTTTCTCTGCTTTTCTTACTTCTTTAAGAGCAGATGTATGTCTACCGGTTTTAAGTTTTGCCATTTAATATATTCCTCCGAAACTCGTTTACGACATAGTCCGATTATACATAAAGTGTGGCAAATCAGTCAAATTTTGCCAGTCAAGTTTTATGAAAGAGGTGCTTTTTTACTGCGATTGTATCAATATTCTCTTATATCTTTTAGATTTTTAACAAAGATGAAAAAATAGAAATCTCATTTTTGCAAAAGAGGCTTGATTAAAGGTGTAAAAACTCCTGACAGAAACTGCATATCCAAATGAAAACTCTTGATAGAGTACTTGATAGAGTAGTTTTTGGTGAATCCGACAATATGTCTGGTGTTATCTTAGACAAATATGAAGATTATCTTTGCGCTCAATTTGTTTCTTCCGGCGCAGATATGTGTAAAAAAGATATTTTGGAAGCTGCAAAAAATGTTTCTAATCTTACAGGGATATTCATAAGAAACAACGTAAATTTAAGGAAATTTGAAGATCTTCCTGTTAAAAATGAAGTTTATTTTGGAGATATTCCTAAAGATATTATTATTTCTGAAAATGGAATTAAGTTTTATGCAGATATTATAAATGGACAGAAGACAGGTTTTTTCTTTGATCAAAGAGATAACAGACAAAAGTTATCTCCATATATTAAAGACAAAAAAATACTTGACTGTTTTTGTCATACGGGTGCATTTGGCATTCATGCAAAGAAATTTCTAGCTAAAGATGTTGTTTTTGTAGATTCTTCTCGTATTGCTTTGGAAACTGTGGAGAAAAATTACGAATCAAATTGAAGCAGATGCTTTAGAATATTTAAATTCTCAGGGAGCAAGAAATGAAAAGTTTCGATTTAATAAATATTGATCCTCATCATGTTCCCATCATTTAGGTTTTAACGAATTTAAGAGGCAATACATCAAGCTGCTGCAAGGGCAAAGAAAAACAGCGTTAATTTTGGAATATGGATTCCAGGCAAAAAACCATCCTATTTTAGCATCAATGCCGGAGACTCAATATCTCAATTTTGCGGTTGTTTCGGTCAAATAAAAAAAAGACCTGTCAATAATTATATTTGACATACCTTTTTTTATTGAGATTTGAGATTTAAGATAAGCTGAAATTAAAAGAGCCATTTATTGTAACATTACTATTATTTTGAACATCCTTTACTTGAGATACATCATGTACTAAAATTTCAATTGCATTTGGAGAAGATGTAAAAAGTTTTTGGGTTAAGCTAATTTTAACTTCATGGTTGTCCAAAGTGCCAACTCTAACACTGGTAGACATAGACCTATACCCAAGCGCTCTAACAAATCTCACTGTTTTCTTTTCTCTATCAGTTTCTAAAGTAACATCAATTTCATTAACAGAAGTTTCAGCGCTTAAAATGACATGAATTCGATCCCCGATATTGGACGTCATAAATTCTGCATCGTTAAGTATGCTAATTCCAGAATGTGAGGAACTTATTCTTAGATGCTGGCTAGCTTTTTTTCACAAGAACAAAGAAAAGACAATACAAATGATATACAAACAAATAGTATAAAACTTTTTTCATTTTTTCCCATTTGCAATAAATATTTTTTTTGTCTAGAAATCCAATAAATTCTTATCTGGCATTAGTTTAGTATAGGTAAAGAAGAAAACTATTTTTTTTGAGAAATTTTTGAAAAAAATTGATGTAGAATCTGAGTTTATTGGTTAGTCCAAGAAAAGAAGATTTTGTCCACTTTTAAGTTCTCATTGACACATCACAAGGATTAAGGCTGTTAATCTTTAGATTCAATGTTTTTAAAGGTATATTCCTATATCCATCAGCTCTTCTCTTAAGCCTTAAACAAAAAAAGCTCCACCAGTCCTTACTTTTCACTTTCTTCTTCTTCTTCCTTTTTTTCAAACCGATAAATTCATGGCAATAAGTTTACTCCTTATATTGCATAACCATTTAAAATTTTTGTAGGATTCATATAGCGCTTCAAGCGAGCTTTATAAAAAAAGTATAATATATAAGTATAATGAAGGATAATCTTTGTATGCTTTTTGCGCTATTTTTTAGGTCTGCAAGTCTAAATTTCTTAGGAGATGAAAATGAAAAATAAGTTTCTTTATA
>JAISEM010000039.1 GCA_031264105.1 Endomicrobium sp.
ATTCTAGTAAGCATTTTAGAATTATGGAAGTTTTATTGTCGCTAATGAAAGATAAATATATAAGCCTTTTAAATATAACAGAACAAACGGCAGGCGATATTGAAAAACAAATCTTTCAATCTGATACTTTTCCGATAACATAGGAGTTAAGTTCTTAAAACCGCCGACGGAAATATCTGACGAATACAAGAACCTGATTGAATATAAAGCGTTAAAAGTAAATGAAAAAAAACGGGAAGGTTATATATAAAAACCAGGAATATAAACTTTTGCTTACTGTATAAGATATTTGGGAAATTTTCTTTTACAGACAAATTGCTATCATAAACTCCTAATTTCTTTACAAAGACTGTTTCTTCTCCATTTCTCGTTGTTTTTTTGCCATATTTGACAAATCCCCATTTAACAAGCAAATCTGCAAGAACTTGCAAATCATCTCTATATTCAAACATCGTCAAATATATTTCTTCAACTCCATATTGTATAGCATTATCAAAAATAATTTTGATAAATCTCTCGCCAAGCCTAAATCCTGTTGATAGAACTTTGAATGTCCCAATTTTTAGCCGTTTCTTTTTGTCAAAAAATGGAGTTATATTGCCATAATTTTCATCTTCTATTTTCAGGTATAAGAAACCTAACATATCACCTTTGTCGTCTTTACAAATATATGCCATTTCTTCTGATTTTTTATTAAACCAATCAAAAAATTCTTTATAATCTTCTTTGAAACTACCAAAAAAAGAAGAATTCAAATCTATTTTCCCGAAGAGTTCTTTTTTTACAGCGAGCATTTTGTAGTCAATAAGCGCGGGGTTTTCTTCCGTCGCTTTAACGATAAACTGATTGATGGATAGAACTTTATCTTTAATACAGATTTTTTCTGCTTTGCCGATAAGTTTTTTATCTTCTGTTATGAGAATATCTGCTTTGCCAGAAAACGCATAAAATAACAAAGCATTATCTATCTTGTCATTTTCCGTTTTATCTTGTTCGGTAAAATTTTTTAGAAAATCTGCGGTAGGTTCGCTTACTACTTGGATATGCTCGTATGCTTCAAGTTTAATTGAAAAACTCTCTTGAACTTTCCGGCTGTTGTATTTTTCTATTTCCTGTATCGCGTATGGGTGAACGACTTTTGTATAGTGCAGTTTATCAAGCCATCTGTAAAGATGTCCGATATTATAATTTGAAGGTCTAAAATTTTCTCTATGGATAATTATGTTTGTATCAAGCAGTGCTTTTGGCATAATTTTATTTTTATATTACAAACGCCTAAATCTTATACTCGTGGATATACTGCGCCCTCAAATCGTCAAGCAAAAGCGGTTTATTATTTTTGAACGCATACCAAAATTTCCAGCCATTGCAAGACGGCGTTTGTTGAATAATCGCCCCTATTCTGTGAATAGAGCCTATATTATTTTCATAATGCAAATTACCATCTATCAAAACCTCTGCTCGTTTATTAAAACTTTTGCGGGTATATAACAACTCGCCGACATTTATGATATTTTTGCGGATTAAATTAACAAAAGGAACTTTTGGCTGTTCTTCTTTTGCCGTCTCAATCCAACTGCTTTCTGGCAACAAATCATTTATACTTGCAATTCTTGTCTTTGCCACTTGTATATAATTTTGCTCTCTTTCAATGCCAATAAAATTGCGTCCAAGTTTTTTAGAGACGGCTCCCGTTGTGCCTGTTCCAAAAAATGGGTCTAACACAACATCGCCTTGTTTTGTAGTTGAAAGAATTACTCTCTTTAACAATCCTTCTGGTTTTTGCGTGCTATGGGCTTTTTTGCCGTCTTCGCCTTTAATTCTTTCGCTACCAACACATAATCCTATATTCCAAACGGAAGTCATTTGTTTTCCGCCGTTATATTGTTTCATTAACTTATGGTTGAAAGTATATTTTTTGTAGTTTTCGCCTTTGGAACACCACAAAAGCGTTTCGGTAGCGTTTGTAAATCTTGTGCCTAAAAAATTAGGCATTGGGTTAGATTTGTGCCAAGTAATATCATTAAGTATCCAATAGCCGAGATTTAACATAATGTTTCCTACGCGGTAGATATTATGATAAGAGCCAATAACCCAAATAGTTCCCGTGTCTTTCAAAACTCTTCTGCATTCTTTAAGCCAAGCAATGCTGAAATTGTCGTATTCTTGGAAGGAAGCAAACTTATCCCAAAGGTCATTTACCCCGTCAACTTTTGTATTGTTAGGACGGTAAAGTTCTTTTTTTAACTGCATATTGTAAGGCGGGTCTGCAAAAATTAAATCAACCGAATTGCTTGGCAATCCTTTTAATATCTCTATGCAGTCGCCTTGATAAATGTGATTTTTTTTAAGTTCTATCATAAATCCTCCGGCTATTACATACTCATTGTTTTGTTATATAACTCTTGAAAAGCCTTTACTGTTTCAGGGCTTTCTGACAAATTCAGAAGATACGCGTCAACGTCGTCATATTTAACCTTCAAAAACTCGTCAAAGAAATTTCTACCACGATGGATATTTGAAGTTTCAGGTATATAGATATTGCCTTTCATTTTCTTATTGGTAAAGAAAAACAAAATCGGTATCATTTTACTGCTGTCTGATATATTCAACTCTTTCGCAAGATATGCATATATCTTTATAAATTTTCTGTTTATATCAACAAACTTACCTGTATCGTGGTCGTCGTTGTATTTGCATTCCAAATAATAAATTTTGCCCGTTGATTTGTCCTTAAACAATAAATCTACGTCGTGTTTAAATTTTATAGTATTGCCGTCTTTATCTGAAATAATTTGTTTTATAAGTTTTGGAAACTCTATGTCTATATTGATATTTTCAGTTTGACAGCAGGTTATATAATTATCAATCAACGCCTCGTTTTTTGATGACAATTCAAAAGCGTTGCTTTTCTTACCGCTGTATTCTTGCAAAATTTCATACCGCCCATCGTTTTCTACAAACAAAGCCATAAGAACTTCAACAAAATTTCCAAATTGGATATTCATACTTTGCAAAATGCCGCCGAAAATCCTGTGTCTTTTTGGTATGAAATGAATTTTGACATCGTGCTTTTCTTGCAAATGTTCTATCTTTGCTTGGCTGCTCGTGTGTTCTATAATTTTTATAACGGCTTCGTTAATTAACTTTTTGATTTTATCGTTCATTAAAATTCCTTTAAGCGTGTCTTGCGATAATAATTTGTTTAAGAGCCGCAATATCAAGCGGATTTCTATTTCTATGTATCATTCTGTGGCAGTTGGAACATACATGGGCTAAATTTGATAAAGCCTTTTTTATAGTTTGTTCCGTATCGTCATTTTCATATTGATACACAGGCTTTTTATGATGTATTTCTATGAAGTTTTTACCTATATCGCCTAAAAATCATAAAAATCAAACGAACAGCAAGAGCAGTTTATTTCATTTTTATGTTTAAAATACTCAATAGCATAATTGCGGAGTTTTACAGAACGACGATAAACAGAAGTTTCGGCATATTTTTTTAAGCCTTCTTGTATAATAATATTCTCGTCAAATCCTGCAGTTTTTCTTTCGCTTTGATTTTTTTCTATGTCAATTAAACTTTTTGCTATATCGGCATAATCAAAATCGTTCGTCAATAAGTATTTTAAAATATCTTTATTTTCTTCCAAATGTTTCCGTCCGTTTTCTGTGATTTCAACATAATTATTTCTTGCAGAAGCGCCATCATTGTATTTAGCATAGCCAAATCTTTCAAAAGTATCGTGCGCTTTCAAATTTCTAACTTTTTGAGAAAACTTATCGTCCTTTCTGCCAGCTAAAATTTTGATATCTTCACCGCTCGGACGCATTATGTCCCGCAAATCCTTTATTAAGTCGGATGTTTTGATTTTTCCGTCATTTTTAGTCATTAAATACAACGATGGCAAAATCAATTCTGTTTCTGTTATTCGTTTTGACATTTTTATTAGTCCTTAAATTCTTTCCCAAAATAAAATTTCTGATTATGAGCTATACCATTCAAAACACTCTCTACTATTTCATTTGGCAAAATCTCTACGGCTTCATACAAATAGCCCGTATCATTGTGCTGTTTATCTATAATAAAAGTTGCTGTTGGACGCATTCCATTTTGCAACATATCTTGCTTGCAGGTTTTTGTAAACACATCTGAACAGACAGTCCAAGAGATAGATAAATCTATTATATACCTATTATCAAGTTCAACCCAACAATGAAATTCTTCAGTATTATTTATATCTGCAAGATTATCTTTTTTAAGTTCGTTCCACTTAAATTTCTGATTAAAAATCACATTTCCTTTATAGGACAAATACCAGATTTGATTTCAAATTTACGATTAGAATAATAATTTTTCAACATATTATAAAAAGAACAAGATAATTGAAGGCACAAAAATGGACGTTAAATAAAAATTTTTGTCCTTAAAGCAGAAAGGGTATTTTTGAAATTCAAATCATTAAATATCACGTCCATTATCATTACCTCTTATTTTCGTATATTCGTCTGCTCAAAATTACTATTTTGGCATACTCTTTGGAGTATTGGGCTTATTCCACCGCCAGTCCATTCACCCGTTATTTCAAAAATTTCATAGAATATCAACCACAAAGAAATCCAAGGAATTATCATTGCTATAGGTTTTTAAGGCGTCCATTTTTATCATATTCCTCATTGTCTTTCCAATAAAACAAGCACAATTCGTCGTTTGAATATGTATGAGGCACTTTGCCATATTTATCGGTTAACCTATGCGACAGTATTTTTACTTTCGGAACTTTTGTCCCTTCTTTATATTCTATTTGAACTTTATATTCTCTTGACAATTCTGAAGGTTTTATTTTACCTTCCCATACAGCACTTCTGCTCCCTTTTGTCATACTGCAAAGTTTGAATAAAAGGTATTCTTTTCTTATATATTCATTTTGTATTAACACTTTTATAGGGTGCTTAAATTTTTCATAGAATTTAGTTGCCATAAAAATTATTACTTGAATTGACTTTGTCTTTGAATGTTCCTAATCCTGAAACAGTCGCAGTTGCTTTATTGATTGTTATGTTGTTTGAATATTTTTGTTTTTCAAAACTTTCGCCATATTTCTTAATAGCATTCTTTATAATTTTCTTGCTGACAGGAACATTTTCGTCAAAAAGACTCTCTAAAATATTATTGATTGTTGGCAAATCAGAAACTTTTAATTTTTCAATTTGCGACATAAACTTATTTACTTTCTCTTTGAAAGCATTAAAATTTTCTGCTTTGCTCCAAGAAGTTGATAACACTTCTAACGGCAAAGACGGATTTGTAATATTTTGATTTTGATTGTTTGATATAGAATTGACTATATTACTCAATGCATAAATATGTTCTGTTCTCCATCATAAGAACTACCCGCAAGAGTTGTCAATAGAATAGAACTCTCTTTCAGCGAACAGTTATCTCGCCATCTCTTAATAAGTTGGACTACGTGTTGCAATGGTTTCATTTCTTTAAATGGCTTAAAATCAGGGAACTCATCATTAGCATTAGCGAAGGTTTTCATTGAAGTCTTTTGTTTTAGCGTCTGCGCAAAGAACCACTTCTTAAATCCTATCGGATTTGTGCGTCTCCAAGTATAAAGTTGAGTATCCTTGTTGTAATTTGGGATTTCTAAAATTTCACCGTCCGTTATTTTTCTTGCAGGGACTATATCAAAGTGGAATGTTTTAGTAAATTCTAAACATATATTTCTTTTATTTTTTCCCAAACTCACTATATCTTTGTATTTTGGATTTTCTTTCAATCTGTTTAAAACTAAATTTAGCAAATCTGTTGGGTTTAAAGAAGTGTCATTTATGACACATACCATATCCACATCAAATTCCTCTTTTGGCAATGGTTTAACAGTAGTTTGTGTAGAAATAGAACCCTGAACGAATAAATCTGATTTTTTTCAATCTACTATCATCGCTATTTTTCAGAAAATTAAAAATCTCATCGTGAATATCATTAGCCTTATCAACTTGTGTTTGAGATAATTATAATTCTTCACAAACAAGTTTTAACAATAAATTAAGTAATTTATATCTCTCTTCCATTTTTTACTCCTATGTTAATTAAAAAATATGTCCTTAATTTCATTTATATTATTATCTCTCATTGCCTGTGCTATCGTTCCTAAATCGTCAATTTTGCTGTAATCGTCAAGTCTTATATCTGCATTCAAATTAACATTAACCCTCTTATAACAATCAGCAGCATTAAGCAGAAATTTTATTTGATTATCCACTACTGACGATTGTATATCAAGTAAATACTCAATCAAATTTTGGATTAAATAGAGTTTTTATTCGCGAAAAACATTCCAGACTTCTATTTAACACATTAAGCTTATAATATCCCGTTCCAAGAGATAAGATTTTTACTTTAACATCTTTATCAAGTCTTTTAGCTTCTATTAAACCACAAATCGTAGGGTTATTAGCCCACAAACCGCCGTCCCAATAATAATAATTTTCTATTTTATGTGGCGTAAAGAAAAAAGGAGCTGCAGAAGTTGCTAATGCAACATCTCTTAACATATATTCTTTATCTGCAAAAAAAGTTTCCTTGTTTGGATAAACCACAGTATGAGGGGTTTTTAAAATTTTAGTTTGACGAGTATTTACAATACTGCTTGGAATTAAAATTTTTGTCTTCAAATCACTAATTTTCTTATCTTCAAAAATGTTAGCAAGTTTTTCATATAAAACTTTTGAATTATATAACGAATTGTGGCAAAAGATATTTTTAATTTTTCTTAAAAAGCCTTTTCTGAAAATTTCTTTTCTATTCTCTTTATATAATTCTATAAGCAAATTCATTTTTATACCTGCCGAAGCAGATAATGCCACAATTACGCCTGCGTTTGTTCCGCAAATAATATCAAAATACTCGTAGATATTTTTGCCGTTTAACTTCTCTTCTACGGAAGCAAGAAACATCGCAGGAATAACACCTCTTATCCCGCCACCATCTATACTTAATATTTTAATTTCTTTTCTTTTTTCTGGTGCCATTTTCACTCTCGCAAATCATTAAATTTTATAATTGTTTATCAAAATATCATTTATGCTATCAATAAACGATTGTTCTTGCGTTTCTTTGTATTCTTGGTATAATCTAAGAATATTATTTTTATTTTTTGCGTTAAGCAGCGAAATGTCTAACATCTTGCCTGAATTTATGTCGTTCGGTTCAAATTTTTGAAGTCCGTTGCCGTATTCTCTGCTATTATCAACAAATATTTTCCTTGCGGTGTCGGTTAAAAGATAAGCAAATAACAAATCAACATCTGTCTGTGAAAACAACGTATCACGAGAAGGGTATATGCAATGAAAAGTTGTCAAATTGGATATATTGGCTTCATTTCTGACAAACTTTAAACCCGACCTATTAAAAACTGATACCCATATAGGAGCAGGAGGACGATTTTCTAATGAATACCAAGGATTTCTGCTTGCCGTTAAATATCTCTTATCTATCCCCTGTTTTTGCCCTAATTTCAAATACTTTACTACATTGCTGTCGTCAGAATTAGACACATTCAACAAGAAAATATCTTTGTCTTGCTGTTTAAGTTTTTCAAAATCTGACTTCATAAAAAAAAGATGTTTAACAGTCATTGATTTACACATACAAGGAAGCAAATACTTCTCATTTATAGAATACTGTCTTGCCTTTGATAAATTAAATGCGAAGTAATCATTTGCTCCCGTAGCGATACCGCGCATAACTTTTGCATATTTTGTAAATGGGACTAAATTTTTATAATCGGAACTATTTTGTTTTTGATAATAATTTTTCCATTTTACAGACGGGTCTAATTCGCTAAAAGAATATAGATGTTCTTTTTTGGAACTTGGATAAGAGTAAATTAAATCTTTTACTCTCAATAAATCATTTATATTTTTAACTTCCGTAAATTTTACTTTATCAGTTTTATTGTCATTTGCACATAAAATAATAGAGGCAGTTGTTAAAGCATCGTCAAAAACATTCTCTTCAAAATTTACAACTATTATATGCTTCAATGTTTTTGTCTTTACTAAATATGTTTTTACCAGCTTGCCATAATCCGAATTCAAAAACTCTGACGGAACTATATATGCAAGGCGTCCATTAGGGCTTAACTGATGTATTGATTTTAATAGGAACAATGTATATAGATTTGTAAATCCATTCAATTTACAATTAAGCCTTGTTTCCATTTCTTTTAGAATACTCTTATTATCGTAATCGTGGAACTTAAAATATGGCGGATTGCAGATGATTCCGTCGTATTTATTCTTCCAATCGTTATACATATAATCTTGCAGATTGATGCTGACATTTTTATACTTTGAAAAATATTTTACCGCTATATCGCATATAGTCTTATCAATTTCAAAAGACTTTATACTTATATCGGATTTCCTTAATAATAATTCTCTTGAAAATATGCCAAGTCCCATCGCAGGTTCTAATACATTTTTTAAGTGTTTGTTTCCTAAAATCCATTCATTCATAAATTGCACTATCGGCTTTGGAGTAAAGAATTGAGCAAACTGTTTTCTATGTTCTATAGAAACAGTTTTCATATAGTTCTTTTCTAAAGAATTTTTAAAAATATCAGTCATTAAAAACCCTCTTCTTTTATACCTAATAATTTGCTTAAAGTGCTTACATCAAGAAAGGCTGTCCCGCCGTTAAATTTGACATAAAACAAGAGCCGACCTCTATCCATTTCCTTGCGGACGCTTGAATGAGAAGGCTCGTCAACTTTTTGCGCTACAACAACACCGGATCTGGAATTTATTTTAATGGTAGTCTTATTTTGATTTTTTATATCTTTTTCAAGAGAGAATATGACATCTTCATTATTACCATCTGAAATAACGGATAATATATCGCTAAAAGCAATCGCATAAACCTTATCAAAAAACACTTGAAAATAGTAATTCTGAAATCTATCGTCGCCAATGTTTTATCATTGATACTTTCCAACAATGCCAAATAACCTTCCCTTTGAGGAGCAGTCAATAAGCCGTTATATTGCGACAATATCTTATCTTTCAATTCCAACGCTTCTTTCGTAAATTTATTAACCTTATCTTGCATACAAGCGTCGTATTTGTCTATTAAAATGCACTTGAACGAACTTCTATGCCAGCCACTGCCTTTTTTACATAGTTCTCTATCTCACTATGGTTTAATTTACTAATGTCGTATCCGAGCTTTCCATCAAAAACTTCTTTTTGAAAAATCAACAAATCAGGTCTTTTGCCTATAGTGTCGAGTTCTTCTTGGAAAGTCTGAAAAAATTCATCAAAACCTTCTTCGCCAGTTACTAAATCATCTGATTTTCCATATTTAACAGCCACATAGTTTTTTGATTTCTCATTGATTGCTCTAATTATTAAATCTTCAGCCCAATCACCCTGCTCTTTGTTAGTGATAAAATTTGATGATGCTTGCGTAGGTATTCTTGCAGGCTCTCTTTCTTTAGAGAAATCAATTATTTCAGCAGGAACATTTTTAGTTAAATTTCTTATCTTCTCAAAATAACTCATTGTATCCTCTTATTGTTCCAATATTTTTTCAATCTCTTGCATTTTTTGCAGGTTTTCTCTTAATAGGCTTGTAGCTTGTGTCGCTAATGCGTCAATATCGTTTTGAATTTTTGCTGAAACAATGGGAATTTTAATGTTATAAATGTCAGAAAGTTTTAACTTGATTTTGGGCTTTTTGTCTTCTGCGTTTTCTGTATTGCTACTATGCTTTATTATATCATTTTCTATGTGTCGCAAATAGGCGGCTACATAATGAACTGACATCTTTAATTCTGGCTTTAATCTTATGCAAGTTAAGAAGCCTGACGGGATTGTTTTTTGATTGTCTGATTTTGTAAAAATTGCCACCTTGAAAATTGTTCCGCGAGATGAAATTAAAATATCATTATCTTGCAATAAATATCTGTTTTTTCTGTAATCCTGTTTATTATAATATAGACAATCCTTAAAAGAAATTTCATTATTTTGAATATCTGCTAAACGGATAACGCGAAAACCGTCGTCGTTATATTCACGGGAAAGCGTGTTATTAGTAAAAATTGTTGCCCCTGCAAAAATGTCTGTGCAGATTTCCTGCAAAGTTAAAGTTTTCATAGCAATTATTATAGCAAAAACTTTGCAAAAATACAAGTAAATTAAAATATCGGTATTGCATATATTGTATTTTAATACAATACGTAGAATTTACGAGAAACACGCAGTTTTTGAAATCAAAATAAAAGTTCAAATATGCTATCATAATGGGTATGAAAACATATATCTGCACTTCGTTAAAGCGGATTATATGGATATTTTAACGCACATATTAAAACAGAAAAAACTCTCTCTGAAAAATGCTCTTGTTTCCATAGCCTTATCAGCATTGGCA
>JAISEM010000002.1 GCA_031264105.1 Endomicrobium sp.
TCCCTCTTTTTCCTATCCATTATATCTACCGCCAACCCTATTATTCCTTCTACTTTTCCATCTAAAATTAATGGCGATTTTACGGATAAAAATATCCTATTTTTATACACTTCTTCAAAAGTAATCAACTTATTTTCCTGCATAACTTTAAGTGAATTATTCCATACTTGATTGTCTAAATCTTTAGCATTACCCTCTTGGACTATATTACTTAAAGGATTATTTCTATATATTTATACCTCCATGTTTGCTAATTACAAAAAAATTCACATTACTAGAGTCCTCTTTCATAAATTTAGCTATTTGGTTATCAATTTTATCTCTATCTAAACTAAAAGGTCTGTACTCTATTGCATGCCACGATATATTATAAGCCAAGTGAGTCACATTTAGTTTATATTTTTCAATAGCTATTTGAACAGGTCCAACAATACTCATTGGATAAACCATATTTACATTTTTAAAATTTAAACACGTATAAGCAGTTTCTTCCAATATAAAATCTATATTTCTTCCTATATCTCCACTATTATTTAATCTAGAAAGTACACTACATGCCATTTCAATCACTGAATTTTTGAAATTAGAATCTTTTACAAAATCTTCCTTTATTTTTATATACCAATCATTGAACCCATCATTTTTTAAACCTTCAACCCATGATTTTACTTCTTTTGGAGATTCCAATTTTTCAATTACTTTTTTGTTCGTCAAATACCATTCTGTAGGGATATTTATATCAGAATATTTAGAAAATTCAGGAATGTCATGCCTATATAAATAGGAAGTGTCTGTTATAACAACCTTTTTTACTTTTCTCTTAATTTCTTCACTGTTGATTGTATTAACTAATTCTTCAAATCCTTCCCCGCTTTGGCTTATACAGCTATAAGATATAACCAAATCTAAAACTAAACTGTTATCTTCTGCCTTTTCAAAAAACTCTTTAGACTCTTTGCTCCACTTTACTAATCTCTTCGTTGACATAGCATATTCTCCTAATGTACTTATCGTAATAACTTCTGTTTCACTATACAAATACACAAGTTTTCTATCTTCTTTAATTACGTTGTTGATAATATTTTAAAATGAATCTTAATTTTAGCGTTAACAAAAACCCTAAAAATATGATATAATGCTAAGGGTGTTAAAAGATGATAAATATTTGTAAGAATATAGAGTTTGTTAGAGATGCCATAAAATCATCTAAAAGTGCTTCTTGTCCAGCGGATATTATAGCAGTGACAAAAACATTTCCTTATACAGATGTTTTAGCGGCTTTGAATTGCGGCGTAAAGCATATAGGGGAAAGTAAAATTCAGGAAGCGCTTCCTAAATTTAGCCGGTTAGGGGATTCGTTATCCGGGGTTACAAAGCACTTCATTGGGCATTTGCAGACGAATAAAGCAAAAAAAGCTGTAGAAAATTTTGATTTTATACATTCTTTAGATAGCCTAACATTAGCGGATATTATAAGTCGCCATGCGGCAAACGCCGGCAAAATTCAAAACTGTCTTATTGAGGTTAAAGTTTCAAAAGAAGATTCTAAAACCGGGGTTTTGCCAAGAGATGTTAGAGATTTTTATATCAAGTCTTTGTCAATCTCCAATATTGCAATAAGAGGGTTAATGGTCATAACCCCTTATAGTAAGAACCCCGAAGATTCAAGATATTACTTTAGGCAAATAAAAAGTTTATTTGAAGATATAAAAAGATCTTTTGCCAACCCGAATTTTGATATTTTATCCATGGGAATGTCTTCAGATTACAATATTGCGATTGAGGAAGGGGCAACCATGGTGAGAATCGGTTCGGCAATATTTGGAGAAAGAGATTATGGAGATAAGTAAAAAGCTTTTTTTTATCGGTTCCGGGAACATGGCGTCTGCTATAATCAGCGGACTTTTAGAGTCTAATCTTATTAAACCTGAGAGCATTGTTTGTAACGATGTTGTTAAAGAAAAAGTTGTAAATCTACAGAGAAAGTTTGGAATATCCATTGCTGAGGATAAAGGTGAGGCGATAATAGGGGCGGACATAATTTTTCTTTCGGTAAAGCCTCAAAATATGCCCAAAATATTTGACGAGATAAGGCATTTTATAAGAAGTAAAGCTATTATTGTTTCAATTGCTGCCGGTATAACGACAAGATTTGTTGAAGACAGCATTCAAAAAAATATTGCCGTTATTAGAGCTATGCCTAATACACCCGCTCTTGTACGTTCAGGCGCGACGGCTTTGTGCAAGGGGAGATTTGTGTCAGACGATCAACTGCAAAGAGCCAAAAGTTTGTTTGCTTCTATAGGTAAAGCGGAAATACTTGACGAGAGGAATTTTGACATCATTACAGCTTTGTCTGGTTCTGGACCCGCGTATATATTCTATTTTTGCGAACTTATGCAAAAAGCCGCTGAGAAATTAGGACTTGATAAAAGCATATCTAAAACTTTTACAGTTCAAACGGTTTATGGCGCTGGAAAAATGTTAGACATAACAAACGAGTCCGCTGAAACGCTTAAGGAAAAAGTAAAGTCTCCAAATGGGACTACGGAAGCGGCATTAAAATATTTTGAATCTCAAAACTTGCAAGATATTGTTTATGAAGCAATGAATCAAGCAATGGAAAAATCTAAAGCGTTAAGTAAATAAATTATGTAAAGGGGATTGAAATGATTATTAAGGTAAGAGTGATCCCGAATTTAAAGAGAAATGAGGTTGTAAGCAGAGTAGGTTCTATTTTGAGGGTTAAAATTACCGCACCTACCGTTGAAGGCAAAGCAAATGAAGAACTATGCGATTTTTTGGCGGATTTTTTTGATGTTAAAAGATCTATGATTTTCTTGAGAAAAGGCGAGAGAGGGCGGGAGAAAACAATAGAAATAACCGGACGCTCGGAAGAGGAACTTGACGAAGTTTTGGATACTATACCGTGAAGTATAAATTAATTATTATAAAGTTTTTAAGGAAATAAAAAAATGGGTGAGCAAAAAGATTATTCAAAAACAGTAAATCTGCCTAAAACAGATTTCCAGATGAAGGCTAACTTGTCTCAAAGGGAGCCTTCTTTTGTTGAGGAGTGGGAAAAAAATCAACTTTACGTTAAGTTATGCGAAAAAAATAAAAATAAAGAGAAGTTTATTTTTCACGATGGTCCCCCGTATGCGAACGCTCATATACACATAGGGACAGGGCTTAACAAAGTTTTAAAAGATTTCATTATAAAGTATTGTTCAATGTCTGGGAATTATGTTCCTTTTACGCCGGGTTGGGATTGCCACGGTCTTCCAATAGAGTTGATTGCTCTAAAAGAAATGAAGATTGACAAGAACAAAGTTGATAAAATTGTTTTTAGAAAACAAGCGGCGGACTTTGCGAAAAAATTTGTTGCTATACAAAAAGAAGAGTTTAAGAGGCTTGGAGTTATAGCCGATTGGGATAATCCTTATCTTACTTTAGATCCAAAGTATGAAGCCTCAATAGTAAAAGTTTTTAAAGAGTTAGTTGAAAAGGGATACGTGTATAGAAGAAAAAAACCCGTTTATTGGTGTCCCACTTGCGAGACTGCTATGGCAGACGCTGAAGTAGAGCATGCCGACCATGCTTCAGAATCTATATTTGTAAAATTCCAAATTGTATCTTTACCTGAAGGCCTAAAATCAAAAGAAACTATCTTGAAAGATTTTTCAGTTTTGATATGGACCACTACTCCATGGACTCTTCCAGCAAACGTTGCATTAGCTTTTAATGGCGAGTCTGAATATGCCGCTGTTGTTTATAAAATGGAGTCTGGCGGTCAAGAGAAACTTATAGTTGCCAAGCCTTTGCTTGAAAGTGTTAAAGAAAAAATAAAAGCTGTAAGTTATGACATAATTTTTGAAACTAAAGGCGTAGATTTCGTAAATATCAAATGCCAAAATCCGCTGGTTGAAAATAGACAATCTCAAGGAATTGTTGCTGAATTTGTGAGCATGGAAGACGGCGCTGGCATAGTTCATATAGCTCCAGGTCACGGCCCTGAAGATTATCAGGCAGGTTTAGAGTATGGTCTTGAAATATTGTCGCCAGTAAATGGAAAAGGTTTGTTTACAAAAGAAGTTCCCGAATTTGAGAATGTCCATATATTTAAAGCAAATCCTTTGGTAATAGAAAAGCTTACAAAAGAAGGAAAAATAGTAGCTCAAAGTAAGCTTAACCATTCTTATCCTCATTGTTGGAGATGTAAAAAACCTATAATTTTCAGAGCTACGCCACAGTGGTTTTTGTCGGTTGAGCATAATAATCTAAGAGGAAAACTTTTGGAGTCAGTAAAAGATGTTAACTGGATCCCAAAGTATGGTGAAAATAGAATGACTTCCATGTTGGAAAGCCGTCCTGATTGGTGTTTAAGCCGTCAGCGTTTATGGGGTGTGCCTATTCCTGTTTTCTATTGTAAAGAATGCGGCGAGCCGCTTTTAGACACAAAAATAATTGATTCTATATCAAAACTTTTTGGAGAAAAAGGTTCTGATTTTTGGTTTGAAATGAGCGAAGAAGATCTTTTAAAAGGAACAAATGCAAAATGTTCTTCTTGTGGCGCAACAAGTTTTACAAAAGAAGAAGATATCCTTGACGTTTGGTTTGATTCTGGCGTTTCATGTGAGGCAGTTTTATCAAGCGGCAACTATAAAGATTTGACGTTTCCTGCGGATTTATATCTTGAAGGTAGCGATCAACATCGCGGTTGGTTTCAGACATCTCTTATACCTACTGTAGCTGTAAAAGACGCGGCTCCCTATAAAAATGTTTTAACGCATGGATTTGTTGTTGATGGACAAGGGAAAAAGATGTCTAAATCTCTTGGGAACTTTATATCAAGCGAGCAGTTGATTAATAAATATGGCGCTGATATTGTTCGTCTTTGGATAGCTTCAAGCGATTACAGAGAAGATATAAGAGTATCTGATGAAATAATAAAAGGTCTAAGTGACGCTTATAGAAAAATAAGAAATACTCTTAGATTTTTACTTGGAAACGTTGGTGATTTTAATGTTAAAAATTCATTGTCGTTTAAAGACATGCAGGAAATTGATAAGTATGCTCTAAGCAGACTTCAGCGGCTTATATCTTCTACTGCGGCAGCTTACGAAAGTTATGAATTTCATAAAGCGGCTTCTGTAATAAATAACTTTTGCACAGTATTTTTAAGTGGTTTTTACCTTGATGCTTCGAAGGATACTCTTTATTGCGATAAAAAGGATAGTAAAGAAAGAGTAAGCGCTCAGTCTACAATGCTTGAGATATGTTCGGCGCTGATAAGACTTATATCTCCTATACTTTCGTTTACTGCAGAGGAAGCATGGAAAGAATTAAATAAATTTGACTCAAGTTTGGCCTGGTCTGTTTTCCTTTCAGATTTCCCTATAATAAACAGCAAATATATTCTGCAAGCAGGAACTATTGAAAAATGGGAAAAAATCCTTGAAGTAAGAGAAAAAGCTTTATCTGTTTATGAAAAGTTAAGACAAAGTAAGGTTATAGGTTCAAATCTAGAAGCTTCTTTAAATATAGTTTATGGAAACAAATATGCTGAAGTTTTTAAAGATCCAAAGCTTATAAACTTAGCTTTAGGAAGCTGGGATATAAAGCGTAAAGCTTCAAATAAAGAAGATGAATTAATTGTTGAAGCAGTAAAATCAAACTATAAAAAGTGTGCTAGATGTTGGAGGCATATAGACGGCATTAAAGATGGGTTATGTCCTAGATGCTTTGAGGCATTAAAATAAGTGAAAAAGCCTTTAATTCTTGGAATTATTGCTCTTATTTTAGATCAGCTTACAAAATCTTTAGTTGTTAAATACGTAGGATATGCGTCTGTTATAAATGTTATCGCAAAATTTGATTTTTTTAATATTACGCATGTCTATAATACGGGAACAGCTTTCAGTATGTTTCAAGACAAAAATGTATTTTTTTCTCTGTTTATCTCAGTTTTTTTGCTGGTTTTATCTATATGGCTTTATAAAAGCAAAGAAAAGTTAGATAGTTTACAAAAATATGCTTTTTGCCTTGTAATATTTGGAGGACTGGGAAATCTTGCGGATAGATTTTTTCGTGGAGCGGTAGTAGATTTTCTTGATTTTGGCATAAGCTCTTTAAGGTGGCCTTCGTTTAATATTGCTGATTCCTGCGTATGCATTGCAATGTTTTTAATTGCGATAGATCTACTATTCTTTGACAAAAAGCCGCAAGGGGGTATAAATGCACCCTATTCTTTTTAGTTTTGGTAAGTTGACTATTTTTTCTTACGGCTTTTTTTATGCGCTGGCTCTTTTTACGTCTATTACGTATCTATCAAGTCAACTAAAAAAATCAAAAGACAAATCGTTTTCTCAAAACGGACTTTATTCTTTATGCTTATACATTATAATCTTTGAGATATTTGGAGCCAGATTATTTTTTGTTTTAACAAACCCGCAAGACTTTGTCTTAAATCCTTTAGATGTTTTCAAACTTTGGGAAGGCGGTCTTGTATATTACGGAGGTCTTATATTTGCAGCTTTATTCTTGCTTGTTTATGTTAGAGTAAAAAAAATATCAATATTAAAACTTGGAGATTTTTTTGCTCCGGCATTAGCTTTGGGTCATGCAATAGGAAGAATAGGGTGTTTTTTGGCAGGCTGTTGTTATGGTAAAGAAACTAACGTTCCTTGGTCCGTTGTCTTTAAAGATAAAAACTCTTTAGCCGTTATAGGCGTACATCTTCACCCTACTCAGCTTTATGAAGCTTTTGGAAATTTTTTGATTTTTATTCTTTTGTATTTCTATTTAAAAAAAGAGCATAAAAAGGGAATAATCCTTGCTGCTTATTTCATATTGTACGCTGTACTAAGGTTTATTGTTGAGTTTTTTAGAGGAGATCCTGGGGGAGGAGTTCAATATTTCGGTTTGTCAATTTCGCAAGCAGTATCGATATTTTTGTTTATAATCGGAGTTTTTATAGTATGCAAAAACAAGAAGAAAAAGTAACGTATGAGAAGTTTGAAAGAGAAAGAGTAGATTCTTATCTAGCGTCAATATATACAGAATACTCAAGGTCTTACTTTCAAAAGCTTACAGATAAACAAAAAATTTTTGTAAACGATAAACATGCCTTGGCAAGCCATAAGCTTAAAAAAGGCGATATTGTTTCTTTTGAGTTTGATAATGAAAAAAAACTTCAAATAGAGCCTGAAAAGATAAAGCTTGGCATAATATATGAAGATGATGACATTATTATTGTAAATAAACAGCCTGGCATTGTAGTACATCCATCTTATGGTCACCCTACGAGTACGTTACTAAATGCTTTAATGGCGCACTCTAAAGGGAAATATAATCCGTATTTAGTCCATAGATTAGATAAAGATACGTCTGGGCTTATTATTTTTGCAAAAAATGAAAAATCTAAAATAAGTATTTCAAAACAGCTTCAAAAGAGAACCGTAAAAAAGGTTTATCTTGCCGCAGTAAAGGGGATTATTGTTGAAAATAAAGGTAGGATAGAAGCTCCATTGGGCAGATCTCCTCAAAATAGAAAGCTGATGTCTGTTAATGCGTTGGCTAAAAAAATGGCAATCAGCGAGTTTAAAGTTCTTGCGCGAAGAGATGGATACACTTTAGTAGAAGTAAGGATTATTACAGGCAGAACACATCAAATAAGAAGCCATATGAAATATATAAATCATCCTGTGGTTGGAGACCAACAATACGGAGGTTCTGAGGTTTCTGTTGACGGGAAAAAATATGACAGACAAATGCTGCATGCGCACCGTGTAACTTTTACCCATCCGAGAACTTCAAGAGCAGTTGAGTTCGAAGCGGAACTTCCCAACGAGATGAAAAAAATATTTGGAAATATAGAATTAAAATCATAATAATAAATTTCAAAGAATAGAGGAGGTTATTCTATGGCAATAGGTATTGAAGCCACAGTCGCAGGTTTTCGTAATTTGTCTACGTTGGTACCAGTAAAAAACTCTATTGTTATATTTTGGCAATCGCATACAAAAAATCCAAATGATAAAAGTAAAATTCAATCCACAATAGATTTAATTTCTAAAAAATTTGATTTATCAAGTTGTGAAAATTATGAAGTGCGTACTGGCTACTTAAGCCGCTATAATTATTTGTCAAAATCAAAGGAAAAGTCTCAAATAGAAGAACTTGAAGATGCTATAGTAAAGGGCGAAGAAGAACAGGTAGAATGGATTAAACGATGTAACCCAAATTTAGAGGGTTTTACACAAATAAATTGGCAGGAGTGCATAAGTAAGTTAAAAAATCCTAAATTTAAAGCTTGCAAAGATCTTTTGATGAAGACTATAGCAGAAGATGCAGCTATAAATAAAGCTTATAAAGAGAGCTCTCGCGCATACGCAATTAAGCGGAAAACAAATGAAGAGAACGGGTTTTCATATCTTGTTGAAGAAAATGCGTGGATTTTATCTCTTCCATATTTGTATCCAAACAAATATATATACGTTATTCATGTTGGTAATGTTACGCAATCAACTACATTGTTGTGGTCTCTTTTTGAATACTTGAGGGAATCTGTAAGATTACTATTTCCATATTTTTCAAAACAAAAATTTAAAAATTTAGCTGATTTTAGGTCTGAATATGAGAATAAAAGCAATTTTGGATATTTTATTGACGATGAATGTTTTAAGGATGTGATTGCAAACATATCAAAAAAAGAGGACTTGTCAAAGGAAACTTTGTTAAAGCTTCTTATTGATGAGCGTTCGCAAAAAGAGCTTTTAACAAATATAATAGCCAAGATGCCAGGACATGTGTATTGGTTGAACAAAAAGTATTATTTTATGGGATGTAACGATGTTCAGGCAAAAGATTTGGGGTTGAATTCTAGAGACGATATTATTGGAAAGACTGTTTTTGATTTGTTGCCAGAAGCGTCGGCAAAAAAACACAATAATATCAATAAAATAGTGATTGAAAAGAGTAAAGTGTGGTCAGGAGAAGAAAAAGCTTCAATGTATAACGGATTTAAGGCATATATGTCGCATAAGCTTCCCTTGACCAATAGTGCTGGTAAAAATGTTGGATTATTGGGCATTTCAGTGGATATAAGTGATACTAAGAAAAAAGAAAAATTAAAACTAAAATTAAAAGGCCAAAAAGAACTATACGCATTAGCGCAACAAGTAGCGCACGATATAGCATCACCAATAACATCATTGAAGATGGTAGAATACTTGTCTGCAGAAAAGCTACCAGATAAAGAAAAAGAGATGTTAGAATTGGCAATAGCAAGTATAGAAGAGATGTCAAATAAGCTAATAGAGAAGTACATGGTATCAAAAGACGAGAATGCAGTCATAGTTAAGCAAAGTATTGACAGGTCAGAAGAGATGTACATCGCTCCCTATCTTGGTTTGTTAGAAATGGTAAAGAGGTATGAGTATAGGGATAATAAAAACTATGATATAAAGTATTATCCAGATGAAAAAAATAAGCTTGTGTTTATCAGAGGAGATTATTCAGATTTCAGTAGAATGATAGCAAATCTGATAAAGAATGGAGCAGAAGCAGTAGAAGGAAAGAAAGGGGAAATAGAAGTAAAGTATAAGGCGAAAGGGGAAGAAGTAGAGATAGTAATAAAAGACAATGGAAAAGGAATGCCAAAAGAGATAGTTGAAAGAATAAAGAACGATAAGGAAGTAAGAACAACAAAAGAACAAGGGCATGGAATAGGAATGGATCAGATAAGAGGAACATTGAAAGAAATGAAAGGGAAAATGGAGATAAAGACACAAGAAGGAGTAGGAACGGAATTCATTCTTAGTTTACCGAAATCAGAGAAACCAAGATGGTTTGCAGATAAGATAGAACTGAAAAAGGGAGATACGGTAGTAATACTAGATGATGAAGCAATACATGAAGTATGGAGAGCGAGACTTTCAAAATATAAAGATGACGTAACATTTAAATACTTTACAGATGGGAAAGAGACAGTAGAGTATTTGAAGATGTTAGAAAAAAAAGAAAGAGTGTTTTTGTTAACAGACTATAAATTAAAGAATCAGGATATAAACGGGATAGATGTAATAGAAAAGAGCAATATGAAAAACAGACATATTCTTGTTACAAGGCTACATTTGTCAAAGATAAAAGAATTTAATGAGAAGAGTGGGTTTTTAAAAATATTTAATAAAAGTTTATTGAATGATATCCCTATAGTATTTGTTAACTAGCGTAAGATAGTGCTGGAGCTTGAAAATGCGTAAAGAAATATTTATAACTGGGACGGACGCAGAGGTTGGCAAAACATATGTGTCTTGTAAGATACTAGAGTCTTTGAAAATATTAGGAATAAACTCTGGGTGTTTTAAACCTGTATCAGCAGGCGATAGAAATGACGCAAAAGCTCTTATTAAGTTAAGGCATCGGGTATTGAAGAGGCTGTCGAACTTGCGACACCTGTATTTTTTAAAAATCCAATGTCTCCATATGGCGCATCTCTATTTGAAAATAAAAAATTTGATTTAAAAAAGATAGAAAAAACTTTTAAACGCTTCATTGATAAATATGATTTTACTATAGTCGAAGGCGTTGGAGGGGTATTAGTTCCTTTAAAGGAAAATTTTTTTGTAAGTGATTTAATAAAACAATTTAATCTTCGCGTTATAGTAGTTGCAAGACATAATTTAGGTACTATAAACCATACTTTGCTTACTGTTGAAAAATTAAAAAACGATAATCAAAAAATATTAGGGATAATTTTAAACGACAGCAAAAATAAAAATGATATGTCTACAAAATCTAACGCAAAATTGATAAAGCAATTAACAAAACTTCCAGTATTAGAATTTGGCATCCTTTTACACAGATGGCGGACTGGATAAACAACGATCCTTGTGAGCCATTGATAATACACAAAGCTAAAGGGTCTTATTTATATGATATTGACGGTAAAAAATATTTAGATACAATTTCTTCCCTCTGGGTTAATCTTTTAGGCCATAGAAACCCAAAGATAGATAAAGCTATAAAAAAGCAAATTAATAAAGTTTCGCGCGCTACATTTTTAGGTCTTACGCATGCTCCTGCTATAGAACTTGCTGATAAGCTTTTATCAATACTTCCAAAAAGTTTAAAGAAGATTTTTTATTCTGATAATGGTTCAACAGCGGTAGAAGTCGCTCTCAAAATGGCATATCAGTATTGGCAGCTTAAAGGCGAAAAAAGAGAATTCTTTTTTTCTTTAAAAAATGCATATCATGGCGACACAATTGGAGCTGTTTCTGTAGGCGGCGTGGACGCTTTTCATTCAAGCTTTAAATCCCTTTTGTTTAAAAGTTATTTTGCTATGTCGCCTTATTCCTATAGATGTCCGCATAGAAAAAAAGAAATTACATTTCCTTTAAATGCCAAAAATTTTAAAGACTATAATATTAAACTAGGTTGCAAAGGGGAATGTATAAAACAAGTAGAAGATATTATTTCTAAGAATCATAAGACAATTGCAGCTGCAATAATTGAGCCCTTAAATCAAGCTGCTTCAGGCATGCTTGTAATGCCAAAAGGATATCTTAAAGAATATGCAAATATTTGTAAACGTTACGATATTTTGTTAATTTGCGACGAAGTTGCCACAGGCTTTGGCAGAACTGGAAAGGTGTTTGCAGTAGAGCGTGAAGACGTTAAGCCTGGCTTTATGTGTTTGTCAAAAGGTATAACTGGGGGATATTTACCTTTAGCTGTTACAGCAGCAACAAATGATATTTACAATGCTTTCTTAGGCAAATACGAAGAATTTAAAACATTCTTTCATGGGCATTCTTATACTGCAAATCCTCTCGCATGTGCCGCTGCAAACGCAACGCTCGATATATTAAAAAAAGATAAAATTATAAATAAGATTCAACCTAAAGTTAAACATCTGGAAAAAGAACTTATGGAATTATCTAAACACGATAAAATAGGAAACATAAGGCATTGCGGATTGATGGTTGGTATAGAAATAGTTGAAAATAAAAAGACAGGCAAATCTTATGACTATAAGCTTAAAACTGGCGCAAAAATTTGTACGCAGATGAGAGAAAGCGACATTATAATTAGGAATCTTAGCGATACATTAGTTTTATTTTTACCTTTAACAATCACCGAAAAAGAGATATCAAAGGTAATATTATCTATGTCTTTAAAGTTTTTAACTGGGTCTTCCAGGATAACAACAGGCAAATGCCTTTTTGCCAAATTTTAGTTTCCAATTTAAAGCCAACGGCCACTGCAATGGCCACGGCGGCATTTAATAAAACGGCTTTAACAACAACTACTTGACAAAAAAAAAAAAATAAAAAAAATAATATAAAATATATCAAAAGGAAAAAATGCGCCCAATAAAATTTTTAGCCGCCCTCGTAATTTTCTGTATCTTCCTAGTTTTTTTAATGGGCATATGGGGCTGTAAAAATGTAAGTCGAAAGTTGAGAGAACTGGGTTCAAGCGCAGCCGCACTGCCAAGAGGCATACCAAGATAAAAGGAGAAAAAAATGAACAAGGAAAGCGAAGCTTGTCGTTGTCATAATATCCTAACTGGAGAAAGGGGGAGCAATATTACGCGTTCAAAATTAGAAAAGCAAAGAGATAAAAATGGGGATTAAAATTATCTCCGCGTTATTAATTTTATTAACGAGTTTAGCGGGCTGCTCGGCAGATAAAGCCTCGCGGCAAGCGACCCATAAAATCTGCAGTCCCGCTGCAAATCTGCATGCTCCCGACGAAGAGGTTCCCCACGCTCCAGCTCCGCCAGAGCCCCCAGCCCCAGCTCCAGCACCAGCATCTGTAGTTCCGCAACCAGCTCCGTC
Source organism: Endomicrobium sp. (assembly GCA_031264105.1). Lineage (GTDB taxonomy): Bacteria > Elusimicrobiota > Endomicrobiia > Endomicrobiales > Endomicrobiaceae > Endomicrobiellum. Next base: position 12,849 of record JAISEM010000002.1, read on the forward strand.
GACCCTCCCTCCGCTGTCGCCGCAAGAACAGAAAAATTACGATTTTTATAATAAGTTTACCATTCCGCAGCTCCTGCAGAGGCTTGCTAATACTGCTAGGGTATCTCCAACAATTCTCGCAGTGGTAAGAAGGATACTAGGCGAGAGAGGAGTGGCCATTCCAGAATAAAAGGGGGAAAAAATGACAAAAATTGTATCTGCGTTATTAATTTTATTAATGAGTTTAGCGGGATGCGAGCAAAATAAAATATCTCGAACCCCAACTGCTAAACTCAGCAGCGGGCCTGAAGATCTCCATCCTTCATCCCCTAAACTCTGCAGCGGCGGCCATGAAGGTTGCCAATCATTTCCTTCAGCCCCGCTGCAAGTCTGCAGTCCCGCTGCAAGTCTGCATACTACAGACGACGAGGAAGAGGACGAAGAAGCGAGAGAAAGGCGAGTGTATGAGCTCACTAAAAGTGAATTTAACTCAAACGCCTCATCCCTTTTGGTGACACTTCTTTTTAGGAATAAACTAACGCCCCTGCAAGCTAGGGTTGTAACAGACATATTAGTTGAGCGAATGAGATGTCGGCCAGAGGAGATACCTTACACTTATTATAAGTTTTTTAGCTCTTCTTATCTCTTGTGTATCCTTTCTGATTCTTGTACGTCTGCAGAGGAAAGGGAAACGATAAGAAGGATACTAGAGGAGAGAGGCGAGGACATGACCGAGCCCTAAACAAAAAAGGAAATAAAAGGAGAAAAAATGGAAATTGTAATTCCCGAACCTGTAAAAAAAACTTTGCATTTAACCGAAAAGTTTGAATTAATGTACCAAGAGGGAGAATCCTTCGGGTGCGTAGTCAAGCCGAGCTGTTTGAATTTTGAGATGGAGGAGGTCGTCGC
>JAISEM010000012.1 GCA_031264105.1 Endomicrobium sp.
TGTAGGAAAGAGAGAAGGATTGTTAGGAACGGTTAAGGTTAAGTATGCAATATAATCAATGTTAAATGTATCAAAAAATGGAATCTTGTAATTCGTTAGATGCGCTTCTTTTTTATTAAGTCCCTATAGATAGATACAAGACCATATAGTTAGGCGTTGTTGTGATAGTTAGTTACAAAAGGCAGCAGATATTAAATGAAGAAGTAGAAGTATATAATTCAAGCGTATTCATAGAGCAAGAGCTGAAGTTGCTTACTATAGAAGATTTCAAAGAGCAAAGGATAATGACAATAAGGTATCCATTTTTAAACAGAAAGTAAACCACAAGCAAAGAGCTTTCCCTTTTTTGCTTGAGTTGCACGGTCCGACCTTAATTTTGAAATAACATTATACCATTTTTATCTTTAACTGACTCAGTGATTGATTTATCTAAAGACAGTAAAACATCATTTAGTTCTTGATACCTTGCATCCTCTTTTTCAAATGAAGATTCAATAACTACATCGCGATTACTGCTAATATAATTACCGTCTCTATCAACAAATACTATGTTCATACCGTCACACAACAAAGCGAAATGATTGGCATTTTTATCAAATATATTTACACCAACAGCAGTAAACGGTTCTTTTATATTCATAAGGTGAAACAGCGATGGCATTAAATCTGCCTGAGAGACAGTATAATCAACAACTTGATGTTTAAATACTTTAGGAGCGTAAACAACAAAAGGAATTTTAAATCTTTGTTTTGTATCGTTAGTTGATGTAAAACCAACTATATGATCCGCCATAAAAATAAAAATTGTATTATCAAACCAACCATCTTTTTTTGCATTGTCTATAAAATGACCTATAGAATAATCAGCATAATATAGACTGTTTAGAAATTTATTTTCTTGTGAAGTTGGAGGATATTTTTCAAATTGTTTTGTGGTTGAAATAAATGGAACATGAGTTGTTCCTGTAAAAGCATATATGAAAAACGGCTGGCCTTTTTTATGATATACTTCAGCTTTTTTAGAAACAAAATCTAACATATCATAATCGTAAGTAGTTTTATACTTATACTCCATCAACTTAGGGAAATCTTCTTTTCCGTAACTTTCATTAAACCCTAGCACATTTTTAGAAATACTACACATTGATATTGATGAACGATCAGTAGATTGAGCATACATAGTAAAATATCCACGTCTATTAAAAGCTTGAGCGATAGATGTAAACTTATTCGTAGTGTCAAAACCATAAGAATGTACCATTCCAGGAACTATCTCAAGCCCCGCCAGTGTAGATATTAATCCAAACTGACTTCTTGTACCTGTAGCATATCCATTAACAAATTTTATTCCATTGCCTGTTATTTCATCAAAATTTGGAGTAACATTATATTTTTTGTTTCCATTCAAAGAATCTATATATTTTGGCGTCCAGCTTTCTAGCAAAACAACCACTATATTATAGTTTGGAATTTTATTATCTACGTTGCTTATTTGCCGCATTAAAGAGAACTTTTCGTCACTCAAAATTTCGTTATTACTTAAAAGGAATTTAACTGCATTTTTAAATGCTTCTTCTTTGGGATATTTATTTTTTATTACTCCTTTTTCTTTAATGGAATAATACTGTATAAATACACCATTTAGAGTTAAGTGTACTGTTTTTACTCTAGTAATGTGACTTATGTTTAAAGGTCTGCCTTTAAAATCAAAACTTGCTCTCCTTGCAAATATCACAAGTATTACAACTAAAAGTAACACTGTCATTCCTTTCAATAAATTTATAGCTTTGGGATTATAATTCTTATCTATAAACTTAAAAATTTTGCTTGTGAAATAAGCAGGTAAAGTACAAATCAAAATCAATATCCATAAATAATGCTTTAATATATGCCCAACTATAAAACTCTTATCTCTCCACGCTAAAATAAGTTCTTCCGTCATATGTCTTTTAACTTCTGGAAAATAAAAAAAATCAGCACTTAATATTATAAGCATCACAAACGATGATATGCTTAAGCAAGTGGCACATAGTTTAATAAACCAACTACTTTTAGGGTAAGGCAAAAACAGAAGTATTATAAAGCCGCCAAGAAACAAGCTTAACGTTGCTATATCAAAGCGCAACCCTTCAGCAAAACTTAAAAGTTTATCTAAAAAAGATAGATCAGAAAAAATAGATGGATATGAAAAGCATAACAAAAAACGAAACACAGAAAAGATAATTAGCATAGCTATAAAATAAATCAATACTATTTTTATTTTAAGTTTTATATCTTGTGGGTACTTTATGCTGAAAATTTTATTTGTTTTATTCATATAAAAAAATTAAATCTTCCCTTTAGGCAACCGATCACATTTTCCTAAAGCATGTTCGTATGCATTTAACAAACTTTCACTTAAGGACGGATGAAAAAATGATTCTCTCGATATACGATTTATATCGCTTGCAAGTATTTGAGACGCTACGTTTATAAGTTCGTCTGAATGTGATCCAACAAGCCAAAAAGCCAACGGTTTTTTTGCGGCTTTGCCTATAGCGCATTTAACAAAACCTGCGCGTTCACCTTCAATAAATGCCCTACTGCTTGCAGTAAATGGAAATTTTCCTAAAGCTATATTTTTGTAATTTAAAAAGTCTGACACCTTAGCTGAAGCGCTTTGAGGTATTGAAAAAACTGCTTGAGGGATAACGTTATTAGTTACTCTTGAAGAGTTTCCTCTAACAGTATTTTCTGCGGCTATGCTGCCTTCATTTTGAGCGGTACAGGCAAGCAAACTTTTGCCAGCAATGTCACCGACAGCATAAATATTTCTATATTTGTTTGGCAAAATTCATTAGTCTCTACAAACACTCTCGCTGCGGTTTTGACGCTAATTTTGTCTAAACCTAAATCGTTAGCTGGAGATCTTCCAGTTACTATTAATACCTTTTCGTACTTATCTGTACTATTTAATGCGTCCATACAAGATGTAAGAACTTCTACACTTTGCTTTGATAAATTCTTTTTTACTTCTTGCGAGACATCAGCATCTTCATTTGGAAGCAATTGCTCTTCACATTCTGCAAGAGTTACGCTACAACCAAAGCCAGCGAAGATAGTCGCCATTTCAACGCCTATTGCTCCACCGCCGATAACAAGCATAGTTTTAGGTATTTGTGTGAGGTTTAAAACTTCTGTGTTGAGCTTATTATTTTATTCCCATCAAACTCAAAACTTTTTATTGAAAAAGGTTTTGTTCCCGATGCAATAATTATTTTATCAGCTACAATTTCCAAAGACTGCTCATTATTCAAAACTGTAAGAGCATTCTTATCTTTAAAAGACGCGCAGCCTTTAATAACTTCTATAGGATAAGAAGATAAAATTAATTCCACTCCTTTTCTGATATCAGAAATATTTCTATTTTTTTTGTCTATAATATCTGCAAAAATAATAGATTCACTATTTACCTTAAAACCATATTCATAAGATTTCTGTATTTTTTGTTTCAGCTTTAATGCCTGCCACAAAAATTTTGTCGGCATACAGCCACAGCTTAAACAAGTTTCGCCAATAAAATATTTCTCTATTAAAACTACCTTTGCCTCTAATTGCGCAGCTCTCACAGCAGATGCAAAGCCGCCAGGACCAGAGCCTATTACAACTATGCCATATCTGTTTGAACTCATTTTATCCTCTAAATGCAATTATAATGAAGTTGATTAAAAACAGAATTGCCGTACCTGCCAAGATAGGATGGACTTCTTTTACCTTTCTCTGAAACAACTTTATAATACAATGAAATATAAATCCTGCTGCTATTCCATAACTTACATTAAATGCAAAAGCCATTATACTTATTGTCAAAAATGCAGGGATAGCCTCTTCAAGATTAGACCAGTTGATATTCATAACTGAAGACATCATAAGAACACCAACGATAATCAAAGCAGGCGCTGTAGCTTCTGGAGGAACAATGCTAAAAAGCGAACCAAATGGAAGGCAAAGCAAAAACAACGTAGCTACTACAAGCGACGTTAAACCCGTTCTTCCTCCGACAGATATGCCTGCCGCGCTCTCAACATATGTTGTAACACTGCTTGTACCAAACAGCCCACTAAATGCTGCTGCAACACCGTCTGAAAATAAAGCTTTTTCAAATTTTGAATTTATGCCTTTTTTATTTTCAAGATCTTTTTCTTCTTGAGTATCAAAAATTCCACTTACTCTGCCAGCACCTATGAATGTGCCTATAGCGTCAAAAGTTACAGACAAAAGCAAAGCAAGTACAGCTGTTACTGTAAGAATTATTTTGTTCCAATCAGAAAACAGAGAGCCTATCCCTTCTTGACTAAAAGCTGCAAAAGCAACATCTTTTAATGTACCCAGAGAATGCAAATTAAAAAATTTAACATTTGAAAGGTCTACAATTCCCATTGGGATACCTATTAAAATAGTTGTAACTATTCCTATGAAGATTGAGCCTTTAACTTTTTTTATAACAAGCAAAGACATTATTATAAGGCCTATTAGCCCTAACAATGCATGAGGATTGTTGAAAGAAGCCAAAGAAGGAACAACAGTACTGTTTGCAATAACCGCGCCATTATCTAACAAATTGTAATTTCCCAAATCAGACAAGAAATTTAAAAAAGACGCATTTTTAAAACCTATGTATGCTATAAAAAGACCTATTCCACAACTAATAGAATCTTTAAGAAAATCCGGTATAGTTTTAACAATCATTTTTCTAAGTTCTGTGACAGTAATTACAATAATAAACAAGCCGCAGATTGTTACAATAAACAAAGCTTCCTGCCACGAAAAGCCCATTTGTTTGCATATTACGAATGTAAAAAATGCATTAGCACCCATTCCTGGAGCAAGAGCAAAAGGAACATTCGCCAAAAGAGCCATAAATATAGTTCCAAAAGCTGAAGCTAAAATCGTTGCAGCAAAAATACCAAACCACGGCATTCCATGATTAAGAGACAAAATGGCAGGATTTACAAAAATAATGTAGGCCATAGTAAAGAATGTTGTCACACCAGCTATTATTTCAGTATAGACCGTAGTATTATTTTCTTTGAGTTTGAAGAAATTCTTCATTTAATTTCGCTCCAATATTGCTTTTATTCATTTTAAGCTTTGATATTTCTGAAATTTGCCACTCGTACAAGATGACGCAAACAGCTAGATTTTGCAATTTCATGCAAATAACGCTCAAGCGAAGTATTTTAAATTTAAACGACGATTACATTGGCAAAGCCGCAAAAAGTGAGCTTTTATTCCCGTCTTTGCGTTCCAGGAAGTCTTAATCAGGAACCCATTTCGAATAAGTCAACGCGTAAGGAAGTATAAATTTAAAAGACAAGCACTTAACTACTTTTAAATATTTTAATCATTTCAAATGAGACATCTTTTGGACCTAAAAGTTTAATTCTTTCTTTACCGTCTCTTCTTGCTTTTAACTCAACAAAACCTTTTTCAAGATTCTTTTTTCCGATAGTTATCCTATAAGGAATACCTATCAAGTCTGCATCTTTAAATTTGATTCCGGCTCTTTCATCTCTATCGTCAACTAAAACATCTATACCTTTTGATGTCAATTCTTTATAAAGTGTATCGGTTGTCTCTTTAATTTTCGCGTCTTCATAATTTACAGGTATTATTACAACATTAAAAGGAGCTAAGTTATCTGGCCATATTATGCCGTTGTCATCACGTGACTGTTCTATGGTAGCAGCAAGAATTCTTGTAACGCCAATTCCATAACAACCCATCACTATAAGATTTTCTTTGCCGTTTGTGTCTAAATACGTTGCATTCATGGATTTAGAATATTTTGTCCCGAGTTTAAAGATATGTCCTACTTCAATACCTCTTGAAAACCTTAGCGATTCTTTTTTGCATCTTGGACAAATATCTCTATGCATGACTTTTCTTATATCAGCAATAATGTCTGCATTATAATCTCTCTTAAAATTTACATTTTTAAGATGGTAATCTTTTTTGTTTGCTCCACTAACCGCATTTGAAATTTCAACAACAGACAAATCTGCTACAATCTTAACACCTTCAAGCCCTATAGGACCTGCAAATCCTAAAGGAGCATTGGTTATAGATGTAACTGTCTGCTCATCTGCAAGAACAACCTCATTTGCGCCAAGCAAAGACTGAAGTTTTATTTCATTTATCTCATGATCGCCTCTTACTAAAACAACAACAGAATTTCCATCAGCTTTATATATCATCGTCTTAATAAATTTTTTAGGAGATGTGTTTAAGAATTTGGCAACATCTTCAACTGCTCCAACATTAGGGGTTAAAACCTCTTCTAAAACCAAAGAACCTTCTTTTTCTTGAGATATTGGCAAGCATTCAGCCTTTTGGCTATTTGCTCCATAACCACAATCGCACCATGCAATTTCTTCCTCGCCGGTGTCTGCCAAAATCATAAATTCGTGCGAGAAAGAACCGCCTATAGCCCCAGACGCAGCTTCGACAGCACGAAACTTAAATCCACATTTTTTGCATATATTTGCGTATGCATCAAACATTACTTTATAATATTTTTCCAAATCAGCTTCATCAACGTGAAACGAATATGCGTCCTTCATCAAAAATTCTTTAGCGCGCATAACTCCAAATCGCGGACGTATTTCATCTCTAAACTTTGTACCAAATTGATAAAGCATTAATGGTAACTGTTTGTACGACTTAACTTCTTTTCTTACTAAATCTATTACAACTTCTTCTGCTGTAGGTGCCAAACAAAATTCAGCTTCTTTTCTGTCTTTAAGTCTGAAAAGTTCTTTACCATAAACACTCCATCTGTCCGTCTCAACCCACAACTCTTTTGGCAATACAAGAGGAAGAATTAATTCTTGCCCATTTGCAGCGTCCATTTCTTCTCTTATTATATTTTCAACCTTTCTTAAAACTCTTAAACCTAAAGGCAAAAATTCATAAAGACCAGAAGCCAATTTGCGTATCATTCCAGCTCTTATCATCAGTTTTGCAGATACAATATCAGCATCTGAAGGAGCTTGTCTCAAAGTAGGAATCAACATCTTCGCAAAAAACATAAATGAAATACCTCGGCAATCTAATTTATCAAAACTATTGTCTATCTTGAAATCTTTAATATTTTAAACTTTGCTTTGCCTGCAGGAAGCTCAACTTCAACAGTTTCCCCAGCTTTGCGCCCAAGCAACCCTTGTACAAGAGGAGACTGCACAGATATTTTATTAGCAGCCGGATCTGCTTCCTCCAAATCTACAACAGTGTATTCATAATCGTCGCCGTCTTCGTCTTGTATAGTAAGCGTAACTCCAATAAACACTTTATCTGCTTCTATATTTTGTTCTTCGATAATTCTTGCTCTTGAAATTTTTGAGTCTAGCTCCATTATTCTGCGCATAAGATTTGCAAGGGCTTCTTTAGCAGCATGATATTCTGCATTTTCTCTTAAATCGCCGTGTTCTCTAGCTCTTGCAATTTCATCTTGAATTAAAGGTTTTCTCTTTTGTAGTTCTTCCAATTCTTTAATAAGTTTTTCTTTGCCGCCTCTTGTCAAATAAATATCTGCCATTTTAACCTCCCAACCGTTACTTTAGGCGATCTTTTATCATAGAAACAAGCTTTGGAACCCAATTATCCGGCTTTACTTTTCCGATAATTTCGCCATTTTTAAACAATATTCCGATGTCTTTTCCACCGGCAATCCCAAAATCTGCTTCTTTTGCTTCTCCGGGACCGTTAACTACACAACCCATCATTGCAACTTTTATAGGATTAGAAAATTTTCTTAAACCCTTTATCGTCGCCAATTTTTTTTCCATGTCTGAAACTATTTTTATCAAATCAACTTGAGTTCTTGAACATGTAGGACAAGAAATTATTTCTATTCCAGAACTCCTAATCTCTAAAGACTGCAAAAGAGAATACGCAACTTTCACCTCTTCAACAGGATCAGCAGTTAAAGACACTCTAATAGTGTCTCCTATACCGTCGTAAAGCATAATGCCAAGTCCTGCTGATGATTTTACAGTTCCACTAGAAATTGTCCCTGATTCAGTTATACCTAAATGTAGCGGATAATTCCTTTTTGAAGCAAAAATTTTATAAGCCTGAATCGTTGTATCAATATTTGAAGCTTTTAGCGAAACAACTATATCAAAAAAATCGTGTTTTTCTAAAATTCTTACATGCTCCATCGCAGCAGAGGTAAGGGCTTTGGCGCGCGAAGTATTGTCATGAAATTTACGAACTTCTTTTAGTGATCCTGCATTGACACCAATTCTTATCGGGATATGCGCTTTTTTAACTTCTTTTACTAAAATTTCGACTTTGTCTTTTGAACCGATATTTCCAGGATTTATTCTTACTTTGTCTATGCCCCGCTTTATTGCTTCTAAAGCTATTGTATAGTCAAAATGAATATCTGCAACTAATGGAATTTTTATATTCTTCTTTATTTTGTTTACGTTATAAGCAGACTCCATATCTGCAAGAGATACTCTTACAATTTCGCAGCCGACTTCTTCAAGTTGCTTTATTTGTTTTACAGTGGATTTCCAATCTCTTGTGTTTGTATTAGTCATAGACTGGATAGCAATAGCGCTACCGCCACCTATCACGACATTTCCAACATTTATTTTTCTAGTCTGACTTCTTTTATAAAATTTCATCTTTTTTAATCAAAATTATTATTAATGTTTATAATGTCTCAATAGTCTGACATAGTCTCTTGTACTTTCATATCCTACGTTAGAAATAAAATTATAAAAAAGAGCAATATTATCCTTATTTGCCAACATTATTGCCGATATGTAATCGCTTCTAAGTAATAGCAAGAGGATATCCTGCTTGAAGTAAAGCAAGGTTCATAACAAGTCTTGCTGTTGTGCCATTACCATCACTAAAAGAGTGCATAGTTGCAATCCGTCCATGAAGTTTAGCGGCATAATGAACCGGATGAAGCGACGCTTTTAGCTCTGGCATTGAATTTATAAACCCTTTCATAAGTTTTGGAACGTCACTAAACTTTGGAGGCAAATAATCTGTCCCTGATATAAAAACTTGTTTCTTCCTGTATTTTCCTGCTTTATTTTCATCTATTCTAAAATAAAGCAATCTGTGTAGCTTAAGAATATCTCTATCAGTAATCACGCTATTATCTGAAATTTTTCAAGCAAAGTATATGCGTCGCTGTGACCTAGGGCTTCGTTGATTTCTCTAATTGGTTTGCCGCAAATAGCAAGACCATCTTCAATGACAACTTTAGTATCAGATTCCGCCAAAGGATTTCCTTCAAGAGCATTGCCTGTATAAGCAAAACCTATACGGCAATACTCTCGCAATTCCTTCTCCAATTCTTTGCTGAAAGGACAGTATTTATCTATCTCGCCTTTTAGTGCATCAACTTCTTGATTTCTGTCTTTATAAATATTAGACATTTTGTCCTTTAGAGCGTGGAACATTAAATTTAGACGACACTCGCAACTGCGAAGAATACCTTCATTGAGCAAAGTGTTTTTAAGTTCTTTGCTAAGAAAAACTGGGCGAAGGTTTCAGAACGCAAAAACTCAAAAAAAATAAGCTCTTATTTGCTAAAGAGCTTGTGGAGTCCTAATCTCAACAGGTCACTATACGTCGCAAAAACAAAAATACCAAGAATAAAAAATAATCCTATAGCGTTGTAAATTTGTACAACTCTTGCGCTTATCTGTCTTCCCAGTATACCTTCTATGAAGAACAAAACTATCATGCCACCGTCAACCATAGGTACTGGAAATAAATTAAACATACCTAGAGCAGCTGATATAATTGCAAGAAATTTCAAATAATCAGCGGCACCTGCTTTAGTTTTATCACCCATTACCCTCATTATTCCTATAGGTCCTGAAAGTTCTGGCTTTTCAAAAGAAATTAGCTTGTCAATAAGATATCCTACCGTAATAACAGTTTGATCAATAGAACATTTTATCCCTAAGTAAAAAGATTCAAAAAAACCTGAATCTGACTTTTGTATGGCAGGAGATATGCCAATAATACCTACTCCCGTTACAGGATTTTTATTCACGTTTAAGCTTGCGCTAAAAGTATATGTACCTCGCTCGATTACAAAAATAGCTTGTTTATCGGCTTTATTTTTTAAATTTTCCATTATCTCACGCCATGTATTTACTTCTACTCCATCGATGGATTTTATTCTATCTCCTGGCATAAGGCCAGCTTGGGCTGCAGATTTATTTTCTTTGACACTGCCAACTAAAGATGTTTTTGAAGTAGTTGTAAAACCCCATATATTAAAAACAAAAGTAAACAAAAAAACTGCCAAAATATAATTTGAAAAAGGTCCTGCAAAAGATATGAGTATTTTTTTATACCACTTTAAAGATAGATATTCATCATCAGCCCCTGTTGCTTCTTGAGGATTCTCACCAGCCATTGCAACAAAACCGCCAAAAGGTATAGCCTTTATGGCATATTTTGTACCATTATGAGTATGTTTTATTAAGTCTGGACCAAAGCCAAAAGCAAAAGTTAACACTCTAACTTTGCATGCTTTTGCAGTAAGAAAATGTCCAAGCTCGTGTATAAAAACCAAAAAACCAAATCCTATAGCAACCCCGAGTATTTGAATTATTATTGTCATAATTTAAATTCCTTTTCTATTAAATTATTAGCATACTCTCTAGCCCAAGAGTCTGATTTAAAGAAATCTTCAGGCAATATGTTTTTCTTTGAAACTTTATGCGCTTTCATTGTTTTTTCTACTATTTTTGCAACATCTGTAAATTTTATTTCTTTGTGTAAAAAACTCTTTACTGCAATCTCATTAGACGCATTCATAACAGCAGGAAGATCCCCTCCTTTTTTAGCTGCCAAATATGCCAATTGCAAACATGGAAATTTATTAAAATCTGGCTTATAAAATTCCAGTTTGCCAATTTCAGCAAGATTTAAAAATTTTATATTAGATTTTAATCTTTTAGGGTATATCAAAGCATATTGTATAGGAAGCCTCATGTCGGGAGTTGAAAGTTGAGCTATTACGGAACCGTCAATATATTCCACCATAGAATGAACTATAGATTGTGGATGTATAACTATTTCAACTTTATCTATAGGAACACCAAAAAGTATGGAAGCTTCTATGGCTTCAAGGCCTTTATTCATAAGAGTAGCACTATCTATCGTTATCTTTTCACCCATTTTCCAAGTTGGATGAGCCAATGCCTGCTCAACACTTATCTTAGAAAAATCATCATTATACTTATAAAAGGGGCCTCCTGAAGCCGTAAGTATTATCTTTCTTGTATCGTTTTTCTTTTCACCGCAACAACATTGGAAAATTGCCGAGTGTTCACTGTCTACTGGAAGCATTGAAACGCCATTTTTTTTGGCAAGCTTCATTAGGTAGTCTCCTGCCGTAACAAGAGATTCTTTATTGGCAAGAGCAATATCTTTTTTTGCTTTTATCGCAGCAATTATTGATTTAAGTCCGACAGAACCAACAACCGCAGCTAAAACCATATTCACTTTAGACATTGTTGCAAGTTTTTCAAGACCATTTTGACCGCTGTAAACATTGATTTTTATTTTATTTGAAATACACCATTTTTTAAGCTCTTTAGCATCTGTATCATTTTCTACAGATACTGCAGAAGGCTTAAACTTTTTAATCTGGGCTTTCAAAGCTTTTATATTAGACCTTACTGCAAGCGCCTCAATATGAACTTCTTCTCTCATCTTTGAAGCTACATCAATTGTTTGCTCGCCAATAGAACCTGATGAGCCTAAGATAGCTATTCTTTTCATTTTATAAATATCAAAACATAGTATATCGCAGGAACCGCAAAGATATAAGAGTCAAACCTGTCAAAAACACCGCCATGACCTGGTATAAGATTACTAGAATCTTTAACGTTACCATCCCTCTTGATTAAAGATTCTGCAAGATCTGAAAACTGACCAATTATAGATATAACAAAACCCAATACCCCAGATTGGCATAAAGTTAAAATATTACTCATAAACAAATATCCGCAAATAACAGCCGAAAGAACACCAAAAACTATTCCAGCTACAGCGCCTTCTATGGTTTTTTTTGGACTTACTTCTTTAACAAGCTTATGTTTGCCAAACATATTCCCAAAGACATAAGCAGCAGTATCTAAAACCCAAACTTCAATAAAAATAAAAAATATCAACTGCATGCCATCGTCTAAGTCACGTATATAAACCATATAAACTAAAGCTAATGGAATAAAAAACGCTCCAAGAAAAGATGTGGCAATTCTTTCAACGCTGCGACCTGCTTTTCCTTTAAAAACTTCTATTGCAAATAGAATAAGAAGCATTAATATTGCTGAAATGGAAGCTTTGTCCACACAGTCACAACCACAGCAACAGTATATTTTGCAAAAACATAAAAACAGAAAAAATCCCGATGCCATAATTAAAGATACAACTGTATGGGGGTTATATTTTTTTACTATAAAAAGATATTCATATACTGAAAGTACGGAAATAATAAACACCATTAAATAGAACGGAAGTCCGCCAAAATATATGCACAGAAAAATTAAAGGTATACCAATAACAGCAGTTAGTATTCTTGTAAGAAGCACTTAAATCCCTCCAAAACGCCTTTCTCTCTTTTGAAATTCAGAAATTGCTATTTCTAAATCTTGCGAAGTAAAATCAGGCCAAAGTTTATTCGTTATGTAAATTTCAGAGTACGCTATCTGCCATAAAAGAAAGTTTGACACACGAAATTCCCCAGACGTACGAATAAGCAAGTCCGGATCAGGCTGACCAGCCGTATATAAAAAAGAAGAAATAATTTCCTCGGTCGGCTTTTTTATGTTTTGTTTTACTATCTCTTCAATAGCTCTAACAATTTCTTGCCTTGCTCCATAGTTTAGAGCTATATTCAATTCTAAATCACTATTCTTTTGGGTAGCCTTGCAAGCAGAAATAATCTTAGTCTTCAAATTTTGTGGAAACTTTGATAAGTCACCAAGTATTCTAAGCTTTACTCCTTCACTTGCCAGCTCTTTTAATTCTTTCTCTACAAATTGCGACAACAAAGAAAATAGAGCTTCGATTTCTGTCTTAGGCCTTTCCCAGTTTTCAGTAGAAAAAGCGTAAAGGGTCAAAACCTTAATTCCAAGCCTGCTTGCAGACTTAACAATCTTTTTTACGGTTTTGATCCCTTGTCTATGACCAAAAATTCTGGGTAATGACTTTTTTTTTGCCCATCTGCCATTCCCATCCATTATAATTGCTATATGTTCGGGTATCAAAAGGTCTTTCCTACTTTTGAGAAATTGCGCTTACTGGACACGTAGATTCGCATGCTCCGCAATTTACGCATACATCAGCATTTATTTCATATTTGTCCTGTTTCTGCTCAATAGCAGAAACAGGGCAATTGCCTGCGCATGCGCCACAACCTACGCATATATTTTTATCAATCTGATAAGCCATTTTATCCTCCGTTTTTCTTTTCTACTTTATATTATATTTGCATTACTTCTTTTTCTTTTAAAGCAATACTTTCGTCAATTTGTTTAATATAATCGTTTGTAACTCTCTGAGCATCAGTTTCAAATTTTTTTCTGTCATCTTCAGTTATTTCTTTATCCTTTTCAAGCTTTTTTATGCCTTCAACCAAAACCCTTCTTTCATTTCTTACAGCTACTCTAAAATCCTCAGCCATTCTGCTTATAGATTTTGCTATTTCTCTTCTTGTCTCCCCGGTAAGAGGAGGAACCGATATACGTATAATTTTACCGTCATTTACCGGTGTCATTCCTATATCAGTTTTAAGTATAGCCTTTTCTATAGCACCAAGCTGGGAAGCATCCCAAGGTCTTATTTCTATTGTTTTGGCATCGACAATACTAATACCAGCAAGCTGATTTATTGGCATTAAAGAACCATAACTTTCAACTTTGATTGTCTCTATCACTGCACTAGAAGCTCTGCCGGTTCTAATAGAGACCAACTCATTTTTTAACCTGTCTATAGTTTTTTTCATAGCCTCCTGTGACTTAGAAAAAAAACTTTGAATTTGCATTTACGCCTCCACTCTTGTACCTATTTTCTCACCGTTTAAAACCTTTTGCAAATTGCCGTCTTTATAGAAATCAAACACTGTAATCGATATGCCAGCATACATACACAAAGAAAAAGCTTCTGCATCCATAATTGCTAAACGTTTATCAAACGCCTCTTTGAAAGTTAAAACATCATATTTAACAGCATTTTTATCTTTTTTAGGATCTACATTGTAAACACCGTCTATTTGCGTAGCTTTCAACAAAACATCTGCCTTTATTTCTGCAGCTCTTAAAGCTGACGCGGTATCAGTCGTAAAGAAAGGATTTCCTGTCCCGCCTGCAAAAACAACGACATAACCTTTTTCAAGATATCTTACAGATTTTTCTCTATTAAATTTTTCAACAAAACCACTTACACCATTTGCTGAAAAAACAACTGACTTTACGCCAACTTTTACCAAAGAATCGTTTAAAGCAAGAGAATTCATTACTGTAGCAAGCATTCCCATTTTATCGGCAGTCACTCTTTCTATAAACTTTCCGCCGCCTCTCCAAATATTACCAGCTCCAATAACAATCGCAAGTTGAACATTTCCTTTGCCAACAACAGATTTAATCTCTCTTATAATTCTCAAGAGACTATTCTCGCTTATTGACGAAAAGTTATCTGAAAGAGATTCTCCTGAAAGTTTTAACAGAACTCTCTTTGAGTTCATTATTATTCTTCTCCAAGTTTAAATCTTGCAAATCTCTTTATTATTATGTTTTCACCTATTTTAGCGATGACTTTTGTTACTAAATCTTTTATTGTTTCTTTGCCTGTTGTATCTCTCATATAAATTTGATCATACAAACATATTTGACTATAGAATTTTTCAATTTTGCCTTCAATAATTTTATCCCAAACTTTCTCAGGCCTCCCTTCTTCTTTAAGCTGAGCTTTATAAATTTCTCTCTCATCGTTCAAAATGCTTTCAGGTACTTGTTCACGAGAGACATATGTTGGAGAAACAGCTGCAACTTGCATAGCTATTTCTTTAACTAAAGATTGAAAATCTTCAGTTTTTGCAACAAAGTCGGTTTCGCAGTTTACTTCAACTAAAACACCAAGAGTTCCATTACCATGTATATAAGAATGTACTAAACCCTGTTTTGCAGCTCTCCCTGTTTTTTTAACAGCGGACGCCATTCCTTTTTCTCTAAGCCACTGGCAAGCTTTTTCTATATCATTATCTGACTCTTTGAGAGCATTGCGGCAATCCATTATTCCTGCACCGGTCATTTCTCTGAGTTTTGTTATAAGTTCGGTTGACATTATTTTACTTCTCCTTCATGAGAAGATTCTTCTTTATTTTATTTTCCTCTGCTGCAACTTTCTCGTTTGCAGGTTCAGCGACAGCTGCTTCTGATCCGTCACTTTCTTTCTTTTCAGTTACGCCTTTGCCTTCCAAAACAGCATCAGCTATAATTGAGCAGAAAAGTTTTACTGCTCTTATAGCATCATCATTTCCAGGTATAGGGTAATCAATCAAATCTGGATCGCAGTTAGTATCGCAAATAGCAACTATAGGAATATTGAGCTTTCTTGCTTCGCAAACAGCCGTAGATTCTTCATGAGAATCAACCGCAAACATAAGACCCGGGAGCTCTGTCATATTTTTTAACCCTTCCAAAGACTTTTCAAGCTTAATTCTTTCTCTTTCAATTTGAGACTGTTCTTTTTTTGAAAGAATTTGAAAAACGCCATCTTCTTTCATTTTTTCTATTTCTCTATACCTTGCAATAGATTTCTTCAAGGTTTCAAAATTTGTAAGAGTTCCCCCGAGCCATCTTTCAGCTACAAAAAACGCGCCGCAACGCTGCGCTTCTTCTTTGACTGGAGACTGAGCTTGTTTCTTTGTGCCAACAAAAATTATTTCTTTACCTTCAGCCGCAAGATCTCTTACTACTTTGTAATTTTTCTTTAGTTCTTTTAAGGTCTTCTGAAGATCTATGATGTGAATTTTGTTTCTTGTTCCAAAAATAAACTTAGCCATTTTTGGATTCCATCTTCTGGTTTGGTGTCCAAAATGAACACCGGCTTCCAGTAAAGCCTTCATTGTAATGTTTGCCATATACTTCTCTCCTTTGGGTTTTTACCGCATGTGCGGTTTCCGTTTCAAGACGAATTTACCGTCTTACGGCTTCCACAATCTTCACTATCCAAAACCTCAAAGTTTCCTTTGGGACCGTTTGGCAAATCCAATTGTGTGCTTATTTAGAAGTTATACTCCTAAAGATATATATAATTCTATCAAAACCCTTAACTATTTTCAATAGTTAACATATCCTTAAAAAGATAGCAGATTCTGCAAACCCTATAAAAATTAAATTTCAACCTGATTTTTCTGCATATGTATGGATAGGCAAGACAAAAAATATTGTCCCGTTTCCAGATTATATGTCATTTTTAAAGAAAGA
>JAISEM010000014.1 GCA_031264105.1 Endomicrobium sp.
TCTTTCTTTAAAAATGACATATAATCTGGAAACGGGACAATATTTTTTGTCTTGCCTATCCATACATATGCAGAAAAATCAGGTTGAAATTTAATTTTTATAGGGTTTGCAGAATCTGCATTGTTTTTATACCATGCTGACCCTATAATATTTTTATACTTTGTTTCTTTTTTTATTGTATGTATAACTTTATTTCTGGAAACAAGCTTGTCGCCAAATATCTGCAGCTGTTTTTTAACTATTTTTTCTGCTTCTTGCGATTCTGGAACAACGTCTATAAAATTGATATGAAGCGTTGCTGCCGTCTCAGGAGATTTCTCTTGAAATTCTACAGTATAATCCTGTCCTTCAATAAAAGGCCTGAAACAAAAAGCGCTAGCTGTAAAATAAAAAATAAATATTGAAACAACAAGAATTTTTCCCATAGTTAAATTATACTCCATATAAGATTGTCAATTGAAAAAGATTTTACAAATTTAGGCTTTTGTAGTAAACTTTAGCGATATTAGCAAAAGATAAAGAGGATAAAGATGGGTACTATAGGAGAGCCAAAACAGGTAAAATTATTTTGTGGCATAATCTCTTGCGAGGAAGAAATAAAACAAAAATCATTTGATGTTCTAAAAGAAAAACTTGGTGAAATTGATTTTATAAGTGATGAAATGCCTTTTGATTTTTCAAGTTATTATAATCCTGAAATGGGCAATAATTTAAAGCGTTTTTGGCTTTCTTTTGAAAATCTAGCCTCTGCATCGGAACTTGCCGACATAAAAGTTTTTACAAACTCTGTTGAAGATGGATTTGCTATAGGTGAAAAAAGAAGAATAAATATTGATTCTGGCTATGTAACCCCGGCAAACATTATACTTGCGACAACTAAAGACTTTAGTCATAGAATTTACTTGTCAAAAGGTATATACGGTGAAGTTACTACAATATACAAAAAAGGCGGATATATAAAACTTCCATGGTCATATCCAGATTATTTATCTGATTTAGCTACAGACTTTTTTCTAAAAATAAGAACTAAATTGATGAACCAATTAACGAGGTAATAATGTCAATTCTTGTTATAGTAATAGCAATATTATATTTATTAGGATATATATATATATCTTGGAGGATAACTTCAGGTCTTAACATAGAGCGTCCGTATAGAACGTATCTTTATACCGTATTTTTTGTTTTTGGGATTATAAGTCTCCTTTCTTTTATAAGTAATCGCCATAAGATTCCAATAGTTTCTATAATTGGACCTTTCGGATATATTTGTATGGGGATTTTAGGAATATTTTTTTCATTTTTACTAATAAATGACGGTATAAATTTCTTAAATAAGCTTGTATTTAAAATAAAAAACTTTAAATATTATTCAACTCTTACGACTCTAATTATAAGTATGGCCGCATGTATTTGGTCTTTATTCAATTTTGCTTTTATATTAAATATTAAAGAAGTAAAGATAAAAATTCCGAGTCTTCCTATAGATTCTTTAAAAATAGTTCAGCTTTCTGATATACACGTTAATCAGTTCTCTTCTACAAAAACTCTTAATAAAATTTTTGACAAAGTTATGAATTTAAACCCAGATATGATAGTTATTACTGGTGACGTTATAGATATAGATATAGATAAAAACGACAAATATCTTGATTATGGTTTTGAAAAACTTAAAGCTAAATGGGGTGTTTTTGCTATTACTGGAAATCATGAATATTATACAGGTGTTGATAAGTATTTCAGTATGCTCAATAAGTTGGGTTTTAAGGTTTTAAATAATGAAAGTGTTTTAGTTGGTAATATTATTAATATTTCAGGAATAGATGATATAAGTAAACGAAACGCCAAAAATATTGAAAAAGCTCTTTCCAATATTGACAGAAAATTCCCTATTTTGTTCTTAAGTCATCATCCAGATTCTTTTGACGTATCGTCTAATCTTGGTCTTAGTGTAACACAACTTTCAGGGCATACGCACGCAGGGCAGATCCCTCCAGCAGAGATAGTTTTAAAGTTATTTATGCAATATTGTTATGGATTGTATTACAAAAAAGATTCTGTAATGTATATAACTTCCGGCACTCGTCTTTGGGGGCCGCCAATGAGATTATTTAACACAAGCGAAATAGCAGTTATAATATTAGATCGTTAACTGTTTCTTACTCAAAATTAAGTCCTACATATAGTGTTATTGTTGAATAAGGAGCATTTTTATTAACACTGATGAGTCTATAATTAAAATTATGTATCGCATAAAGTGCTTCTATTATAACGAAGTTGATGTTTACCCCAAATCCTGCAGCCCAATAAAGCCCTCCTGTTGCAGAATCTAGTAAGTTTGTCATAGGCATGCTGTAGCCAACTCTTCCTGATGCAAAGGCGTAGGTATCATTAAAACCACTCAAAGGTGTACGTGCTTTTGCTCCAAAATAAAGAGGGATACATGAAAGACTTCCTTTCAAATTTTTATTTTTAAAATTTCTCGGCAAGTCTATGATTGCACCTGCTCCCAAAGCAAAAATATTGCCGAAATATTGAAAAAATTCAGCTCCAGCTGATATACCTACATTCATATTTTCATCATCTCCATTTACGCTAATTGTGTTTTGGGGCTGTACTCCCAGCTTTACTATAATTTCTTTATCATCGCTTGGTTTCGCAATTGCAAGAGCTGTTGTTATAAAGAGTAAAGTTAAAATGGCTACAATTTTTTTCATCTTTTCTCCTTGTCTGTGTGCTGCATAAAAGCGCGCGTCTATTTATAATGTTTTATCTTTATTGTTTTTCCCGACTGCATTAATCGGGAATCCAAGATAGCTTTTGTCATTATTTCACTTTTGACTTTGGATTGACAAAAAAATATACTAGTTTGTAAAGATAAGTATTTATTGTTATAATAACTCTATCTTACAATAAAACGAAATAGAATAAAAGAGACTTCTATTGTGCTTTCTCTTATTTACTCAGCAGCGATTAACGGTATAGACGCCAATATCGTTGAAGTTGAAACTTACATTTCATCGGGCATGCCTATATTTTCAATTGTTGGTCTTGCAGACGTTGCTGTCAAAGAATCTCGCGACAGAGTAGCTGCAGCTCTCAAAAATTCTGGTTTTGATTTCCCAGCAAAAAAGATTATTGTAAATTTAGCTCCAGCAGATATAAAAAAAGAAGGTGGAATCTTTGATTTGCCTATAGCGCTTGGAATACTTGCTGCAAATGGCAAAATAAAAAAAGACAATTTAAAAAAATTTTGTGCAGTAGGGGAATTGTCGTTGGACGGAAAAATAAGAAGAGTCAAAGGCGTTTTTCCAATTTCTCTTATCTTAAAGAAAAATCAAATAGAAAATTTTATTGTCCCTTTTGCAAATAGACAAGAAGCGTCTGCTACTGGTAAAACAAATGTTTTTCCATTTAAAAACCTTATTGAGGGTGTTAAATTTATAAACGGTGAAATTAATTATAATCCTTATGCTCAGGATAAAAATAATTTAATCTGTTTGCCAGAATGCGAATATGACTTTATTGATGTTAAAGGTCAGAAGAATGCAAAAAGAGCTTGTGAGCTTGCAGCAGCTGGCGGGCATAATATGTTGATGTCTGGTCCTCCTGGATCTGGCAAAACCATGATAGCAAAACGTATTCCAAGCATACTTCCTCCCATGACTTTTGATGAAGCTGTTGAGACTACAAAAATATGGTCTGCAGCAGGGCATGCTTTTAATGGCGGCTTGATAAGCAATCGTACATTTAGAAGCCCACATCATACTTCTTCAACAGCAGCTTTGGCAGGAGGTGGGGTTTGCCCAAAGCCAGGTGAAGTTAGTCTATCTCATAACGGAGTTTTGTTTTTAGATGAGTTTGCAGAATTTAGAAGAGATGCGCTGGAAGTTTTGCGACAGCCATTGGAAGATAGAGTGATAACTGTTTCTAGAGCAAAAAATAGCTTTACGTTTCCAGCATCATTTATGCTTGTAGCGGCAATGAATCCTTGTCCTTGCGGCAACTTGGGACATAGAGAAAAAGAGTGTGTTTGCAATCCCAATCAAATAAGAAAATATCAAAATAAAGTTTCTGGCCCACTAATGGACAGAATAGATATACATATTGAAGTTCCAGCATTAAAATTTTCTGAATTATCAAGTTTAACTTCAGTCGCAGAAAATTCATCAAATATAAGAGAACGTGTTATTAAAGCAAGAGAAATACAAACCTTAAGATTTGCAGATACCAAAATACACTCTAATGCGCAAATGCAATCAAAAGAAGTAAAAAAGTATTGTGTTTTAGATGATAAAGCTTATGATATGCTAAAAGCGGCAATAGACAAACTAAATTTTTCCGCAAGGTCTTACGACAAAATTTTAAAAGTCTCAAGAACAATTGCAGATTTGGATTCTAGCGATAATATTAAAGCAGGTCACATAGCCGAAGCAATACATTATAGATTTTTTGATAGGTTGATTTAATTAAAATGAATTTTTATAAAGCACAATGTATTCTTAAAAAGTATCCATTTGATGTCTCATAGTGTCCTAACAAAAAGGCGGTAGAAAAATTTTATTCAATTTGAAGAACACATAAAAGAAATGGTATAATCACGTTCAAGGAGGCGATTGTTTTTAAGGGCGTTATGAAAAAGTATTTAAAGGAATTTGATAAACTTGTAGGCATCTTTTCAACTTTGCGTTCCAAAAATGGTTGTATGTGGGATAAAGAACAAACCCACGAAACCCTCGTGAAACATCTCTTTTGCGAAGTCGAGGAAATTAAGCAAGCCATTGAAAACAAAGATAAAGAAAACCTTGAAGAAGAGCTTGGCGATATTCTTATGCAGGTTGTTTTTCATGCTCAAATTGCTAAAGAAAATAAAAATTTTGATATAACTGGTGTTATAGAAAAGCTTAATAAAAAGCTTGTTAGAAGGCATCCTCATATTTTTGGTAATTATAAAGTAAAAGACGCAAAAGATATAGAAGTTATGTGGAACAAGATTAAGGAAAAAGAAAAAGCATTAAAAGAAAAGAAAATAAAAGACATAAGTCTGTAATAAAATAGGGGATAGATATGTTAATAAGCAGAGCGTTGTCATTGAAGAAAATTGTTGCAGTTTTTGTATTTTTTATTGCATTCATTGCAAAAGCATTAGCAAGCGAAGCAAACTTGGTTGTTCCGGATTTGTCTTTGGTAAGTTTTTTGGGGAATGCAGTAAATGGCAAGTCCCTTTTGATGTTTGGTTTTGTTGTTTGTGTATTTGGTTTGTTGTTTGGTATTTCCCATTTCATAAGTATTAAAAAACTTCCAGTTTACGGTTCAATGAAAGCTATTTCTGATCTTATATATGAAACCTGCAAAACCTATCTTGTAACGCAAGGGAAATTTATAATTATTCTTGAATTATTGCTTGCTCTTATAATAGTTGTTTATTTTGGGTGGTTAGAACATTTTAGCGCAATAAAAGTAGCGACAATTATTTTATGCAGTATTATAGGGATTCTTGGAAGTTATACTGTTGCATGGTTTGGTATGAGAATCAACACCTTTGCTAATTCCAGAACAGCTTTTGCAAGCTTGAAAGGAAAACCATATTCTTTATATGCAATTCCTCTAAGTGCAGGCATGAGCATAGGAATGCTTTTGATAAGCATAGAACTTTTGATAATGCTTATTATTCTTTTGTTTATGCCTTCAGACTTTGCAGGCGCTTGCTTCATAGGTTTTGCCATAGGAGAGTCTTTAGGGGCATCTGTTCTTAGAATAGCTGGCGGAATTTTTACAAAGATTGCAGACATTGGCTCTGACTTGATGAAAATTGTATTCAATATTAAAGAAGACGATGCAAGAAATCCAGGCGTTATTGCGGATTGTACTGGCGACAACGCTGGTGATTCCGTTGGTCCTACCGCTGATGGTTTTGAAACTTACGGCGTTACAGGTGTTGCTTTAGTAACATTTATAATTTTGGCAGTAAGCGACCCTATTTTACAGGTTAAACTTTTAGTTTGGATTTTTGTAATGCGTTTGATAATGCTTATATCCAGTGCAATCTCTTATTGGATAAATTCTGCGATATCAAAAATTAAGTTTGCTCATGCGGATAAAATGAACTTTGAATCACCTCTTACTTCTCTTGTATGGATAACTTCAATAGTATCAATAGCTTTAACTTTTGTTGTTTCAAAGCTTGTTATCGGCGACTTAGGTGATGGATCTCTCTGGTGGAAACTTTCTTTAATTATAAGCTGTGGAACAATTGCAGGTGCAGTTATACCTGAAATTGTAAAAGTATTTACTTCTGTAAAAAGTGCTTTTGTACAAAATATTGTTAACTCTTCAAGGCATGGAGGAGCTTCGCTTAACGTTCTTTCAGGTCTTACAGCTGGAAACTTCAGCGCATATTGGATGGGCATTGCAATTTTAATCCTTATGAGCGTTGCTTATGCAATAAGCTCTTTAGGACTTGGCTCAATTATGATTGCGCCTGCTGTATTTGCTTTTGGTCTTGTAGCTTTTGGATTTTTGGGTATGGGTCCCGTTACAATTGCGGTTGATTCTTATGGCCCTGTTACAGACAATGCTCAGTCGGTTTACGAGTTATCTTTAATTGAAAGTATTCCTAATGTAGACAAAGAAATAGAAAAAGATTTTGGATTTAAACCTGTTTTTGACAAGTCAAAATTATTGCTTGAAGAAAATGACGGCGCAGGAAATACTTTCAAAGCTACAGCAAAGCCTGTTCTTATAGGAACTGCAGTTGTTGGAGCTACAACTATGATATTTTCTACAATCGTTATGCTTACAGACGGTCTTTCTACAGGTCTTGTAAATCTTTCATTGTTGCATGCGCCTTTCTTGTTGGGACTAATAGCAGGCGGTTCAGTAATTTACTGGTTTACAGGAGCATCAAACCACGCAGTAACCAGCGGAGCTTATAAAGCTGTTGAGTTTATTAAAGGCAATATTAAGCTTGACGGAAATGCTCAAAAAGCTTCGACCGAAGATTCTAAAAAAGTTGTTGAAATATGCACAATATATGCTCAAAAAGGCATGATAAATTTGTTTATGGTAGTATTTTTTACGACACTTGCATTTGCATTTATTGAGCCTTACTTTTTTATTGGTTACCTTATTTCCATAGCGTTATTTGGTCTTTTCCAAGCTATATTTATGGCAAATTCCGGTGGAGCTTGGGATAATGCTAAAAAATATGTAGAAGTTGACTTACGCGAGAAGAGCACAGAACTTCATAAAGCCACTGTTGTTGGCGACACTGTTGGAGATCCGTTTAAAGATACTTCTTCAGTTGCAATGAATCCTATAATTAAATTTACAACGCTTTTTGGCCTTTTAGCATTGGAGCTTGCTTTAGCTCTTACATCAAAAGGATCTTTAAATACAGTTTTAGCTGCAGTTACTTTTATAGTCGCTATTATTTTTGTGGTAAAATCTTTTACAGATATGAAGACCAAATAATAAGAAAGGTAAACAAAAAAGTGTAAGGGACGGATAGACAAGAAAGAGTGCGTATCAGAAAGGAATGTGGATAGGCAGGTGAAGGGGCAAGGTATGGTAGGAGCAGGCAGGACGAGCAGATATAAGAGTAAAGCGAGAAAAAAAGAAGCTGAAATTACAGGAAGAGCTGTATAGAATAGCAAGAGAAGTAGCGCATGATATACATTCGCCGTTAGCGGCATTGGACGCATTTCAGTATATAGTAACAAGTAAGCTAACAGATAAAGAAAATAGAATATTAGATTTGCTAAAAAAAAGTATAAACGATATAGCAAGTAAGTTAATGGAAAAATATATAGAAGTAAAAGAGATGGAGAATAAAAGTAAAAGTAGAAGATATTTTAATTTTAGTATACCAAGAACTGAAAAAAAGAAAAAGAGGAAAAAAATAGACTTGAATGTGAGTATTAAAGAAGTAATAGAAAGGAAAGAGTATGAGTACAGTAACAAGAATGTAGAGATAAAATATGAAGGAAAAGTGAAATTAGTATTTATCAAAGGAGCCCCAATAGGATTTGAACGAATGATGTCAAATATAATAAATAACGGTGTAGACGCAGTGGAAGGGAAGAAGAAAGCAGAGATAGAAATAATTTGTGAAGAAAAGGGAAAAGATGTAGAAATAAAAATAAAAGATAATGGAACAGGTATGCCTAAAGAAATGATAGAAAAGTTGGTAGCTGGAGAGGAAATAGGAACAACGAAGAAAGGAGGGCATGAATAGGGACGCAACAGATAATAGGTACGATACAAGCAATGAACGGGCTGCTAAAGATAGTCTAAAGAGAATGTAGGCACAGAGTTTATACTTACTTTCCCAGTGGTTTAGTGATGTGCAAAAATTTCGGTTCAAAACGATTGCAAGTTCATTGGCAAATATGAGAAGTTCGTTATGCGCCTGACAATTGTTAGATGAGAAAAAATGTTTCAGATGAAGATTGTGTGCGCAAAGGATTGTTATACTTTGTGTACATATACATACCTGACCTCAAAATACCTTGCCTTTAGATGAAGGTAAATGAATGAGATTTTTAAGAAATATTATCGCTTTTATCGCAGTTCCTGCGGTTTTGTCGGCAGGATATACTCTTATTAAAACTTTTTTATTATTTTCTATATCTTTAGGTACTAGATATACTCTTTTTTGGATAGGAGTAATTAGCTATATAGCATTTCAAGCTATTCTCCATAAACCCATGAGAACATATGTTTTTGGTCACGAGCTTTCTCATGCAATTGCAGGTCTTTTAAGCGGTGCAAAAATAAAAAAATTCAATGTTGGCGAGAGTTCAGGAAGTGTTGTTTTAACCAAAGATAATATTTGGATAGCGCTTGCCCCGTATTTTTTTCCTATTTATACAATTGCAATTATGGTGCTTTATATCTGTTTAGGCTGGTTTATGAATATAAAGCAGTTGTACGGATATTATCTTTTTTTAATAGGGTTTTCAGTATCTTTCCATATTGCGCTGACGATTTATATACTTTCAATAGAACAGCCAGACTTAAAAGTCTACGGAACTTTTTTTTCTTATGTTGTAATCTTAGCTGTAAATATTGTTGTTTTTTCTCTGCTTGCGGCATTGGCTTTTGAAGATGGTATAAGCGTAAAGAATGTTTTTGTTAAGTCGCATAGGAACATAATAGATATTTATAAATTTATATATAACTGGGGAATAGAAATATGGATGGCATTCCAAAAGACGAAATAAAAAGAAAAGCATTTCATTTGTTATCGCTGATTTATGTTTTTGGATACTGGTATTTACCAAAAAATATAGTTATATTTGGGCTTGGTATTGCAATGGCAATTGTTGCTTTTTTTGAATATATAAGATTTAAATTTCCTAAATTTAACGTCTTTTTTAAAAATAACTTTAAAGGTTTTTACCGATCACAGGAAGCAGACAAAATAAGCGGCATAATTTGGACATTATCTGGTGCTTTTTTAGCAATAGCGTTATTTCCTAATAAAAGCGTGGTATTTGCAAGTCTTTTGTATCTTGCACTTGGAGACGCAGCAGCGGCTTTAGTCGGCACAACGATAGGCAGGCATAAAATTTTTACTAGCAAAAGCTTAGAAGGAAGTTTTGCTTGCTTTACTGTATGTTTTATAATCGGTTTGTTTCTTTTTAATGTACAGTTTGCTTTAATAGGAGCTATTGCCGCTACTTTAATTGAAGCAATTGCCTGGAAGTTGAACGATAATTTTTGGATGCAGATAATTAATGCCGGGGTTTTGACGGCAATTTCAAACATAATGGTATGGGTAAAATGAAAAAAATTATTAGTGTCGCTGCTTTAATTTGTTTATTTGTATGTTTTTCTAATGCAGAAAATTTTTATGCAAACGGTTCTGCTGATACAAAAAAAGTAGCTTTGACTTTTGACGACGGACCAGGCAAAGCTACAGAAAAGGTCTTAGAGATTCTTAAAGAAAAAAATGTCAGAGCTACTTTTTTTATGCTTGGCGTTAGAGTAGAAAATGACATTGAAATGGCAAAAAAAGTTGTTGCTGACGGTCATGAAATAGGTGATCACACATACAGACATGTAAATCTCTATTCTTACAAAAAAAATAATTATATAACAAGTGAAATAGAAAAAGAAATTTTGGCATCGAAAAAAGTAATAAAAGATAGACTAGGAATTGATACAAAATTGATGAGATTTCCATACGGATATTCAAAACCTAGTGCTCTAAAAGTTGCACAAAAGTTTGGATATTATGTTATAAATTGGAGTTTTGGCATGGATTGGGAAAATGTACCAGCTCAACAAATGCACGAAAAATATAAACAAGCCATAAAAAACGGAGCTATATTTTTGATGCATGATTTGCCAAAAAATGAAAGAGTATTATCTTTCTTGGGAGATCTTATAGACGAGATTAGGGCAGAAGGATATGATATTGTTACAGTAAGTGAGCTTTTGAATTTAAAACAAAACGAAGATATTTCTCTGGATTTAGAATGATCGCTGCGGACTTGATCTGTAGTCTATTAATGTAAGATCTTGAGTCTGAGAGGTGCTAGAGATGCCGGATTGGGTCCGGCATGAGTATCGTATGATCAGGATTAGACATAACGGTAAAACGATACAAGTAAGTGTCAATTGTCATTGCGGGGGTGACCAAGAGTCATAATCCTGAGACTTCGGGACTTTGTCCATTCGCGCATGGACAAGGCTAGATGCTTAATCGCGTTCGGCATGACGATGCAAAGCAATTTAGCACGTGGATGCTACAATTCTTCGCGCACAATGATGACCAAGGGATAGATTTCTGATTGTAGACGACAAGGTGTATACGTTGAATCTAAAATATCGGAGGTTTCCGTGGCAAACATCTTAATTTTATCTGTAGAAAAAAGAAACTCTTGCGCTGTAAAAATTCAAGAAGCGTTAACTTCTTCAGGTTGTGAGATAAGAACAAGGCTTGGCATTCATGACAGCTCTGCATTAGCGTGTTCAGATAAAGGACTTATAATCTTAGAGATCCTCTCTGAAGAAAATTTGATAAAACCGCTGCTTGCAAAATTTGAAGCTTTAGATGGTGTAAAAGCTAAACTTATAACAATTTAGCCATAAGGCGTGAGAAGTCTATAAGCGTTATTTCTGATGCGTTTTAAAAATGAGAGTTGTTTGCATTCATAAGCAGTTATAAGTTTTGCATTTTTCTTTTTTTCTTCTGCAATATGTGTAAGCTTTTTGGCAATATTTTTACTGAATATTTCCATATCGGACTCAAAATTGAGTTTAAAACTTCTTTCGTCCCAATTTGTTGATCCTACAAAAACCCACTCATCGTCAACAACAAAAATTTTGCTGTGGTCAAAAGGACGTGGCGTACGATATATTTTTACTCCGCTTTCTATCAATCGCAAAAAATTTGGCTCAACTGCATAATTTAAGATTTTATGGTCATTCTTTTCAGGTATTATTATTTCTACGTCAATATCTTTCATAGCTGCCATTTCAATGGCAGTTAAGATATTGTTTTCAGGAAGAAAATACGGAGTTATTATAAGAATTTTTTTTGCTGCAGCGTTTATTGCTCCTATAGATATAAGCTTTATTACGCTGTGTTTACTGTCGGGACCGTCTGGAATAACTCTTGCTGGAATATCTCCTTCTTCTTGAGGAGATATTATTTTTGCAAAAGATTGAATTTTTGTACCGACAGCAAATTCCCAGTCATCTTCAAAAATTTCGGCCATTTGGGATATAATCGGACCTTTAACTTTAAATGTTATATCTGATATATTATCTTCCAATCTGTGCGATAAGACATTTTTCTTTGAAAGATTCATTCCGCCAAAAAATGCAGTCTTACCATCAATTATCATCATTTTCCTGTGGTTTCTTAAATTTACAAAAGGTATAGATACTGGAATATGTGGCGGTAAAAATACCCCACATTCAACGCCTTTAATTTCAGATAATCTTTTTTCTATAGAACGGTGAAAGAATTTCAATGTCCCAATGCCATCTACTAGAACTTTTACAGAAGCGCCATTTTTAACGGCAGTTTTAAAAGTTTCAATGAATTTTACAGTTTCGCTGTCATAATCAAATATATAACTTGAAATTAAGACCTCTTTTTTTGCAGCTTTAATTGCTTTTATCATTTCTGGATAAGCTTGGTCGCCGTTTTGTAAAGGTTCAACGGAATTTCCAAAAGAAAAATCTTGAGGATATACATTATGGCCAAAGGTAATAAACTGCTTGTAGTTTATAGGCAGATTCTCAAAGATATTGTTTATTATTTCATACGAGTATTTATCTGACAAAGTTATTTTTTTTCTTAAACGACTGCCCTTTCTTTTAACCCTATTGATCCCAAGAAAAATATAAAGAATAGTGCCTATAAACGGAGATAAAAAAACTAGCGCTATCCAGCCTATAGCACTTTTAACATCATCCTTATGCAGTAATATATGAATACTTGTCCCAGTGGCTAAAACAAGATAGATACATGCCGCTATAACGGTATGAAAATCATGGTTTATGAGGGTTGAGACTGTTTTTATAATCATTTATTTACACCGCACCGACGCTGAAATATTTTTATGCTTACGAAATGCTAGCATAGTTTCATTTGTTTATCAATATATTTTTTATTATTATAGTTTAAAAGTTTTATATTAAATTAACATAAAATTTGATTTTTATGTATTTTTGTGACAGTTGCAAAAATTTAAAAAATAGCAAAGTATTTATGTCGCTGATCTGATATACGGATTGCCTTTCTTTGTTAATAAATATATTTTAATACGCGTTTAGAGTTAAAAGATGAAATAGGCGCTTTGGGTAAAGATGATTATTAATCTCCCATATCCTATATTGCACTTGGAGATATGATACACTGTGTTCATTGCTTCCAAGCTTCTTGATAGCAGACAGTCTTTAATTGTAAAATATATCAAAATGTGTATGTTTAAAGGTCAGATGCTACTAAATACCGAAACAAATTTATTTGCAATTCTAGGTTGTCCGGTAAAACATTCGTTTTCTCCTATTATGCAAAACAAATGGTTTGAAAAAAAACGTTTGAATTGCGCTTATCTAGCATTTGAGCCAAAAGATTATGAGCTTAAACGTACAATAAAATCTTTAAAAGATCTTAAGTTCCGGGGTTTTAACATAACCATTCCTCATAAAGTTAAAGCCATGAAGTATGTTGATGTAATAGACAAAAGCGCAAAAAAGATAGGAAGCATAAACACAGTAATAAACAAAAACAATAAACTTTATGGATACAACACCGACCATTTGGGTTTTGCACGTGATTTAAAGGCTAAAAAAGTTGTTGTGGAAAATAAAAATATTCTTGTCATTGGCGCAGGCGGTGCTGCAAGAGGAATAGTCTATGCTTTAAAAACATGTAAAGCTAAAAATATTTATATGGCAAACAGAACGCCTGGGAAATCTGTAAAGCTTGTTAAAGAATTTAAAATAAAAAGCGTAGATATAAATAATATTAAAGACATTTTAGATACTATAGATATTCTTATTAATTGTTCTTCTTGTGGAATGCAAAAAGATGACAAGTTGCCGTTTAGCGCTGGAAAGATTAAAAGAAATTTAATTGTGTATGATTTGATATATAATAAGAAAACGCCGTTTGTAGAATTTGCAAAAAGAAATAAGTTGAAAGTTTTTACTGGTGAAGGAATGCTTATTTGGCAAGGCGCTTATGCTTTTAATATGTGGACAGGAGACTTTCCAGACATAACAATTGCTAAAAAACTTTTAAAGAAATTTTTAAAATAAGGGGAAAAAATGACAGGGTTAATTATATTTTTGTTGTGTGTTGTTATAATTTTGTCGATTTTAAAAAGTAACAACAATCCTAAAGACGTTGTTGTTGCTGACTCAAGTGTTTTTATTGACGGTAGAATTTATGACATAATAAAAACAAATTTTATTTCTTTCAAATTGATCATACCTTCTTTTGTTATTGAAAACTTAATAACTCTCTCTAAATCGTCGGACTCTGTAATAAAGAGCCGTTTGGCAAAAGCTTTGTCTCTGGTCAATAAACTGAAAAAAGCTGGAAGTAATGTCAGAATTTTAAACGTATCTTTAAAAGAAACTGAAGATATGACTTCAAAAATTATAGATACCGCAAAGGCTTTAAAAGGAAAAGTTTTGACTAAAGACTTTAACGTACTTAAAGGAACATCTTTAAAAATATAAAGGTTTTAAATAGAAATGATTTAGAAGCTGCTGTCTATCCAATGTTTTTGCCTGGAGACAATATTTCTGTTTATCTAGTAAAAGAAGGCGCACAGCATAATCAAGCTATAGGATATTTTGATGATAAAACAAAAATAATAGCTGAAGACGCTAAAAAGCTTATAGGAAAAAATATCAGATTAGTTGTAACTTCTGTGATGTTTACTCCAACTGGAAAGATAATATTTGGAAAACCTTCAGGATAAATCAAATGAAAAATGCTGTCATAATAGTAGCTGCAGGTTCTGGTAAAAGATTTGGAAATAAAACACCTAAACAGTTTTTACAAATAAAAAGAATGCCTATGTTTATGTGGAGTATTTCTGCTTTTTCTGCAATAAAGAGTTTTAAACAAATAATAGTTGTTGTGCCTAAGCATATGGTTGAAGCTTTAAAACGCAAAAAAGAAAAGCTGCTAAATAAAGTTCACTTTGTCGCAGGCGGCAAAGAAAGATTTGACTCTGTAAAAAATGGTTTATCTTTTGTTGAAGAAGACGTTAATTTTGTGGCTGTACACGACGCGGCAAGACCGCTTATTTCAAAACAAGATATCTTGGCAGTTTTAAAAAAGGCAATCGTAACAAAAGCTGCCATTGCAGTTGAAAAAACAAAAGACACAATTAAACTTGTTTCTAGTAATGAACAAATATTAAAAACATTAGACAGAAGTGCTTTAAGAAATGCTCAAACACCGCAAATTTTTGAGAAAGAGCTTTTAAGGAAAACATATTCAAAAAGAATTCCAGAAGTAACAACCGACGACTCTCAATTGATAGAAAGATTTAAAATTAAAGTATCAGCAGTTGAAATTAAATTCCCAAATTTTAAAGTAACTACGAAGCAAGATTTTGCGTTAGCTGAAAAATTGTTAAGAAGGTAAAAAATGTATATTGGTTTTGGGTATGACGTACATAGATTTAAAAAAGGTCGTAAACTTATTTTAGGCGGAGTACAAATACAAAGCTCTAAAGGTCTTGACGGACATAGCGATGCTGACGTTCTTTTACATGCATTGATGGACGCATTACTTGGCGCTGTGGGCCTAAATGATATCGGCCACTTTTTTCCAAATACGGACACTAAGTATAAAGACGTCTCAAGTATTTTGCTTTTAGAACATATTTGTAAAGATCTCAAAAAGAGAAAATATAAAATTAATAATGTAGATATTACAATTATTGCTGAAGCGCCAAGAATTTATCGATTCATAGATGAAATGAAAGATAATATTTCGAAAGTGCTTAAAATTTCAAAACAAAGAATTGCTATAAAAGCAACCACAAATGAAAAGATGGGTTTTATAGGTCGCGGAGAAGGTATAGCGGCAATGGCAGTAGTTTCAACTTCTGGTAAATAAAAGGATTCTACAATGATAAAAGTTCATAATACACTTTCAAATAAAAAAGAAGAATTTAAACCTCGCAAAGATAACTTTGTGTCAATGTATATATGCGGCGTGACTCCTTACGATGAAGTTCATTTGGGACATGCAAGAACATACGTAGTTTTTGATGTTATAAAAAGACATCTCTTAAAAAGAGGCTATAAAGTAAAACATATCCAAAATTTTACAGATGTTGACGATAAAATTATAAAGAGAGCTTTGGGAAAAAATATTAAACCTACGGAACTTGCTCAGTTTTATATAGATGATTACTTTACTCAAATGGATAAATTAAATATTTTAAAAGCAGAAATTTATCCTAGAGTAGCAGAAATGATACCTGAGATAATAAGTTTTATAAAGGATCTTATAGACAAAGGTTTTGCTTATGATGTTGATGGAGATGTATATTTTTCAGTCGCTAAATTTAAAGATTATGGAAAACTTTCCAAAAGAAAACTTGATGACTTAAAAGCAGGAGCTAGAGTAAGTGTTTGTGATGAAAAGCTTTCAGCTTTTGACTTTGCTTTATGGAAGAAGACAAAAGAAAATGAGTCTAAAGAGGTTGCTTGGGAAAGTCCATGGGGGAAGGGTCGTCCTGGTTGGCATATAGAATGTTCTGTTATGTCGTCAAATTTTCTTGGAGATACTATAGACATACACGGTGGAGGACAAGATTTGATATTTCCACACCATGAAAATGAAGTTGCTCAAAGCGAAGCAAAAACAGGAAAACCTTTTGTTAAGTATTGGATACATAATGGATTTGTTACTGTAGACGAAGAAAAAATGTCAAAATCTTTAAATAATTTCTTTACGTTAAAAACTATATTTGAAAAATATAATCCTAGGATAGTCCGCTACTATCTTTTAACGCGGCATTATTCAAGTCCTTTAGACTTTTCAGATGCTGGGCTTGAAGGCGCAAAAAATACTTTGCAAAGAATAGACGATGCATATTTAAGGCTTGTTTCTTGTGTTAAAGAAGGAGCAATAATAGAAATAACAGATAAAGATTTGTTGGATTTGCAAGAGAATTTTTTACAAGTTTTAGATGATGATTTTAATTCGGAAAGAGCATTGTCTTATCTCCACGAATTAAAAAATATGATATTGAAAGAATTATTTACAGCAAAACCGCAAACGCTATTGCAATTTAAAAAGCTTTACGAAGATTTTGCCGAAAATTCTTTAGGAATTGTTTTGCCTAAAGAGCAAAATAATGATGAAGATTTACAGAAATTTTTAAATGATAGAAACGAAGCAAGAAAAAATAAAAATTGGGCAGAGTCTGACAGAATTAGAAATATTATAGATGAGAAAGGCTATAAAATAGTAGATAACAAAGATGGTTCAGCGGTTCTTATAAAAAAGATTTAGTTGTTTTCAATACGAAAGAGTCTATCTTGTTTTTTTCTATATTTTTCTTTTTCCCTTGAGAATGTCATTTAATGTATCCGCTTACACTAAAAGCGCAATCAGATTTAAAAACGTAGAGGGGTTGTATAAGCTACAAGGATAGGTGTAATTTTAAGAG
>JAISEM010000042.1 GCA_031264105.1 Endomicrobium sp.
TGAAAGGCAATAATACGCATTTTTGCAATTATGCGCGAAATTCCAAAAGCAATGCCTTTATAGAACGTTTTAACAGAAGTATCAAAGAACGATTCGTTTATAGAAAAGAGGATTGTTGCCCTTTTAAATCATCAAAATGTCTAATATGTTGTGAACTATTACAGCGCCTTGAGAACCATCTCTTAAAGTTGTATCATATATTTTTTGTAATTTGTAGTCTTCTCATTTTAATCCTGTTTTAAACTTGCCTCTTGTTGTATTTGCTCTTGAATATTGTCTTCTGAAGTTTCTTCAGAATAAATTCCCAATGTTTGACTTTCTTTATAAGCATCAATCTTTAAAGCTTTGTTTTTAACTGCGCGACTTTTATATACCGGGGCAACTATTATGCGCAAGACGCCTATCATAGCCAAAACTATTATAAGCTCCGCAAGACTAAAACCTGAAGGCTTTTTCATACTGCATCCTACTTTTTTTTAGAAAGACCAAACCCTTTGTGGAGATCTTCAACAGCTTTAACCATATCCATCTCATCTACAATACACGAAATTTTTATTTCGCTTGTTGAAATCATTTCGATATTTATGCCTTTTTTATGAAGAATTTCAAACATTTTTCCGGCAACACCCGCATTGCTTCTCATACCTATTCCAACTACAGAAATTTTTGCTACATGCTCATCGCAAACCACTTGAGAAGCTTTAAATTCTGAAGCTATTTTATCAAGCTCAAGCTGTGTCTTTTTTGTCTCTTTTCTGCTTACTGTAAACGATATATCATTTTTTTTATCTACTGCTGCAGATTGAATAATCATATCTACGTTAACGCCAATCTTAGCAAGGCTGCTAAAAATCTTTGCAGCTACGCCATGAATATCTGGCAAATCTATTATTGTAAATTTCACCTGATTCTTATCAAAAGTTATACCTGAAACAAGCAGCTCCTCCATTTTTCCCCTCCTGATTTTTTCTTCGTTTGTTATTATTGTCCCCTGGTTTTCGCTAAAAGCACTTCCCGCATGTATTTCTACGCCAAACTTCTTTGCAACCTCGACACTTCTTGACTGCAAAACCTGTGCTCCAGATCCAGCCATTTCAAGCATTTCATTATAAGAAAGATATTCTAGTTTCTTTGCATCTTTTACTACTCTTGGGTCTGTAGTATAAACACCCTCAACATCTGAATATATCTCGCAAGAGTCTGCTTCAAGACCTGCAGCTAAAACAACTGCAGTTAAATCAGAGCCGCCTCTTCCCAAAGTGGTTATATCACCCTTTGGATTTAAAGCCTGAAAACCTGCAACTATTACAATATTGTTTCTTGATAAAAGAGAATTTATTTTTTTAGGATTAACTTTTTTAACCCTAGCCTTTGTATAATTTATATCCGATATAATTCCTGCTTGAGGACCAGTAAGAGAAACTGCTTTTTCGCCCATAGCGTCAATTGCCATTGCAAGAAGTGAAATAGACATCATTTCGCCTATTGAAAGAAGAACATCCATTTCTCTTGCAGGAGGATTAGACGTAATCTTATCTGCCATTTCAAGCAAGTCGTCAGTAGTATCACCAGGAGCTGAAACTACTACTACAACTTTATTTCCTGTATTTTTTTTAGCAATTACCCTGCTTGCAACAAGCTTCATTTTATCGGCATCAGCAACTGACGAACCGCCGAATTTCATTACAACAAGAGCCATTTAAATCCCTCCAAACATTTATCAATAGAAAAGATTATTTATACTGTTATAGCGCCTTTCGCATCAAAGTCTGATATATACGCTTTCGCATGAACACTATCTTTTTTCCATCTCTTTATCATACTTTTTTGAACATTTATAGCATCTTTAGCGCTGCAAAAAGCTACAAGTGTCGGGCCTGAACCTGAAAGACAAGCGCCATATGCTCCAGCAGACAAAGCAGCTTCAAAAACTTCGTCCATCGCTGGTATCATTTTGCCTCTATACGGCTGATGAACTTTATCTTGCATTCCAGTTTTAAGCAACGCGAAGTCTG
Source organism: Endomicrobium sp. (assembly GCA_031264105.1). Lineage (GTDB taxonomy): Bacteria > Elusimicrobiota > Endomicrobiia > Endomicrobiales > Endomicrobiaceae > Endomicrobiellum. The sequence continues at coordinate 2,016 of JAISEM010000042.1, forward strand.
AACAACAAAAAGCTGCGGTAAGAAGTGCAACTCTTGAAGTGTTAAATACAAGATCTTGCAAATCTACATATTTCGGTAAGATTTGCCTTGAACGTTTTGTTCTAAGTTCAAAAGAAGGAACGCAAAGAACAATCTTTAGTTTAGGAATTGGAAGTTGTATCACAGCGCCGTGATTGCCATCTTTACTGCAGATACATACTCCTCCATAAACTGCAGGAATAACATTATCAGAATGACCTTCTATCTTTACAGCTAAATCTGCGACTTGCGACTTATCAAGTTTATTTGCGCACAAAGCATTGGCAAGGACAATTCCGCCAACTATCGCAGAAGCAGAAGAACCAAGCCCGCCTCCTAATGGAATACTTGTATTAACAGTAATATTTAAGTTTTTTAAATTATATTTATCTTCGCCTAAAACTTTAAAAGTTTGTTGCATTGATTGCCAAAAAAGATTTTTCTCACCTCTAGGTAGAGATTTTTTTCCAACACCTTTCAACATAAAATATGTCTTTTTCGCATCAGGAACATACTCAGCTTCAAACTCATTGTATAAAGACAAAGCTGCTCCAAAAACATCAAAACCCGGACCTAAATTTGCAGTAGTTGCGGGAACTTTTACTTTCACTTTAATCTCCTATGTGCTATCAAAATCGCCCATCGTCCAAAGGATTCTACTCTGTCATCTATCAGTCTGACAAAATACCTAGTATAGCGCCCATCGAAGCTATCGGCATCAGTCTATAAAGATTGCGCATTAAATAGACACAATGGCCTTGAGCTGAAGCGGAGTAAGGTTTACCTATTTTCTTAATAACTTCTGTTTTTGTCATATCTAACCCTACCTTGTTCATTTCGTAAACGGTAGCGCAAGAAGTCAAAACAGTTGCAAGTACGAGTAAATACATTATGGATTTTAACTTCGCAAAAACTCCTCGTGTAATGAAAGTAGCTTTTAGATATATTAAAGAAATATCTGTAAGAGAGAGGGACGAATTTAAAGTCATTTTTATGAAAGCTATCTTCATATCTGGGAAAAAGTATTTCTTTCATCTAAAGCAATCTCTATTAGATTAGGTTTATTACATAAATTAAATCGCTGCAAATTAAAATATAAAGGTTTAATTTCTTAGCAACATATTTATTTCAATTTCATACGCTCATCTAATTTTCAATAATACAAGAGAACTTAATCTGCAGATAAATTGCTACAAGAAAATATTTATACCGCTTGAACTTCTTTTACATCAGGAACTGCTTCTTTTATTGCATTTGTTACGCCATACTGCAAAGTCATGGCAGACATTGGACAACATCCACATGCACCCGTAAGTTTTACTTTTACAACTCCATCTTCAGTAACATCTATTAATTCAACATTTCCGCCGTCAGCCTGTAAGTGAGGCCTTACGGTTTCTAGCGCCTTTTCAACTTTTTCTTTTAAACTCATTTCTATGTCCCTAAAAGATTATTTATTTTCATACACAAACTATATAAATTATAACATATTATACCAATTCTGTTAACTTTTTGCCGGATGGATAATAAATAATAATTATCAATAAAATTTGTCCTCTTGGTAAAAGTATAATATGATGCTTTGATAAATTCTAAGGCTTTAGGATCTTCACTCTGGAATCAAAGGATATTGTGTGAAAAATAAAATTATTTCCATTGATTTTTTTAAAACACCAACAGATACGTCTGACACAATTGAGGGGCTTAAAGAATTCTGGAAAAAGGTTTTGCCACTTATATCTCAAAGAGAAAAGCATTTTGATGATGTATGGAAAAATGGAACAGATGAAGAAATTTTTGCGGAATTAGTGTTTTGTTTTTTTACGCCTCAAAGCAAGGCAGTAATATGTTGGGCTGCGGTAAATGCGCTTGCAGACAAAAATATGATATTTAATTCAACCATGGAAGATATAGCAAATACTATAAGCGATGTACGTTTTAAGCGCAATAAAGCAAAATATGTAGTTGAAGCTCGTAACTTTTTTACGTTAAATGGAAAGATTAAAATAAAAGAAAAACTTGCTTCTTTTAACGATATTTACGAACTTAGGAAATGGATTATTGCGGCCATAAAGGGCATAGCTTATAAAGAAGCTGGGCATTTTTTAAGAAATATCGGTATAGGGAAAGACCTTGCTATACTAGATAGACACATTTTAAGGAATCTTAAATTTTATGGAGCGATTGAAGAGATTCCTAAAACACTTACTGTGAAAACTTACCTTGATATAGAAAAGAAAATGCAAGATTTTGCCAAAGAAATAGATATTCCTATGTCTCATTTGGATATGTTGTTTTGGTGCAAGAATACTGGCGGAATTTTTAAATAGTTTTGTTATTAGCTAGCTTTTAAGACAAAAGGAAAAGAAAGGTGAAAAATTTATTTAAAATTGGATTAGGCCTCAGTTACTTATTCAGCTTAAAACTCAAACCCAAACTTTCAGCTGATTGTTGCTTTTCATGCCTTCCTATTTACTCTACACTACAAGCAAATCCTTTCCCTTCTATGCAATTATTACATAGAATATTTATAAAAGGAAATATTGATTATTCATTAAATCTTTCGAATGACCAATCTATGATGAGCTCTTTTTTCTGATGATGATCAAATATCAAAGAAGCATACAGGAAGAATCCATCATGGGTTGTCTGCAGGATATGAGTTTCCTGTCGACATAATTATTTATTTGACTTATTGCGTAACAAATTTGGTTCAGAATATATTTACAGAGATAATACTTCAAACATAACTTTTAATTTTAAGCTAGACTATACAGTGAAAGTTTTGCTTTACACATAGGTTACAAATTCAAAATTTAAAATGCTAACCATAACAAAAGAAGGCAGACAATAAATTTTCTGCCGCTCTTTTTTAATTATTGATTAGTTAAGTCCAGGAAATTTCATATTGCCCATTACTTTTTTAGACTCTTCAGTCATAATAGCTTGGGCTTTTTCTCTGGCTTCTTCAAAAGCTGCAAGTACAACTTTTTCAATTTTTTCTTTTTTTTCTTTAAACAACTCTTCAGGAATATTTAGGCTTAAAAATTCGTTCTTGGCATTTACTTCTATTTTAACACCTTTATATTCAACGTCAATGACTTGCGACTTCAACCTTTTATTCATTTCATTAAGTTTACTTCTCATAGACATAGCCTCTTTTGCCATCTTAAACAATTCCATCTTAAATCTCCTTTCTATTTTTTGACGATTTTCTATCTATTATTATCAACACTCTTACAACAATGCCAATAACAACCCAGACAGCTATTAAACACCAAGCTAAAACTTTAAACCCTTTATAAAGAAAATATACTCCAAACACTCCTGAAAGAGTTGATATTAAGATCATATTTTTATATATAACTGCTTTATTACTTTGTTCCATGCCTTCTTGCCTTATCTGCTTTAAGTATTATAACATAAACAGTTATATTTAGTAAAAGTAACACTACAGCTGTTGCTATACCTGCAGTTATATTTACAGAGAATGCCATAACAATACTTGCTAAAATATCAAGAATAAAAAGCGTGTAAAAAAATATTTTTATCTTTTTCATTTTATCGCCTTTAACAAAGTTAATCTTCCAAGCAAAGAACCTTTTTTTTGAGTTTATTCCTACCAACGCGCTTGAAGCTATAACTCTATTTAATAAATACAAAGGAAAACAAAACATAAAAGTAAAATGCTAATTTTTAATTTCATTGGTTTAATCTTAAAGTTCCTGATATTATTTTTTCTAAACCATTTGTTGTTTTTACAATAAACTTTCCATCTTTGTCTATACCTAAATTTATACCAGAAATAATATTATATCCGTCATCAATGGTAATAGATTTATTTTTATATGCTAGTTTATCATTGTATTCATCTGAAAAAAAACTGAAACCTTTATTTTGAAAATCATCGTATATATTTTCAAAACTAATTAAGAAAGAAGCAAGGAAAGCAGCTCGGTCTATTTCTTTACCTAAAATTTCTTTAAGTGATATTGAGGTATTTTTTAGCTCTTTTGGAAGAGTATTGTTGTTAATGTTTATACCTATACCGATAACAAGCCAATCTATCCTGTCTTGCCCTGCAGACATTTCTACTAATATACCTGCAATCTTCTTATCATTTACAAGGACATCGTTAGACCACTTTATCTCACTATCAACTTTATATTCTTTAAGTGTTCTATTTAGCGCTATACTTAAAATCAGAGCTACTTTAGATGATTCTTCTGGACGTATTAAAGGCTTTAGCAGTATTGAAAACCAAAGCCCGCCTTCATTAGAATTCCATTTTCTTTTTATTCGTCCGTAAGCATTGGTTTGTTTTTCTGCAATAATAATAATGCCTTCATCAAAATTTTTCTCTGCAAGGTTTTTTACACTTATCTGTGTTGACGCCAGTTCTTTATAATACTTTAAAATCTTACAAACTTTAAGATTTCTTTTCAAATTACATTCTATCTCATATTCATTGAAAAGAACTTTATCATTAATAAGAGCATACCCTTTTGGAGAAGAATTTATTGTATATCCGATTTGTCTTAAAAAATTGATCTGTTTGTGCGCTGCAGCTCTTGAAATCCCTAAAAACCTGCCGATAGTATTACCTGAAACAAACTCTTTGGATTTAAGAATTTCAAGAATATTCATATTAATTTATCGTCACTTCCAACGTTACATCTAAAGCAAGCGCAGAATGTGTTATCATGCCTATTGATATTCTATCTATATCAAGCTTTGCAAATTCTTTAACAGTATCAAAGTTTATGCCACCGGAAATTTCTATTTCAGGCTTATAACTTTGAGTTGAGCTTTCTCTTATAACGTCAATCATCTCACCTGCAGTTTTGTATGTTGTATTATCAAGCATTATGATATCTGCTTTTGCAGACAATGCATTTTTAACTTCTTCCAAAGCCTCGCATTCTACTTCAACTTTAATATCTATGTATTTCTGCCTAAAGTTATATATTGCAGCAGTTAAATCTTTTATAAATTTAAGATGATTGTCTTTTATAAGAACCATGTCCGAAAGACCCATTCTGTGGTTAGTCCCACCACCACATCTTACGGAATATTTAGCAAGCTCTCTATAACCCGGAAGAATTTTTCTTGTGTCATAAATTTTTGTTTTGCCATTTTCTGTTGCTTTTACAAAAATATTTGTCAAAGTTGCAATTCCCGACATATATTGCAGAAAGTTAAGAGCGATTCTTTCTCCAGATAAAATTATCCCTGCATGGCCATTTATTTCAAGAATTTTATCACATTGTTTAAGAGACTCTCCATCTTTCTTTTTTATTATTGCTTGACATTTATTATCAAGCGTTTTAAAAACTTTAACAAAAACATCAACGCCTGCAAGAACGCCATTTTTATTTGCTATCAAAACAGCTTTTGCCTTTTTATCTTTCGGAACAAATTCTTTTGAAGTGATATCGTTAAATGCACTGTCTTCTTCTAAAGCAAGTTTTATTAAAGTATCTAGAGTGTCCATTTTCATACCTAAGTTTAATATTTAAGTTTATAAAACTATACATCAATAATTTGTAATTTTTCTTGCGCATGCGCCATGTATATATTGTCATATTGTATCGCTTCTGGATAATGGGTCACTTCTTTCCTAATGTGTAACAATCCTACCTTCAGCTAATTTAGGATTACCTGTAACCAATTCTTTGACAATTACTATGAAACCTTCGCTCATCGCTACCAGTGCTTAAAAGAGCGCTATCATATTCTAAAGATAGCTTCTTTTGGCAATACTATCTTAAAACTTGTTTGTAAGGCTGAATATCTTTTTTTATAATAGATCACCCAAAAATATGCTTTCCACTTTTTGCGAGCTGTATCATTTATTTTATCAAGTATAATTTTTATGAAACATAAAACCGATACAAATATTATATTAAACACTTCTAATTATTCTTGTTATTAATACTATTTAATTTGGGAATACAAATTTACCATTTCTATGACGCTGACAGCCGCATCTGCGCCTTTATTTCCAGCTTTTGCTCCTGCTCTTTCAATTGCCTGCTCTATGGATTCAGTAGTCAGAACTCCAAAAACTACTGGAACATTTCCATTAATGCTAACAGCAGCAACTCCTTTTGAAACTTCTGCAGCGACATAATCAAAATGCGGAGTTGCTCCTCTTATAACGCAACCTAAACAAATTATACCGTCAACTTTTTTGCTGTCAGCTATTTTTTTTGCAACTGCAGGTATTTCAAAAGCTCCTGATACCCAATAAACAGAAATATCTTCATCAGATGCACCGTGCCTTACAAGCATATCTTGCGCGCCAGATATTAGATTGCTTGTAATAAACTCATTGAATCTTGATGCTACTATTGCAAATTTCTTCCCATCCGCTTTTAGTTGTCCATTAATAATTTTCATTTATTCTCCTTATAGCTAAACTGTTTTTAACAGATGACCCATTTTTTCTTTTTTTGTTTTTAAATATCTTTTATTTGCTTTTGTAGGATTTATTTCCACAGGAATACGCTTTGCTATTTTTAAACCATATCCTTCAAGCCCAACTATTTTCTTAGGATTGTTAGTCATAAGATTTATACTTTTTATTCCAAGCTCTGAAAGTATTCGTGCACCTATTGCATAATCCCTTAAGTCTGAAGGGAAACCAAGAGCTACATTAGCTTCTACAGTATCAAGACCTTGCTCCTGCAGATGATATGCCTTCAACTTGTTTACTAAACCTATGCCTCTTCCTTCTTGATGCATGTACAAAAGAACACCTTGCCCTTCTTTTTCTATAGCTTTAAGAGCAGCTTCAAGCTGGCAGCCACAATCACATCTTAACGAATGAAAAATATCGCCAGTCTCACATGACGAATGAACCCTTACCAAAACATTTTTTTTATTTTTAACATTGCCTTTTATTACAACCAAATGCGATTCTTTTGTTATGACATCTTCAAATAAAGTCATTTTAAAATCACCGTATCTTGTAGGCAAATTAACAGCAATAACTTCCTTGACAAAATTTTCAGTACGTCTGCGATAATTTATAAGCTCTGCAATTGTTACTATTTTCAATTTATGTTTTTTTGCAAACTTTACTAAATCTGGCATTTTTGCCATTGTCCCATCTTCATTCATTATTTCGCAGATAACGCCTGCAGGATAAAGTCCTGCAAGATCAGCTAAATCTACCGCAGCTTCCGTATGTCCTGCTCTTAACAAAACACCTCCATCTTTATACCTTAAAGGAAAGATGTGTCCTGGCCTTGCAAAATCTTTAGCTTTGGCAGACGTATCTATAAGTTTTTTTACAGTTGTAGATCTGTCGTAGGCAGATATTCCTGTGGTTGTACCTATTCTGTAATCAACAGATACAGTAAAAGAACATCCTTTTTTTTCAGTGGGCTTTTCAACCATGTTTTCTATATCAAGCTGTTCTAAACGTTCGTGCTTCATTGGTACGCATATAAGTCCTCTGGCATACTTAGTCATAAAGTTTATAAGCTGCGGAGTGATCTTTTGTGCAGCGCAAACTATATCGCCCTCATTTTCTCTGCCAGGATCATCAACAACAATAACAGGTTTTCCTGCCTTCATATCCTTTATGACATTTTCTACGGTTGCAAAAACATCGATCTTCATTTTCTACTCCATAAATCCATTTTTTTTTAACATTTCAAAAGAAATGTTAGAAGTTTCTTTTTTTGTAAGCTTATCTACATATTTTACAAGAGCATCAGTTTCAATATTTACTTCATCGCTTGTTTTTTTTAACTGCATTATTGTATTGTTAAAAGTTTCTGGAATTATAAAAATTTCAAATCCATAATCTAAAATTGAAGCAATTGTTAAACTTATTCCATCAACTGCAATGGACCCGTTATTAACACAGTAATTTAAAATATTTTTTTTGCATAAAAATTTGACTTTATAAAATTCTTTCAAGACTTCAATTTTTTCTATTTTTGCAGTACCATCTACATGACCGCTTACTATATGTCCGCCAAGTCTTGAAGAAAGCATCAATGCTCTTTCTAAATTTACTTTTGAATCTTTCTTTAATTTTGAAAGCGTTGTAGTTTTGTCAGTATGCGAACTGTAATCTGCTGCAAAAACATTTTTGTTTATAGAGACTGCTGTTAAACAAACACCGTTTACAGAAATGCTGTCGCCTTTTGAAATATCATTAAGTGTTGTCTCTATTTCAATTCTTGAAGATGAAATATTTTTTATTACACCAATATCTTCAATTAAACCTGTAAACATTATTTGTCCTTTAAGGTTCCTGTTATAAGCAAATCGTTACCTATCTTTTTTACTTTCATATCTTTTACTTTTATAGACTCTGAAATTTTTTTAACCCCAACACCGCCAACTACAGGCACAGCACTCTTACCGCCAGATATTTTTGGAGCAATAAAAAAGAGTATATCCTCAACGGCATTTGAAAATAATGCGGATGAAATTATTTCGCTTCCACCTTCTATTAAAATCTTTTTTACAGATAAAGAGTTTAATTTCTTTATTATTACATTAAAATCTTTTTTTGCTACATTCATATTAACAGAGGCTAAAATAATTCCTTCTTTATCCAACAAATGCTTTGGAATATTATTAATGTTTGAATCATAGACGATAATAGTAGGAATACTTCCATCAAACAAATGATAATATTTTGGAAGTTTTAGTTTTGAGTCTATAACTACTCTAATAGGATTCTTTAATTTTTTAGAATGCGATGTAAGAAATGGATTATCTTTTAGAGCGGTGTTAAAGCCAACAAGAACTGCATCATATTGAGATCTCATCTTGTGGATCAAGCTTCTTGATTTTTCCGATGTTATCCATTTTGAATCATAATCATGCGTGGCAATTTTACCGTCAAGAGTCATAGCTGCTTTGACTGTTACCTTTGGTTTAGCCTGCAAAAATTTAAGATACTCCTTAACAAGAACTTTAGACTCTTTTTTCAACATTCCTTCATAAACTTCTATGCCATTTTTCTCGAGCAAGTCTTTAGTGCCAGATACATTTTTATCGTGTAAAGAAAAGAATACTCTTTTTATTTCAGCTTTTATAATTGCAAGCGTACATGGAGGCCGCTTGCCATAGCTGTTGCAAGGCTCCAGCGTAACATATAAATCTGCATTTTTAGCATTTTTACTCGCATTATCCAAAGCATCAATTTCAGCGTGTTTTCCGCCAAAATATCTATGCCAGCCTTTACCCACAACTTTATTATCTTTAACAATAACACAGCCAACCAAAGGATTTGTATAAACTTTTCCTTTACCTTTTTTTGCAAGATTTATAGCCATACGCATATATTTTTTGTTCATATAAAGAAAATCCTCGAAACAAAAAAAATGTTTCGGGGAAGATAAAATAAACTTATATTTTATCTTCTCGCATCCGGACTAAAGCGCAAGTTTGCGCTATCACCGTCGGCATCCGATTCTCACGGGCCAGCTTGCATTGCAACAATGCAGACTCGCAGGCTTAAGAAGTTTAACTTCTATCAATGCCGGTAAGGAATAGAGTCTAAAATACTAGACGCCTTCACCTTCCCCGAAGACTATTATTATTTAACTGTGTTAATTGTATTTATTTTTACATATATATGTCAACTTATTAGAGAAAACAGCAGAGGAACTTCTCCGCAATCTGGGAACAAATAACAATTAACGCATTCGTTCCAAATTTTATGAGGAAGTATTTCTCTTGTTATTTCAACATACCCAAGCTTTTTAAAAAAGTCTGGTTTAAAAGTAAGCGTGAAAACTTTTTTTATTCCAAGATCTTTGGCGTTCTCTTGTAATCTTTCAACTATCTTTCTACCTATGCCTTGCGCTTTATATTCTTCAGCCACTGCCAAAGCTTTAACTTCAGCCAAGTCTTCCCAAGATACATGCAAAGATCCACAAGCTATTACCTGACCTTCTTTTTCGAGAACAACAAATTCCTGTATATTTTCATATATGGCATTTAAAGATCTGTGGAGCATTTCTTTATTATTGGCATAATGCTCAACAAGGGCATGTATTCCTTTTACATCAGAAACTTTTGCCGGTCTTATATTCATTTTACCCTCATAAGAAATCTAACGACAAGCGTTATTGTATAAATTGCCTTATTAGTAGTCAAATTTTAAACTGTAACAATAGACTTTACTTTGTCTATGGCACAAAATTTGACGGGAATTAGACTTTTTGATAAAATAAGAATGTTCTTTGTAAGCCGAGGTGGTGGAATTGGCAGACACGTGAGACTCAAAATCTCAAGTTGCTTATGCGGCGTGCGGGTTCAAGTCCCGCCCTCGGCATTTCCAATCTTATTTATATTTTCATTTAGCTATTTTAATATCTATTTTTTAAAACATCTTTCAATATAACGCCCCTGAAAAAATTCAAACGGATATTAGACATTAGGCGTAAAATAAGTTTTTTGTAAAAGAGCGTTTAAACGCCCTTTTACAAAGAGCCAAAAACGTCAGAGGGTTAATTATGCAAAATTACAACGCGTATATAGTTTGGCGCGGACAGAAGCGACAAAGGCGTAGCTCGAGCCGCTAATTTAGCCGACTTTGGCAAAACGGCAAAAGAAAGGAAAGGATCATTTTATTTTACAGTTAAAGACAGCCCAAGAAGCCTACTGGCTAAAACGTTCAACATTGTTAAAATGGCAAAAGCTGTATGGGTAATTCCGCCAATGCCGGAAAGGAAAGCGGCAAATTTAATAGAGATGGACGAGATATAGACATATATCAAAAAAACAATAGAGAACGCCGATATGGACTGCTTATAGTGGGAGAGAAGGTAGGGTTGTTGAATTTGAAGCAAGCAACATGGGAATGGAT
>JAISEM010000019.1 GCA_031264105.1 Endomicrobium sp.
CTCTTAAAATTACACCTATCCTTGTAGCTTATACAACCCCTCTACGTTTTTAAATCTGATTGCGCTTTTAGTGTAAGCGGATACATTAAATGACATTCTCAAGGGAAAAAGAAAAATATGGCACTTACCCTAGACAACAATAGCGCAAATAACAACTTTTTTTAACTCCATAATCAAACTGTCTTTTGTTTAAAGTAAACTTCACAATTTTCTTTCTTTCTATTTTTCACAGAAACAGAACAGAAGTGGGAGGGGATGTAGGTTTGTTCTTTGGGGGGTCAAAGGATACTGGTATAATAGTAGTAATAATTAAGAAAAAATGCTGATAAATAAGCAGTATTTAAAAAGAACGTTATTACTCTACCGCAAAAGTTTTACTATGTCAAGTGAATGTAATAGTTCACAACATAGTTAGACATTTTGTCTAAAATAATAAAACCCTATACAGAACAATGGAAGTACATGTAGACATAAATAATTGTAGCAAAAAGTAAAAGAATCGCGAAAAAAGTATACGACAAAAAATTAGAAGAACTAAGAGTATATCAGAAAGAAGTTAAGATTTGCAATTTTATATAAGTTAAAACTTTATCAAAAAGGCGTCTTGATGAAAACAGGATTTCAACAGTTTCTGAAGAATGGAGTAGTCGTAATTTCAATAATGTTTTTCTTTACGCCGGTTGGAATTACCGAATGCTCTTTCTTGCGTATGCCAGGTGTTGCAGCAAAAAACCTTTCGGATGAATCTGGAGTTTGTGGGAGGAAGAAGAGACATCGTTTGGCATTTTGAGCATAACACCGTTTGGTAATAACCATATTGTGAAATTCAAAATTAAAAATACTTCAGTAAAGTTCTTTTTTATTGCAAATATTTCAGCAACAAAAAATGGAATTCCAATGCTTACTAAAAATTATTATGACAACGTTATTGCAAGCAAAACGTCTAAAAACTGGATTTTATTGATACCAAAAAGTAACACAAGGGAATATATTACTTTAAAACTGTTGGAGAATGCAGGATTAAACAGAACAACGGAGAAGAGACAAAAATAAGTTTAATAGGGCATGCAATTTTATAGAAAACACAGCGACATTAGGAGGAGCAGTAGCAATAGCAGGAGCAAGATTTATAGCAAATACGCCAAATAAAACAGTGCACAGCTGTGAGGGGCATTATATAGTGATAACAGTTATTTAAGAATCGGAGCATATAACTTAGCAGTTGTATTTAATGGCAATAGAGCAAGAAGAGGATGAGCGATATATGGCGAGAACTCAGAGATAGAGTTTAAAGATGGCCTATTTGAATTTAATGAGAATATTTCAGAGGAGGGACTAGGGGTAGTAGAGATAGTGCCAAGCGAGGACAGGCATTTATTAATATTTAGTAATGTTACGCGTTTATATGCAAAAAGGAACCAATCAGAGCAAGGGGGATTTTTAGAAGCAACAAGAAGCAATATATATTTAAGCGGGAAGAACATACAAATAGATGGAAACAGAGCGAGTAGAGGAAAAAGAGTATATAGAAGATGCAGCAAAAGCAAATAAAATTACAGTCAAAGAAGTGGTATAACGGATATTCGTGGGATGGGAAGACGTTTGCGTATAATCCATTTTCAACATTACTTTTTTTCAAAAACAAAAGATTCAATGAGTACTGGTTTGAGACGGGAACGCCAACATTTTTAATAAAACAAATAGAAAAAGAGGAAGAGTTAAAAACATATATAGAGCCCCAAGCGGTAAGTACCGACATTCTTAGAGGAGCAGACGACGATTTAATAGAAACAACAGGGATGTTATTTCAAACGGGATATTTAACGGTAAAGAAAGAAGAGATAGGAGAGGATATGAGAGCAGAATATACAATAGATTTTCCAAATATGGAAGTAAAGAACGCATTTTTAACAAGATTACTAGCAAGATATGCAAAGAAAACCCAAAAAGATGTACAGAGTGTGAGGGGAGAAGTATATAGTAGTTTAAGAAATAAAGATGAAGAGAAATTAAAGGAAAGCCTAACAAAGATATATGCGAATATACCCTATGATATATTAAAGAAAGAAGAATCGTATTATGAGGGATTATTTTTAACAACAGCGATAGTGAGCGGATTTGAAGTAGACGGAGAAGCGCATACGGACAAAGGAAGGATAGATGCGGCGTTAAAGAAAGGGAAAGAAGCGATAGTAGTAGAGATAAAATACTGAAAAGAGAGTAAGATAGAGAAGTTGCTAAAAGAAGGTATGGAACAGATAAAGGAAAGGAAGTATTATGAGAAGTACGGCGGTAGAGAAGTAAGCTTATTGGCAATAGCGTTTGGAGAAAATAGAGAAATAGGGTGTAATTTTGACAATATTTAATAGAAAAAGTTGCTAAATAATATTATAAGGGTAAGATTATTGAACAAAACTGCGGAATCGACCATTGCATATCATAATGAGCAAGCAAAAAAAGAGAAGAGATAATAAAATTCTGTTTAGAATAGGAAGGACATAGTAGATTTTTTTGAAAGATTAAATATTTATTGTTAAGAACAAAATCTTCTTTATATGTGCCTAAATTTATCAATTTTACGACTATAACGCAGGTCAGAACATACTTGCTTTCGGTAAAGAAATATTTTTTGGCCGCAGGAATTACGGTGACAACCTTGTTGCTTATTCAGGTAGCCAACCGAATTAAAAATTGAAGTAATCCGTGAGGGAAATAGAGCTATGGAATGAAAAAATCTTGGTGATAATTTTAACATTAAGTTGTTTTATCTGATCAGCTTTTGCCGAGGGACTATACCCAGCTAAACCAAAGCCAATAAAAGGAGATTACTTTTTACATACTGGTTTTACATTCGATGCAGTTGTGGATACTGCAATATTCAGTTTTAACTCTATTGTTCCAGTAGTAGCAACGGTAGAATATGACGTTCGTTTCTTATACAAAGTTGATACCAAAATGGTCAAAAATAATTGCAGTTTGTAGTCCAGCAAAAGCTATTGATGCTGGGTTTGTTCCATGAGATGAGTCTGGAACAATTATTTTTGTTTTTTTTGTTTTATAGATTCAAAGTATTTAGCTATTACTAAAAGCCCTGCAAACTCTCCATGTGCGCCTGCTGCTTGCTTCAAAGAAAAGTTGTCCATACCTGCAACTTCGCATAAGTCTTTTTCCAACTTATATATAATTTCTAAAATACTTTGCATACTTTCAACATATTGATAAGGATGTATATCGTTAATATCTATAGCTTCCAACATTTGCTTTTTATCGTTTGGGTTTTCGGCGTATAGTCCATGATATCTCTGTTTAGATTAAATTTTTATAATCGTCAGCTTTCAACAAATCATTCAATCTTTTTCATCTGAAACCTCTATTACGAACAAATATCCATTTTCGTAAGGAGAATTATTTACAAGCTCTGGACTTCCTAAAACCTTATCGTTTACTTCAACAACTTTGCCACTCGCAGGAGCATATATATCAAACGCAGATTTTACAGACTCTACAACTGCTGCAGGCTGCTCTTTTTTTATAACCCTTCCAGCTTCTGGAAGTTCTACATGTACTACATCTGTAATTTCATGTTGAGCAAAATCTGCAATACCGATCTTTACTTTATTTCCTTCAACTTTAACCCATCGAGGGTCTTTGTATACAGTAGGTCTTGTGGAATGTTCATCGTGCTGCCCCTTTTTAATTTTATAAATAATACCTTATGCCAATTCTTGGGATGCCTTCTACGCTAGTTTCAAGAGACGTCTGTCCTCCGCCAACCCTAAGAGAAAGGTCTGCCTCTGTAGAAAGAGATAGGTCATCTAGTGCAAACCATTCAATACCAAACCCACTCCTAATAACGCTATATGTCGTACCTTCTGAACGCAAAGCTAAACTTGCCGCAGAAAACAGATTCAAGTTTTTATAAGATTTTAACACATACAAAAACTTACCGCCGAATGCATACGTATTATTACTATTATGATTATCATCTATTCTAAAACCTAAAAAGCATTCTACTGCCGCAATGTCAGTCAACCAATATCTTCCAGCAAGAACTGGCAAATTTGCAAATGGAATACTAAAACCTACACCAATTTTTTCTGCAAGAGGCCTTGTTGAAACTGGATTTTTTTGGCCTGCAAATGTAACGGATCCTAACAAAATCATACCTAATAAAAGTAATCCGGTTTTTTTCATTTGTTCCTTTCTCCCGTATCTTTCTTATTTTATCTCGTTAATCCTTTTTTGCGCTTTTTCTGCTTCTTGCGTTGCAGGAAAACTAATCAAAATTTCGTTAAATATTTTTAAAGCATCTTCTTTTGACCCAGAAGTAATATAGTACTCCGCTAAATTCAAATGTATATCTCTAACCAAAAAGTGGTCCGGATATTCCTCTATAAATTCTTTTGAAGCTGTTATGGCATTAAAAATATCTTTTTTAGAATCGTATACGTGTATAATTCTTGCAGCTGCTAATGGCTTTAAAGCTTCTGGCTTTGCTTTATTTTGCGTTTCTTTTAAAATATTCAAAGCTTCATCATAAGCCCTAATCTCTGTAAATACATCTGCTCTTGATAATTTAGCTTGATATGCAGCCGATGCTTTGGGATATTTTGCTATAACTTCGTCTAAAATAGCTATGCCTACCTGTTGATTTGCACTACCAAAAGCCGCGTAAGCTTTTGCTAAGTCAATTGAAGCCAAATCGTCAATCTTATGCATTCTTAAACAATAAATGAATATCATCGCAGCTACAAGCAAAACTAAAGCAATTATAATTGTCAAAAGTTTTGTAGTTGATTTTGTAATAATATCTGGAATTTTTCCTAAAAAATTTTTTTGCATTCTTATAAGTCTCCTTTATTAACTATTTCTAAAGCATTTTTTTGCATCTCATCAAAATAATCAGGCGAAAGTCCTGCATCTAATAAAACTTTTACTATCACTTCTTTCGTCAAAAGCTGCTCAGGGGAATGCGTATCTGTGTCCATAACAAGTTTTGCTCCATTTTTTATAGCAACTTGAGCAACTTCTTTATTTGTAACACCATGCTTCGTTTTTGTGGTAATTTCTATTTTTACATTGTTCTTAGCAGCAAGCGCCGCAACTTCTTGCGATAAGTGTCCTGGATGGGCAATTATGTCTACATTTCCCAGCGCAGCAGATAAGTTTGTCCCTTCTGGAACAACCTCAGCAACAGATTCCCCATGGACAACCACAATTTTGGCGCCAAGCTTTCTGCATTCGCCAGCAACTTCCCCTATGAGATCTGGAGGAACATATGTAAGCTCTGCTCCAGGTAAAACCAAAATACCATAGTTTTCAGTTAGAATTTTAGATACTTTTGCAATTCTTGGAATAACAAAATCCATATTTGAATGATCAACATGGTCTGTAACAGCTATTACAGTATATTCCTGTTTTTTAGCTCTAAAAATAAGCTCAGATGGACTCAAAACTCCGTCTGAGAAAAATGTATGCGTATGTAGATCTATCATCATTTTCCCTCACGGAGAGATTATAACAAAGACTTTAGACATCAGTCAATAAATGTAATAGTTCACAACATATTAGACATTTTGATGACCCTTTCACGTTCTTTTGCCGTTTTGTCAAAGTCGGCTAAATTAACGGCTCGAGCTTGCGCCTTTGTACCTTTCGTTCGCGCCTAACGATAAAGCGTGTTCTAATTTTGCATAATTAAACCTCTGATGCTTTTGGCTCTTTGTAAAAGGGCGCTTAAACGCTCTTTTACAAAAAACTTATTTTACGTCAAATGCCTAATATCTGTTTGAACTTTTTCATATTATAAGGAGTAAACCTTTTTTTACCCTATCCGATAAACTCAGGCTTTAACGAATATAATAATTATAAAGTTATATTATTATTTATTATCCAGCAAAAGCAAAAAAGGGAGCAAAATTAGTATAAATTGGTATAATAAGATAATAGAAAAGGAAATAATAGATTTTAAGATTAAGATAAGGGAAAAAGAATGAAACTACTGGCAATAGGAACGCAATCGTTTTCAAAGTTGATAGAAGACAAGAAGATATATGTAGATAAGACAAAACATATAGAGAAGTTGATAAGCGCAGGA
>JAISEM010000035.1 GCA_031264105.1 Endomicrobium sp.
TACATGTTTTATTTGTGGCGGGGCAGGACAAGGAAATGTAATAGGTGACAACATATTTAGAGATTTTGATGATTTAAAAGCGCAACTATCCTCATTTCTATAAACGAATTGTTCTTTGATACTTCTAACGTTCTATAAAGGCATTGCTTTTGGGATTTCGCGCTTAATCGCTCTTTCAATCCTTTTTTTATTTTAAAAGGCTACAGAGTTGTTGTTGAAAAGCGTCTTAGAGGGGAAATAATTTCTGAAGCAACAGTTAAGCTTGATATAAAAGGCAAGGAGGAACACACAGTCGCTGAAGGCGATGGTCCGGTAAATGCTTTAGATCATTGTTTGCGTAAAGCATTGATAAAATATTACTCTGAAATAGAAGATGTTATTTTAACAGATTTCAAGGTAAGAGTTGTAAACAGTAATGCAAATACTGCAGCAAAAGTAAGAGTCCTTATAGAATCTTCAGATTCTTCTAATCGCTGGGGAACTGTTGGCGTAAATGAAAATATTATAGATGCGTCTTGGCAAGCCCTTTCGGATGCTGTTGAATACAAACTTCTAAATAAATCGAAAAAATAAGCTATTATGTGTTCACAAAAAATTCGTCCCTCTCTCTTACAGATATTTCTTTAATTGTCTATTAATATATATAAGAACTATTTTCATTACATGAGGAGTTTTTGTGAAGTTAAAATCCATAATGTATTTACTCGTACTTACAACTCTATTTTGTTGTTCTTGTAGTAGTAGTATTATATCATCTACTAGGGTTTCTTTATCAGGCAAATCAGCAAAAAAAAATACCTCAACAAATTTTAGTACAGATGTTTAATTTAGATATTTACTCTAATGTTTTTATGGATACATTTAACAACGCTATACTTGATACTATACCAAGAAGCGAAATACACGTAGCAAATGCTGTTGCCGGGCATATTGGTAAAAACACGATAAATCAATCGCCACGTACTCTTCTTTCTAACATTCATAACTTAAATTTTGCTCAAGTTGCAAGATTAGAAGATATGTATTATGTAAATCCTGAATACGGTGTTGAGTTTGACCTATTAAATCTTGAAATTGTAGAGAAGACTGCTAATGCTATTGTTTCATTGTCGCATTTAGTCGCATTGCTTGATGCAGCAGTTGAAAGCATCATTTCAAATAAAGAGCTTGCTATTGAAATTTCTAATACTGTGGATCTTGATGTCATTTACGATCCAAAGAACCCTAATTATAGTGTAGATGTTGATGCGGCGATTGTTAGGCAATTCGATAATAGACCTAATTTTGATACTAATTCTATAAAGTGCTCTGATGTAGAGTTTATTATAGACCTTGTTAGCTCAGCTCGTTTCTTTGCGAGAAAGGCTTCTTTTTATATAGGGCAATTGAACTCTCTCCCCAATTTGATAGCTGCTTGTGATCAAGTAGAACATAATCTTGAACAATTATCAAAAAATCTCGCTGCATTATAAATAAAATAATTAAAAGTTTCTCCCAAAATAGCTATTATTGGAGAGGCTTTATAAATTATGTGCCGATTACTAGTTAAAAAGCATTCAAAAGTTTTTGATAGCTTGTCATAGGCCAAAACTCATCAGCCACTAAATCTTCAGCTAAATCAATCTTGTGTCTTAAAGAAGCTAATATCTCTACACCTTTAGAAGCAACTTTATCGGCTGTTTGTTGAATATCTTTATGCTCTGTTGCAAGGAATGTTTCCATTTCAGCTACAAATTTCTTAATGTCATCGTAAATAGCAATCAATGTTTTAAGCTCTTCTTCAAATGAAGACTTCATATTTAGTTTGCTCAAGTTTTTGCTTGTTTTTGCCAACAAGTTTATTTGTTTTAATATAGCTGGCAATATCAAGGTATTTGCAGCTTTAACTGCATATCTAAACTCTATTTCTTTGGTTTTAGTATAAGTTTCAAGCTTTATTTCTACTTTCGCTCTCAATTCTTTTTCAGTAAGAACATTATATTTCGAGAATGTCTTTATTACTTCGTTATCAAGTAAAAGTTTAAGAGCTGCAGGCGTATCTTTTGTATTTGGCAAACCTCTCTTTTCTGCTTCTTTATGCCATTCTTGAGAATATCCATTCTTTTCAAATCTGATATTTTTTGTTTCTGAGATAATATCTTTTACAACTTCAAGAGCTTTTTCCTTTACGTCGCCATTACCTTTTTTTGCTCCAATTCTAGTATAAATTTCGTCAAACCCGTAAGCAGCGATAAAGTTTAACACTGTGCCTGCTTCAGCAGGATTTGCATAAGAGCCTAACGCTCTAAATTCAAATTTATTTCCAGTAAATGCCACGGGGGAAGTTCTGTTTCTATCCGAGTAGTCTTTGTTTACTTTAGGAAGGTTTTGCACACCTAGAGTTATTTCATTTACAACTTTTTCATTTATTGTGTTAGTTTTTTCTATAGAGGCCAATATTTCATTTACATAATCACCAAGATAAACAGACATGATAGCTGGCGGAGCTTCATTAGCTCCAAGTCTGTGGTCATTACCTGCGGTTGCTACAATTGCCCTTAAAACACCTCCAAACTTTTTAACGCCAAGCAAAACTGCGCTTATAGCAAGCAAGAAAGATATATTTTTAAGGGGGGATTTTGAGGGTTCAAAATAGTTTGCGCCGGTATTATCGCCAATAGACCAGTTGAAATGCTTTCCTGATCCATTTACACCAGCAAAAGGTTTTTCATGAAGTATTGCAACCATATTATACTTATCTGCAACTTTCTTAATAATTTCCATTATCTGAAGATTGTTGTCTATGGCCAAGTTTGCTTCTTGGTAAAGAGGTGCAAGTTCAAACTGATTTGGAGCAACTTCATTATGCCTTGTTTTTACTGGAATGCCTTTTCTATAAAGTTCGTGATCAACGGCTTCCATAAACTCCAAAACTTTATCTTTTATATTTCCAAAATAATGGTCTTCCATCTGCTGGCCTTTGGCTGGCTGTGTGCCAAAAAGCGTTCTTCCTGTAACAGTAATATCTGGTCTTGATTTAACTAATTCTTTTGAAAGAAGAAAATATTCCTGCTCTATACCGGCATATACTTTTACCTGTTTAGCATTTTTGTTTCCAAGAAGTTTCTGTAGCTTTATTACATTTTCATTCAATGCAGAAAGAGATCTTAAAAAAGGCGTTTTAAGATCTAAAACTTCGCCAGTCCAAGAAAGAAAAACAGAAGGAATTACTAATGTTTTTGTCTTTCCAGCTTCAAGGAGGAATACTGGAGATGTTGGATCCCAAGCTGTATATCCTCTTGCTTCAAAAGTTGATCTTATCCCGCCAGAAGGAAAAGATGACGCGTCCGGCTCAGATTGAACAAGCTGTGACGCAGAAAACCTTTCTATTATTTCTCCATGTTCACCATAATCAATAAAAGAGTCGTGCTTTTGAGCGGTACCGCCTCTTTGAGGCTGAAACCAGTGCGTAAAATGCGTCGCGCCGTTTTCAAGAGCCCATTCTTTCATTGCGTGGGCAACTTCGCTAGCTATAGATTGGTCTAGAGGTTCTAAATTATCTATCGCTGCCGTAAGTTTCTTAAAAATATTTTTACTTAGTTTCTGTTCCATCACTTTTCTGGTAAAAACTAATTCGCCGTAATAGTCGTGGATTGATTTCATCTTTCCTACTCCTTATATTAAGATTTTATTTATTGACGTTAAAAAAAAATTAGAATTTATGAGAATATTTAACTATTTTGCTTGTACTATGTCAACATTATAAAAGATGTAAAAAAATGGCAAAAAGCATTTAAAAAAACAGCTTTTTATTAAAAATATAAAGCAAAAATAATAAAAAAAGAAGCTGCGCTAAAAAAACAAGTACAGCTTCTATATTCTAAATGCAACATCAGGCTATTTTACATGTGAAACACTTAATATATATACAAATATCACCATACAGCATAAAGCGTAACGACCCATAGGTATAATCCATTTTCCAACTGGTTTTGGACATCCGCTTTGAACTTCCTGTAAAGCAAGATGTTTTGGAACAATCCAGAAGAAAAAAATAGCGCCTCCTAACGCGCACAAAGGAATTAAATGTAATGATAGCAAATCAATAACTTTACTTATATGGCCAACAGCAAATATTCTGCATACAAGTATTGTAGCCGTAGAAACAAGAAATATTGCTAGAAGACGAGGTAATTTGAATTTTTCCTGCAAAGCCTGAACAACTACTTCAAGTTGACCTATAAAAGATGTTAAAGCTGCAAAAAACATTGCTAAAAAGAAAGCGAACATAAAAGCTTGCCCTAAAGGTATAGCTTTAAATATATCAGGCAATGCTATAAACAAAAGTGCAGGCCCGCTGTTTAAATCTTTTCCAAAAGCAAATATTGCGGGTATAATCATAAAAGTGCCTAATATAGAAATGAATGTATCTGAAAAAACAATATATTTTGCTGAAACAAGTATATCGCTAGTTTTTGGTGTATAGGAACCATACGTAACCATTGTGGATCCTCTTAAAGATAGAGAATAAAAAACTTGCCCCAAAGCTATCATCCAAGTTCTTGCATCAAATATATAGCTCCAGTCTGGGGAAAATAAATATTTATATCCTGCGCTTGCATTTGGCAAAAAAGCTACTCTTATTGCTAAAATTGTAATAAGTATAAAAATTGCGGGAAGCATTATAGCGCAACATTTTTCTATACCATATCTAACACCTCCAATCAAAGTTAGCACAGCTGTAAGCAAAGTTATAATCATCCAAAAGGTAACGTGTTCATTGCTTGATATAGCAGCATAATACTGATTGCTGTTAATCGCATTAAATGCAGCTCCTGTTAAAGAACCTAAAGTAAAACGTATAACCCAAGAAAATACTAGCGTATATCCTACAGCTTGCAAAAAGGCAACAAGAACACATATCCAGCCAAAAGCTTGTCCGATAGTTCCGTTCTTATTGCGTAGCTGTAAAATTTTTTGGAAAGCTATTGCAGGGCCGCCGCCTGTAAGTCTTCCAACGCATACTTCACCGATTAAAGCAATAAGACCTAAAGTAATAGCACATACAACGTAAGGGATTATAAATGCAGCTCCGCCTCTTTCGCCAACGCGATAAGGGAAAAGCCAAATATTCCCTAAGCCTATAGCAGTGCCTGCTGCTGCGAAAATTAAACCCCATTTTGACGAAAAAGACTTCTTAACGCTCATTTCTCTTCTCCAGTAAAAATTTTTGAATATTTTGGTAACTACTTATTTATCTTGATAGAATTTAATAATACTAAATTTTGCTTAGCAATATTTGAATATTTTGAAATAAATTGAGTAACATAACGTTGCATTATACTAGATTTTTACACATTCTAGAATATGTTGGCGTATCAAATGATTTGCACGAAATTTAATAATATTGTAGAATTTTGTCCTGCTTAAGTCGTATCATGTCTAAATCTACTAAATATCCAAAAAAAATATATATAGTGGAGAGATGGCCGAGTGGTTTAAGGCGCAGTCCTGGAAAGACTGTTTATCAGAAATGGTAACTAGGGTTCGAATCCCTATCTCTCCGCCAAAGTATTTTAATCAGCGTCGTAAAATTTGATAATTTTAAATCTTTTCTATAAATATTCTATAACTCATAAAATTATTACGCAAAAATGGCTTGACAAAGTTAGTAAAAAAAACATTATTCTTATGCTTAAAGAACATTATATGAAAACAAGTAAAGTAGTGGTTAAAGACGATAAAGTTGCAAGTGTGTCAGTACCTGTGTATTTCTTTAGTTTCAAAGAAGACCCTCGCACAAATACGATACGATAATATTAATCCAAAAGAGAAAATACTAGAATGTCCGTTTATGGATAGATTTGCGCCACAAATAGATGCCCTATATTCACAATATTCTATCCCAAAAAAATCCCTGTTCCTTTGGTAGATATTGCTAATGCTCTCGGTTACGAAGTTTTTGATTTCAAAGTTACTAATGAAAATGCTCATATTTCCGGTGCCGTGTTATATAATGAAAAATAAATACTACTTAATCCAACTGAACATCAGACAAGAAAAAATTTTACATTAGCACATAAAATAGGACATATTGTTTTGAATCATAAAACCGATGGTAGAAGTGTTGATACTCGTAACGATATTCTTAATCCTCACAGTGGAACAAAAGATGGGATGCAAATGAGTTTGCAGCTGGACTTATTATGCTGGAAAATGATTTTAGAGACAAATGGAATGAATTAAAAAGTATTGCAAGTCTAGCTGAATTTTTTGGCGCATCCATAGCTTCAACTGCTGTACGCGTCCAGCGATTGGGAATTAGATATGGAAAACAATAAACAAAAAGAAGATATAGAAATACAAGCGAGTGGGCGCTCAAGCAGTACCGACGCTAACAATAAAGATGAAGATTTAGAACTTGTTAAACTTCTTGAATTTAGGATACAAGAGCTTGAAAACAAAGTAAAAGGCTTAAAAGATGCAGAAGATCTCGCTTATTTGTTCAATAAACATAAATTTATAGTTACTAGTATAGTTTTTTCTATTATTTGGTTAATATTACATTGTTGGAGTAGTTACAAAGAATTCAACGATGATAGGTTTAATTTGATGAAAGAAAATTTGGACACTAAACTATTATATAATAGTAAAATAACAAGATTTAACTATAGAAAATAAAATTACTCAACAAAAATAATCATACAACTGCTAAAGATTTAGGCGTTACACAAAAAACTGCTTGGTTTATGTTGCAAAGGTTAAGATATGCAATGCAAACCGAATTCTTTAAAAAGCCGCTTAAAAATATTGTAGAAGTTGACGAAACTTATGATAGAAAATTTGTAAATCACAAGCAAAAACAATATGTCAATGAAGGCGTCTTCAGCCACTTTAAACGTAACATAAAAGGCATATACCATTGATGCAGTAAAAAGCATGTTCAAATGTACGCTAATATGTTTTGCTTTAGGTTGAACACTTAGGGATATTGCTCTGCAAAATAGAATTAAGTACACTAGTATGGTATATGAAAAAGGAGTGAACGGTACAGGTTTTGCTATATAAGGAGCAAAGGCGATGCGGCTTTATTTGGTGGGCATAATACAAGTAAAATGAAGCAAAAATTAGGAATAAAGACAATAAACCTCTATCTTAGTTTCCCAGGATAACAACTGCCTTTTTACCAAATTTTAGTTTCCAATTTTAACGGCAACAGCGGCATTTAATAAAACGACTTTAACGGCAGCTATTTGCAAAAAATAAAAAAAACAATATAAAATCTCTGAAGGGAAAATGAGATAAGGGGATACTCTCATGAATTTTTTACGCCCTGCCCTAATTTTATGGATTTTGTTATATTTTTTGAGTGAGATAGGGTGCGGTAAAAAAGCAAGTCAAACTCCAAATCAAAATGCGGTAAGAGCGGCAGTCGCGCAAGAAGTCAAAATGCCCAGCGAAACAGTCCAACAACCGGGCAGCGCAGCTCCCCGCTCCTCTGTAAGCGTAGTGGATAGATTTCTTTCCTTGAAGACCGCTGCCGAGCGAGATTCCTTTTTGGAAAAGGGAGATTTCTGTAGAGCGGAGCTAGAATATCTCCGGGAACTCAATTGCATCACTCCCGTGCAACGCCAAATTATAGAGAGAAAAACGGAGATGATAGACAGTGAAGAGGAAGATCACGCTGAACCTCCAGTTAAAGCAGCAGTAGAGCCAGATCAAGCTCGACCAGTACCGCCAGAACCGCCAGCTCCTGAACCGCCAGCCGAACTAAAAGTGGAAGAAAGGGAAATAATTGTAGCTCCTGAATCGCTAGCTAGCCGGCCAGGAGTCTCGAACATACTGGAGGCATTTAATGACCCAACATTGAGCGTGCGAGCTCGACTTACCATTTTGTTTGATAGCGATTTAAGTAATGACAATGACTCTTTAGAAGAACTATCAAAGCTCCATGGTCTTCCTTTTCGCTACTGGCAAACTATACGACTTTTAATCGTACTTAACGAGAGGGGCGACATCATACTAGAAAAGGTGAAGCAATTTATGATGCTGCTAGAGCCAGGTCTGCAAGAAGAGCTGTTTCTGAGAAGTACCGTCGATTCTCCCAGACGTTTCTCCCGCTCCGACGAATTCGCTGCATGCATATTTGCTAGCTCGGCCTTTACATCTTGTAGGCTCGACGAGTAAAGCGGAGAGCCGCTCTCTATGTTTCCTTTTAGCTTATTTTCTTTCTCTAGCCCCTCTTTTATAAAGGAAACAATTTTTTTCTTATATCGCTTCTTAAACTTTCTATAATTTCTCTGACGCTACTTTCATAACTCGCCTCATTTGCAATTTTAGTTTCCATACTTTTTCTCCTTTTTTGGGCATTTTATGAGAATAGGTGATGTTTCCCTGTCCCTATGAATGGATGAAGGATATCAAGAAGACCCATATGTCTATAATGCTAATGCTCAAAATGTTTGGGGGGGGGGGGGTATATGTTTTAGAATTTTAACAAAACAAAGAGATAATGTAGTTTCTCCTTTACAAATAATGTTCAGAAATGAAGATATTCCTAGTGGTCAGACTCGTATAATAAGAATAAACAATATACGTATTGAGTAATACTATCTTAATGTATTTTAATTATTCTTTTCTACCATATTGGGCAAAGTCGCAGCATTTAAACTCTACTTTTTTATATAAAAATAATCTCAAGTTCTGTTTGAAAACATTGCAGGTAAAATGATAAAATTGCAAAATTATGACAAAGTTAGATATAAGAAAATACGGTGATTCTATTTTAAGAAAGAAATCTAAAGAAGTCTCAACAGTTAACGATGATGTAAAACGTTTTGCGCAAGATATGCTTGAAACAATGTATGCTGCCAAAGGATTGGGATTAGCAGCGCCTCAAGTAGGAGTGTCATCTAGAATCTGTGTTATTGATATTGACCCAGATAAAAAATCACCTATAATTATGATAAACCCAAAAGTGATTTCTGGTGAAGGAAAAGTAGTTGATCAAGAGGGATGTTTGTCTTTGCCAGAACTTTTTGCTGAGGTAAAGCGTTTTTCAAATATTGTCGCTCAATATACAGATATAAGCGGTAAAAACAAAAAAGTTGAAGCTAGAGATCTGCTTGCGAGAGCAATACAGCATGAAATAGATCATTTAGATGCAAAAATCTTTATAGATTATCTTCCAGACTGGAAGAGAAAGAACATGGAAAAAGAAATAAAAAGAAGAAAAAAGAAAGGCGAGTGGTGAAAATTTTATTTTTTGGGACGGCTCAAATTTCTAAAACTTATCTAGAATCTTTGTACAAAGACGCTAATGAAATTTTTGTAATAACAATGCCTGATAAACCAGCTTTAAGAGGACAAAAACTTACACCTCCTGTAGTAAAAACATATTCATTAGAAAACGATATAAAATTTATACAACCAGACACTTTTAGTACAAGTATTATTGAAAATCTGAAAACTTTTAATGCAGATGTTGGCATAGCCGTAGCTTATGGGAAGCTTATTCCGGAAACAGTTTTTAATTTGCCTAAATACGGAGCATTCAATATTCATTTCTCCCTTCTTCCAAAATACAGAGGCGCAGCTCCAGTTCAATATGCGTTGTTAAATGGTGAATCTGAAACTGGCGTAACAGTTTTCTATATTGAAAAAGGTCTTGATACAGGAGATATTCTTGTTCAAAAAAAACTTTCTATAGAAGAAAAAGATAATTCTGAAACTTTGTTTAATAAACTTATCCCTTTGGGAATAGAGGCCATGAGCGAAACTTTAAATTTATTTCGTTTAGGTAAAGCCGAGGGATTAGTGCAGATTGGTGAGCCGACTTTTGCCCCTACTTTAAAAAAAGAAAATGGGCTGATAGATTGGAATAAAAAAGCAAACGATATCTATAATCAATTTAGAGGGCTATATCTTTGGCCGGGAATATATTCTATTGCTTCTAAAGGAAAGCTTAAAGGAAAAAGAATTAAATTTATTGATATTGAAATATTTGAAAGAAGTTCTAAAAATAAAAATTTCGGAACAGTTTTATCAATAGAAAAAGATAAAGGATTTGTCATTTCTTGCGGTGAAGGCAAAATTTTAGTTACAAAAGTTCAACCAGAGAACAAGTCTGTAATGCCTGCATGGTCTTTTATTCAAGGGGGGCAATTAGCAATTGGAGATAAGTTTTAAATATAATTTTATTGGTAAAAATGTTTTTCTAAGACAATGAGGAGGTTGATATGGCAATTGAGATTAATGAATCTAATTTTGAACAAGAGGTGTTGTCACCAGACAGACCTGTACTTGTTGATTTCTGGGCTCCATGGTGTGGTCCTTGCAAAATGCTTTCTCCTGTTATTGAAGAAATTGCATCTGAATATAATGGAAAAGCTAAAGTATGTAAAGTAAATACTGATGAAAATATAGAGTTGTCTACAAAATTTCAAATCACATCAATCCCATGTTTAATATTGTTTAAAAATGGGGAAGTTTTCCAAAGAGTAGTTGGATTTAGGCCAAAAGGCGATATAGAAAAACTTATAGATTCTGCTCTTTAAAGAATAAAAAGGAAAATTTATGATATATGATGTTGTAATAGTTGGTGGCGGACCGGCTGGTCTTTCTGCAGCAATTTATTCCTCAAGAGCAAGACTTAAGACATTGCTTATAGAAAAAAATGGATGTGGTGGACAAATGACTGTAACTGACTTGCTTGAAAATTATCCAGGATTTAATGATGGAATTAATGGTTTTGACTTATCTGTTAAACTTGAAAATCAGGCAAGAGATTTTGGTACGGAAATAGTTTACGACGAAGTTACAGAAATAAAAAGTGGAAAAGTAAAAGAAGTTGTAACAACAAATTCTGCTTATGAAGCAAAAACTGTTATCATTGCTGCAGGAACTCGTGTTAAGGAAATGGGTATACCAGGGGAAGCAAAATTTAAAGGTAAAGGTGTATCTTTTTGCGCGACTTGCGACGCACCTTTTTATAAAGAAAAAAAAGTATTGGTTATTGGCGGCGGGGATTCAGCAATACAGGAAGCTATATATTTAGCTAAGTTTGCAAAAGAAGTTACTATCTTGCACAGAAGGAACGAGTTGAAGGCCACAAAGATTTTACAGGAAAGAATGTTATCGTATCCGAATATATCCGTTATGTGCAATACTGTTCCAAAAGAGATTATTGGAAAAGAGTGCATAGAAGAAATACTTGTTACAGATTTAAAGACGAATAGAAACAAAAGTTTAAAAGTTGACGGAGCTTTTGTATTTATTGGACTTGTTCCAAACGCCTTGTTTCTTGCAGATGTGAATCTTGACGAACAAGGTTATATTATAACTGATGAAAATATGCATACTTCTGTTGATGGTATTTTTGCCTGTGGCGATATAAGGCAAAAACATCTTAGACAAGTTATAACTGCAGCTTCAGATGGCGCTCAGGCAGCTGTCAGCGCTGGGCATTACATAGATAATCTATGAAGAAATTTTTTATTATAGATGGCAATGCATATATCCACAGAGCTTATCACGCTTTGCCTCCACTTTCTACATCAAAAAATCAACAGGTAAATGCTATTTACGGTTTTATAAGACTATTGCTGAAAATCAAAAATAGTTTCATGCCTGATTACATTGCAGTTTGTTTTGACTATCCTTCAAAAAATTTCAGACATGAAATATTTAAAGAATACAAAGCCAACAGAAAACCTTTAGACGAAGCTCTTATAAGCCAGATGCCTCTGGCAAGGGAAGCTGTGGGTGCATTAAATATTTCTAAAATAGAGGTGCAAGGATATGAAGCTGATGATTTAATAGCAACAATAGCAAAACACAATAAAGAAAACTCGGTTCAAACCATAATTGTAACTGGCGACAAAGACATATTGCAGCTTGTTGAAGATGAAAGTATTTTAGTTTGGAACGATTCTAAAGACATAATGTATGATTGTGCAAAAGTTGAAGAAAAATATGGTGTTAAACCAAATCGACTTCTTGACGTTTTTGCCTTGATTGGCGATACAACTGATAATGTGCCAGGCGTAAAAGGAATAGGCGAAAAGACAGCGGTAAAACTTTTAAAAGAATATGGAGATCTTGAAAATATATTAAAGAATGCGGATTCAATAAAAGGCAATGCTGGAAAATTGCTAAATAGTGGAAAAGATGATGTGGAGCTTAGCAAAAAACTGATTGAACTAGATAATAACGTCCCTTTTAACTACAAATTGGAAAGTTTTGAAAGTAAAGATTTAGATATAAATAAAGCTGTTTCTTTTTTTGAAAAGTATGAATTTAAGACCTTATCTGACAAATATTCCAAGAAAGTTGAATATAAAGCAGACAAAAATATTGAAAACAAAGGAAGTTTTGTAAAAGACAGTTTAAAATTTGAAATAGTAAATTCTACGGCAAGAGCTTTAGAAATTACAGATATTATAAAACATGCTGGCGAATTTTCTATAAAGACAATAGTCTCAGAAGTTGATTCTTTAAAGGCAAAAATTGTTGGCGTGTCTATATGTGTAAATAAAGAATCTTTTTATTTCCCAATAGGCCATAACGATTTAACTGTTACCCAAATATCTTTAGATGAGTTTATAAAATTATTTGCATCTATTTTTACTTCTGACAAAATAAAAAAGATAGGTCACGATTTAAAGCAAGAAAGAAACATATATAAGATGCTCTATGTTACTATGGACAATATTTATTTTGATACTATGCTTGCTTCTTATTGTTTGGACCCGTTAAAATCAAATGAAATTGAAAATTTGTCAAAGCAATATTTGGATTTTGAATTTAATAGCCAATACAGTGGCAAAAGTATAAAAAAAGCTTCTTTTGCAGATATTCCTATAGACTATGCTGCAAAATATGCAAGCTCATTTTCTGCAGCCGAATTTGCTCTTTACAAACTATTTGAAAATCAACTAAAAGAAAAAGATCTTACTACGCTTTTCTTTGACATAGAGATGCCTCTTGTTGAAGTTCTTTCAGAAATGGAGATAACTGGCATCAAAGTTGATACTTCTTTTTTGAATAATTTTAATGACAAAATTGTTTCTGAATTAAAATATGTTGAAAATAATATATATAAAATAGCTGACAAAGAGTTTAACATCAATTCGCCTAGACAACTTGCTTGTGTAATGTTTGAAAAGTTGAATCTCCCTATAATAAAAAAAACAAAAACAGGATATTCAACGGATGAAAGTGTTTTGACAGAACTTTCATCTTATGAACTTCCTTGCGAAGTTTTAAAATATAGAGCGCTTCAAAAATTAAAAAGCACATATATAGATCCTATAAGCAATTATTGTGCTTATTATGGAGATAGAATACGCACGGTTTTCAACCAGGCTATAACGGCAACAGGAAGACTCTCTTCAACGGATCCCAACCTGCAAAATATTCCAATAAAATCTACTTATGGCAAAGAATTTAGAAAAGCATTTATACCGCAATCCGATAAAATTTTTATATCAGCTGATTATTCCCAAATAGATTTAAGAGTTCTTGCGCATATTTCAAGAGATAAGAAACTCATGGAAGCATTTAAAGAAGGAGAAGATATTCATACTGCTACTGCAAGAGAAATATTCAATATAAAAAAAGATGAAATTTTGCCTGAAAATTTGAGAAATGCTGCGAAATCCATAAATTTTGGCATAGTTTATGGCATATCCCCTTTTGGTCTTTCAAAACAGTTAAATATTTCTGTTGCTAAAGCCAAAGAATATATTGACGAATATCTTGAAAAATATAATGGCGTAAAAACTTGGATGAAATTAGTAGTAGAGCAAGCTTTAAATGATGGCTATGTTGCCACTATTACCGGAAGAATAAGATATATTCCAGAACTTCATTCGTCTAACGTTCAGGTAAGAAATGCAGGTGAAAGAATGACATTAAATACTCCAGTTCAAGGTAGTTCCGCAGATATTATAAAAATTGCAATGATAAATATATATATAGAACTTAAAACTAAAGGTTACAAATCTTTAATGCTTTTGCAGGTTCATGATGATCTTCTTCTTGAAGTTCCTGTTGGCGAGAAAGAAAGTATAATTCCGATTTTAAAAGATAAGATGGAAACGGCAGTTAGGTTAGATGTTCCTTTGCTTGTTGATGTTAAAGTTGGACACAATTGGGGAGAAATGAAAAAAATATGATAATAGGATTGACTGGTAGTATAGCATCTGGCAAAAGCGAAAGCGCCAAATATTTTGAAAGTCTTGGTGCATTTTGTATAGATACAGATATTGTCGCAAAAGATCTTACTTGTAAAGATAAGCCGGCATTGCAAGAAATTACAGAAGTATTTGGAAATGCTATTTTGTCTGAACAAGGAAGTTTAGACAGAAAAAAGCTTGCTGGCATAATATTCTCTGATTTTAATGCAAAGCTAAAGCTTGAGAAAATTCTTCATGGACGTATAATTTCTCAAATAGAAGAGGTTATTTCAAATAAGATTTCTGAATATAAAGTTATAGTTATTAATGCTCCTCTTCTTTTTGAAACGGGTTTAGACAGACTTTGCGACAAAGTAGTTGTTGTTACGTTGCCTTACAATATTGAAGTGCAACGTTTAAAATTGCGCGATGAATTAAGTGATGACGAGATAAAAAAAAGAATAGAATCTCAAATGTCTTTAGAAGAGAAAGTTAAACGTGCGGATTTTTTAGTTGATAATTCAGGCTCTAAAGATGATCTAAAAAAACATATAGAAAATATTTATAAATTGTTGACATCTAATTTTGAATAAGATAAAATTCTTTTACGTTATTATTGAAATATCTTTCAACACAAGTCAAAAAGCAGAGTTAATAAATCAAATCAATGGCAGCCAATGAAATTTAAATTATGCTATTTTTCACAGTTCTCATTTAAATAATGTTGTGTATTGTTTTGGACTCCGAGGAGGGAGTTAATGGAAAAAGATAAATCTATGAACATGTCGATTTTATCTAAGTTGACAATGATAGAACTGATAGAAATGGCAAAAAAGCTTAAAGTTGACAGCGTCGCAGGGTTTAGAAAGCAAGAGCTAATAGCTAAGATTTTTGAAGCTCAGTCAAAAGAAAATAAATTGGTTTATGATGAAGGTGTTTTAGAAATTTTACCTGATGGTTTTGGATTTTTAAGGTCTCCAGACTATAATTATTTGCCGGGTCCAGATGATATTTATATTTCCCCTTCTCAAATAAAAAAGTTTGCTTTAAGAAAAGGTGATACTGTAGCTGGTTATGTACGTCCTCCACAAGTCCAGTCGGAAAGATATTTCGCTTTACTTCAAGTCAAATCAATCAATGGACAAGAGAATCTTGAAGGTATAAGAGATAGAGCTTTGTTTGACAATTTGACACCTCTATATCCTGATGAAAAAATTGTCCTTGAGACAAAAAAGGAAGAAGTGTCTACAAGAGTTATTGATATGCTTGTACCTATAGGAAAAGGTCAAAGAGTATTGGTCAATGCTGCACCAAGAAGCGGCAAAACTGTACTTTTGCAGAAAATAGCCAACGCAATCACTGAAAATAATCCTGACATAACTCTTATGGTGTTGCTAATAGATGAAAGACCTGAAGAAGTTACAGATATGCAGCGTTCTGTAAAGGGCGAGGTTATCTCTTCAACTTTTGATGAGCCGTCAGACAGGCATATACAGGTTGCTGAAATGGTTATAGAAAAAGCCAAAAGAATGGTTGAAAATGGTAAAGATGTTGTTGTTCTTTTAGATTCTATTACAAGGCTTGCCAGAGCTTACAACACAGCCATACCTTCAAGCGGAAGAGTTCTTTCAGGTGGACTTGATTCAAACGCTTTACAGAGGCCTAAAAGATTTTTTGGCGCCGCCAGAAATATTGAAGAAGGTGGCAGCTTAACTATAATAGGTACGGCTCTTGTTGAAACAGGCAGCAGGATGGACGATGTTATATTTGAAGAATTTAAAGGCACGGGAAACTGCGAAATTTATCTTGATAGAAAACTTGCGGATAGAAGGGTATTTCCTGCAATAGATCTTTTGCGTTCTGGAACAAGAAAAGAAGAACTTTTATTAAATGAAGATGAAAAAAATAAGATGTGGATACTTAGAAAGTGGATGAATTCCATGAACTCTATAGAAGTTATGGAAGAGTTAAGAAAAAGGCTTCTAAATTCAAAATCCAACAAAGATTTTTTAAAACAGATGGAACTTTCAAGCATGGAAGGTTTATAAAAAATTGTTTAAGAGTTAATATTTCAAAGAGTGTCGGCATATGTCTTTGCTGGCGCTCTTTTTGTTGATATTTTAAGCTGAAAATGATAAAAATTGTCGCGTGTTTCAATACATAATTTAGGAACGTAAATATGAAAAAAATTATGTTGATTGCCAGCATTTCTTTAAGTTTTGGCATTTGTTTTGCAGATAATATTTATAAAACTCAGATAGACAATGCTGAGGAAAGCTTCAAAAAAGGTGATTTTCAAACGACTATTGAAATTTACGAGAGTCTTATGCAAATAGAAAAAGTAAAAGATCCTTATGTTTATTACAACCTATCAAATGCATATTACAGATCTGGAGATATCGGAAAAGCAATCTTAAATATAGAGAAAGCTTTAAGACTTTCGCCAAGAGACAAAGAAATAAAAGAAAACGCGCAGTTTTTATATATGCAAGCTGGACACAAAAAAGAACAAGACATTCATGGCATTCTTGTTAAACATTTTTCTTTAAATGAAATAACAGTAGTTACATCAGTTTTTATAATTTTATTTTTGTTGTTTTTTTCTTTGTTCCTTTTAAAGAGAAATTCCTCTGTTAAAAAGATTGTTATTTTATTTGTCTTTATTTTGATTATATGTCTGCCTATTTTTGTTTTAAAAGGCTGCGATGAGTTTTCAGTTAGAAAGACCGTTGTATTATCGCCGTCTATTTTAAGAAGTGGCCCTGGCGAAAATAATCCTGAAATTTTCGAAATTGGCGAAGGAAAAATTGTTAATATAAATGCAGAACACGAAGATTGGATAAATATATCTGTATATTCAAAAGGTGAAAATGTATCTGGTTGGATAGAAGCAAAACATGTTGGAAGCATAAATGAGTAAAGTAGCTGTTTTTGGCGGATCTTTTGACCCTATACATAAATCACATATTCAGCTTGTAAAATTTGCTTTAGAATTCTGCGGTTTTGAGAAAGTTATTTTTGTAATAGCGTATGCTCCTCCTCACAAAAGCAAACAGCATGCAAATATTGACGATAGGATTGCAATGTTAAAGCTTGCTGCTGAAAATTTGCCGCAAACCGAAATAAGTCTGTACGAAGCTTCAAAGAAAGAAGTGATGTATTCTTATCAGACACTGGATTATTTTCAAAGTTTATATCCCAGCGACGAGATATATATGATTATAGGTTCTGACACTCTTTTAGATCTTCCTACATGGAAAAATATAGACTATGTAGCAAGCTGTTATAAATTTATGATTGTCAAAAGACCAGGTATTGAAATAAAAAAAGATACTAAATATATTGATAGATGCATATTTGTTCAAAATGAAGCTGAAGACATTTCTTCAACTAGAATAAGGCAAATGATAAAAGAAGATTCAAAAGATGTTGAGTTGTTTCTAAATAAAAAGGTTTACAGTTATATTGTTGAGCGGAGATTATACAGATGAATACGGGCATTGATGAAGATATGTTTGAATATTTATCTTCACATTTGAATCCAAAACGTTTAGAACACTCTTATAATGTTGCAAATCTTGCTGTTTCTCTTGCAGAAAGAAATGGCGTTAATGCTCTAAACGCGTGGCTTGCAGGTCTTTTGCATGATTGCGCTAAATGTATGGCTGACAAAGAATTGATAAAATTTTTAAAAAATCGCAGAAAGAAATCTAAATATTTTAAAGAAATATCTATTAACTCTCCTCATCTGTTACATTCATTTGCTGGTGAAATAATAGCTAGGGAACATTTTAAAATAAAAGATGAAACTGTTCTAAAAGCCATAAAAAACCACACTCTTGGCAGAGAAAATATGAGTATTTTGGAGAGATTAATTTTTGTAGCAGATTCTATTTCGCACGACAGAAAATGGAAACATGCCGAAATTTTAAGAGAATTGGCAAAAGAAGATTTAAATAAGGCTTTTTTTGAGGTTCTTGTTGAAAAAATAGCTTATGTCATACGCAGTACTGGTTGGCTTTGTCCTCAAACTGTTGATACTTGGAATTGGTATGTTTCAAACTTTAAAAAAGATAGCTAAAAAAATAGTAATAATAATTTGCTTATTATTGATAATATTTATTGCAGCATATGTCTATATATATAATAATGATAAAGTATACACTACAAGTAGAGATAAGAAATCAGTTTCTTTTTCTGTCTTATTGTATGATACAGAAAGTGTTTTTGGCGACCGTCTTGATTCATATCGGATAGTTTATGATTATAAAGACAATTTGTTAAAAGTTTTATGTGTAAATGCTGACGCTGTTGTTTTAAAAAAAAGAGAAAGAGCAAAAAGTTTAAAAACATTATTTTATGAAAACCAAAAAAAAGGTTTAAGCGCTGCTATAGGTAAATTCTATTCTGATTTAAACGAAGTTATTGGCAATGCTTCTGTGTCAGATTTTTATATAAATATGAACTTTAAAACATTTAACGATTTGTTTGGCAGCGATAAAAATGTTAGAGCTTTATTATCTGCAAACGAGTTTACAAGCAAAGACTTAGAACTATTGAATTGTTTAGAAACAGTAGAACGTATTTTATATTTAGCTCCGTATAAATTTTTTAAAATTCTAAAAAACTATGAATATTTAAATACGAATATCCCAAAAACATCTTTAGCTACATTGATGTTTAAAGTAAAAAAGAATGTTCCAGAAATTATGTTTTGCGAAATGCCTGTAAAGTATACAAGAACAAGAGTGGAGTCTAATAAACAAGATACTGAGGATTTTTTGGATAAAATATATTATAACAGTACTTATATAAATGAAAAAAACATTATAATTAGTGTAAAAAATGCTTCAAGACAGCCTCGGATGGCTGAAAAAGTAACGTGGCTTTTAAGAGATAATAGGTTTGATGTATTAGACTGGAGTAGCTTCCCTATTGTATATGATAAAACTTTGATAAAAGATTATAAAGGAAATTTTATACAATCATTAAAAATATCTAAAATTTTGGGTGCGGGTAAAGTGATAGTCTCTTATAATTCAAGCGTTTATGCCGATATAAATGTTTTTATCGGTAAAGATTGCAAGGTTTATGATAGTCTTGACAAAAAAGGAGATACTAATGGTAAACATTGATTTTTTTAAATTGGCACTAAAAGCCGCTAAAATAGCTGATGATAAAAAATCTATTGATACAGTTTTGTTGGATGTTCGCGATTTAACTGCAATAGCAAATTATTTTGTAGTAACAACTGCAGAGTCTACGCCGCAGATAAATGCAATCTCTGGAGATATTGAAAGAATTTTCAAAGCTGAAGATGCAATTATTCCTGTTAGAAGAGAGGGAATATCTTCATCAACATGGAGAGTTATAGACTACGGAGGATTGGTTGTCCACGTTATGTCTCCGCAGGTAAGAGAAACTTACAATCTTGAAAGTTTATGGCGCGAAGCCAAAATTATAAACTTGAATGATAAAGAAAAATCAAAAGATGTTGTAGAAAAAAAACATGTTAAGTCTAAAACCAGCGCTGCTAAGAAATCTAAAAAAGTTATTAAAAAGACTGCAAAGAAGACTATAAAAAAAGTAAAAACAAAGCCTGTTAAAAAGGTTGTTAAAAAAGGAAAGAAGGCAGGCTCAAAGAAGGTTTCTGTAAAAAAGTCTAAGAAGAAAATATTAAAAAATAAAAAGTAATATAGATATAGCAATAAAAAAACAGAAGTCATTATTATTTTAAGGCTTCTGCTTTTTATTTGTTTCCTCTGCCCAAGAACGTCGTATATATAGAGGTTTTATGTCTGTATAGTTTGAATTTGCTAGATTGCAAGCAATAGAAGCTAAAACTTCAGCTTTGGGCATGTTCATTATATGTGGTAATGAAACACTATATTTCCCTAAACTTTTTGAAAATTTTTCTCTATATATTTCTGCTACATTGCCTACAATAAGAATTTTATTTTTATATTTTTTTAGATCTTTTATAAATGAATCTACGTGTTTAATAATAATTTTATTTTTTTGTTTAACATAGACTTCATTTCTCAGTGCATCTATTGCTGCAACTACTTTTATGCTTTTTTGTTCAATAACGGATTTCTCCAAAATAGTTAGAGAATCTACTGATATTATAGGCTTACTCAATACTTGCGCGAATGTTTTCATTGCTGTCATGCCGACTCTAATCCCGGTAAAGCTTCCAGGACCTGCTGATATTGCAAATTTATCTATACTTTCAAGAGAAGTATTTGTATCTTTTAGCATCATTTCTATAGATGGGATAATTATTTCCGAATGTATGTGCCCGTATTCATAATAGCGCGATGCTATTGTTATTGAATTTTCATTTAATGCTACGCTAAATGTTTTTCCTGAACTTTCTACTGCTAAAATTTTCATTTGTAATCCTATTTTTTCCTGCGGGTATTATTGTGATTTTTCTTTCTGTTGCCAAGTTTTCAATTTCTACATTCCAATGATTATTTTTTTCAGAGTCGATAAGTCTGTCTGCCCATTCAATAATGGAGATATTATTGCTGTAAATATACTCCTCTATGCCTATACTCCATACGCTAGACGGCTCGAGTCTATATAAATCCAGGTGGAAAAGTTTTAAATTGTTTGGAGCTTTGTATTCGTTTACAAGCATAAAGCTAGAGCTTCTTGCAAAACCTTTGTTCCCAAATGCTTTTACAATACCTTGTGTAAATGTCGTTTTGCCGCTGCCTAAGTTTCCTTTTAGAAATATAATATCTCCACTTTTTAGCAATAAGGCAAAAGACATGCCAAGATTTCTTGTTTCGTTTGGAGTTTCAGTTATGAAAACATTTTTTTTAGAAATGTTTAAATCCCAAGTATTTGATTTTTTCTTCTTTACCATTTTTAAAATATCTTACCTTCTTTGAAGGATTTATCTCGCCAATATATGTAACTTCAGGAACAATTTTTTGTACAATTTTTGCTTTAGATTTTGGCATAGTAAATACAAGCTCATAATCTTCACCGCCAAAAAGAGCAAAATCTAAACACTTCTTTTCTTTATTGAAAACTTTTTTAATAGTTGAAGACAATGGAATTTTGTCAATATAAATATCAGCTCCAAGTCCAGACTCTTTTGCAAGAAGTCCAATTGATACATAAAGTCCGTCAGAAGCATCTGTTAAAGATGTTAAATATTTTGCAATCTTTTGAGATTCATTAAGTCTAGCTTTAGGATTATTTTGTCTATTAATTAACGAGCGTTCTGCTTTTGAGTATTTATGTTTTTGTCCATATTTATAAAGTAGATTAATTCCAGCGCCTGAGTCTCCAAAAGTATTGGTGATTCCTATTAAGTCTCCGGGTTTTGCGCCGGTTCTTTTTACTATATTATTTTTTGTTATTCCTACGAGACTAACTGATATTATTATTTTGTTAGATTTTACGGTATCACCGCCAGCAACTGTCATGTTATATTTATCGCAAACTGTTTTAAATCCATTAGCTAAATCTGTAGCAAACTTTTTAGATGTATCGCTTGGAATGCCAAGCCCTATAAAAGCATATTCTGGTTTTACATTCCCCATAGCGGCAATATCGCTTATGTTTACTTCAATTGCTTTTTGTCCAAGTTCTTTGGAAGTTATCCAATCTCTTTTAAAATGAATATCTTCTACGAGCATATCTTTTGTAATGCATATGGTGTCCATGCCTGATTTAAAGCAAAAACAGTCATCGCCAATTCCAGCAACAATATTTTTGTTATTGTTAAGTTTTGAAAATGTACGTTTTATTATTTCTATAAGTCCAAACTCGCCGATTGAAAAAACTGTTTTGTTTTTCATTTCAAATAGATTATATCAATTTTAGTATAATGAAGACCGCTATGGACCGTATACTTAAATTACTGCGACAAAGACCTGTCATAACAACTTTTATAACCTATTCTTTATTAATAATCTTTGCAGATTTATTTGGGTATTTTTCATATGAAAATCAAAGTAAACTTTATAAACTTGCAGGAAATAACAGTGTAGTTTCAATAGAAGGGAAAGTCTTATCATCATTTCAAATATCAAGAAACCGAAAGAAATTTTTGTTAGAAACTTATAATGTCAGCGGGAATTCTATTTATGAGAAGATTATTGTAAATTCTCCAAAAGGCTATTCAATATCTTATGGCGACATAATAAACATAGAAGGGAAATTAAAAAGACCAAAAGCATCATTAGATTTTGATTATCAAAAATATCTTGCAAGAGATAATATTTATGTTCTTTGTGATCTATATTCTTTTGAATATATTGCATCAAAGCCAAATTTACTTAAGAAGTTTGCCATAAAAACTTCCCAAGATATATCTAATAAGTTTGACGCTTATTTTAAAAAACCATATGCAGATATTTTAAAATCTTTGATAATTGGCGATAAAAGTTCTCTAACACAAGGTGTCAAGAATGATTTTATCAATTCTGGTGTTATGCATATATTGGTAGTCAGCGGTTTGCATGTAGGCTTTATAAGCATTATAGTTCTATTTATTCTAAAACTTACAGGATTGCCTTTAAAGAAAGCTTCTATTTTGAGCATTCCAATAATATTTTTCTATGTGATTATTGTTGGAAGTAATCCGCCAGCGTTAAGAGCTGCAATAATGCTATCTTGTATATTTATCTCGTTAGCTTTAAATAGGGAACCGCTAATTTATAACTCTTTAGCTTTATCAGCTTTGATAATTGTTATTTTTGAACCTCAGCAGCTATTTACCGCTTCATTCCAAATGTCTTATGGCGCGACTATAGGAATAGCGTGTTTTTATAAAAGTATTTATAGGATATTTAAAAATATAAAAAACATTATCTTGCGCTTTTTCTGTGGAGTGTTGTCCGTTACAGTAGCTGTACAGTTAATTTTAATTCCTGTAGTGATATATTATTTTGGCAAAGTGTCACTTATTTCTTTTTTGGCAAATATAATAATAGTTCCACTAGCAGGAATCATTTTATACTTAGGAGCTTCTTTTTATATATTTACTTTTATATGTAAATATGCGTCAGTACTAATATCAGTTATTTTATCTTTGATTCTTAATTTTATTTTGTCAGTAACAAACATATTAGGAAATTTTAAATACGCCACGGTAAATTTGGAAAAGCCTACAATAAGCGAATTGTTATTATACTTTCTTTTTCTCTTCTTTCTAACAAAACTTAAAGGTAGAAAATGGCCTATAATTTCTGGTATTATTTTAGTTATAAATGCTGGATATTTACTAGTGCGGAATTTATAATCTTGCTACTATATTTTCAGTATTTATCTAGCAGAAGGGATCAGTGGACTATCGGGAACTTTACGGTCATGCGACAATCCCAGCCTTTCATTTTTTCTTTTGACAATAAGCTGCGTTTTTCAACACAACGAAGCTGTTTACTATAGTTTGTAGAACCTTCATCTTTATGTTCATGTACGGAAATTCGTATGTCATTTTCTTCTTGTAATGAAGATAAATCTGCATGTTCAGGAACAAAAATAGGTAAGATGATTGCTGGATAGCGATGGATACCGCGAGGTTTTGGTATTTCTTTATCAAAAAAATCTATAGGATGCGCATGTAAATTGCATAACATATAAACAAAAACATTATGCAAAGGATCTTTTTCATACAAATCTCCTTGTCAAAAGCGACTTCGCCCGTTGCGCTATGGCCTTGCTTATAATTATAAAAAGTAACGATTTCATTAAGTACTTTCTGACCTTGCGAACTAGACGTTATATCGTCGCGCCCTGCGACGAATCTGAAAATGTTGTGGCAGTCGGTGTAATAAACTATATGGAAATCCATGATTTGTGAAAACCCGCTCTAAAGACTTTATATGCTCTATAGAACTTTCAGCTTCAAACAAATCTTGCTTCAAGCAATAAACGGCTGTAATCGTCGACACTTGTTATTAAATACCACTTTCTATTGCTTAAGGGAGCAAATAAGCGATGGCTGCTCTCGTATTGAATTAGCTCGCCGCTATTGTTTGTTATTACAAGTCTATCATGCTTATTTTTGCTTTTGTGCTTTTCTTTGTAAAAACCCCACTTTTTTGCTCGCTCTATTATCGTAGGAACTGATATTTCAATGTTATATTTGCGGCTAATTTCTTGCGACGCATTGCTGTAGGTGTATCTTACTTGCTCTAATTCCTTTTGGTCTTTGAGTTCTTTGAGAATATAATCCTCTCAATTGCGGTTCAAGTCCTCTTATAGCTCATATCCGCTTATACTCTATATTGAAATCTTTCCCTTCTTGGCGATACTCCTTCATTAAATCAAAACATCTGCTTT
Organism: Endomicrobium sp.; assembly: GCA_031264105.1. GTDB lineage: Bacteria > Elusimicrobiota > Endomicrobiia > Endomicrobiales > Endomicrobiaceae > Endomicrobiellum. The sequence continues at coordinate 24,465 of JAISEM010000035.1, forward strand.
GTTGTATGCCCGCTATTTCTTGGATTATCTTCCTTTTTACCGCTCCTTTTTCATACTTGCTTAAAATTTCACAAACTTGCTCGCTACTGACTTTAAAAGCTTTCTACTATAGACTCTTTCGGGCAGGTAAAATGAAAATGCTTGCTATCGTTGCTGTTATGCGTAAACTTTTAATTATTATTAACAATAAATGTAAGACTTTTTATTCTCATTATTCTTTTAACTAATTCTTTCCTCTTTTTTAAGGGGATTAGTCTACGCATTTCTGCTCGGTGTCGAACGCTTTTAGGAAGTCAATCAGGGAGTTAAAATTATTCATTGTTATAACCTCTTTACTTATTTTCTAAAGAAATTATAACAAATTATTTTTTGGGGGCTGTCAAGTATATAATTACCTTTATTTCCTCACTCCTCTTTTAATTTTTAAATAACATGTCTTACAATTTTTATTGATGAGGTTATAATATTTTGCTATAATATACCCTCTACTCAGGTTAGTGTCTCCGTAGCTCAATTGGATAGAGCAACTGCCTTCTAAGCAGTAGGTTGCGTGTTCAACTCACGCCGGAGACGCTCCTCTTTATGTAAGGCTTCTTTTGAAACAAAAATCCTTGAAAAATGAAGCGTTTTACGATGTTCGACAAATTTATCCCTTATTTCTATAACGGTAATATGGAAATTTGTTTCTTTTGCCTTGAGAAGCACTAGATTAGATGCCATTTCTTCTTCGCATTTTGAACAAATAACATAGCATCTTAACGGAAAGTCAGGATTATTTTTACGCCTTGGCATTACGGTAACCTTTTTCCAGTTTAAAATATTTTGAACAGACCAACAAAATACTTCTTCTAAAATAATATGGCCATGAATTCCTTTAGTAAGTTCTCCATTGTTAGTGTTATACTTATCAGATATATGGCTTTATAAGATAGGATTAAGAGGAGATCTTTATCGGAAAGGATGATCGATGGACTAATGAAGAACGGTCGATATATGCTTCTTTAAGAAAGGAAATAAATATTTGGAATACTCCAGCAGATCAGTATATTTATTAAGAAAGTACAAGAATATTCAAAGTGAAAATACAACCAGCAAAAATTAATAAGAAGGTTGGTAGGAATGCTCATTATTCTTGTGGTAGCAGAAAAAAGTATAAAAAATGCTGTTTGAAATTGATAGCGATAGATTTTAATTACATATAAATTTAACCAATACATACGCTTTGAGTTTTAATATATTTTTGATATAATTCTTGCATATCAGGAAGATAAGACAGGTTATAAACTGTTGTGAAGTTCTGTAGTATAGTAAGTGTTCCAAGAAAACTTTCTTTGGCGCGCTTGTCTTTGGTGGTTGTAGCTCAATTGGTTAGAGCGTCGGTTTGTGGAGCCGAAGGTTGCGGGTTCAAGTCCCGTCAGCCACCCATTACGGCACAATCCTTAAAGTCTTTTATCAAATCAACCGGCTTTCTGTATGAAAATTCAAGGTTTTTATTTTTTAATTTTAAGTTCGAAAGTACAAGATTGATAATTTGCCGTTTTTCTTCTACTTTCGAACTTTTAAATAAAGAGGGTATATTTTTGCCAATTTTAAGACTATATCTGCGCTTAAAATGAATTCGGTATGGCCTATAAACAACACCCTCTATATCGGATTTTCTTAAATTCGCTGTTAAATCCTGTTTCCTACGCGTTAAATCGGCATACTTTAAGTCATATTGTTGTTTAGTAATACTCTTATCAAGCAGCAATTCCAGCAAATTATCTAATTTCTCGCCAATCCCCTGTAATTCCTTCTGCATTCTTTCAGCCTGCGTATTGTTTTGAGCATATTCCAAATCTTGCGTTTTCTTTATATTTTCAAAAATCGCAGGATATAACGCTTCTGGTATTGTTATGGCTGACAATGCGTTTTAAACCTGTTGCAAAGGTATTTCTTCTCTGATACGCTCTTGATTGCAATTTCCGCGAAAATGCGCGCAGAATAAATAAATATATTTGCCTTTTTGTATTTCCGACGTTATCCTGCAACCGCAGGTAGCGCATTCTAATATTCTCTTAAATACGAACGGCTTATCTATAAATTTTGGATGTTCGTTTTTCATTCTCGTTCTTACTTTCTGGCATTTTTCAAAAGTATCTTTATCAACAAGCGTCGGATAATTATGCTGATAAATAGTGCCTTT
>JAISEM010000048.1 GCA_031264105.1 Endomicrobium sp.
TTGCCAATGTTAAAGACGTCGCCAAGTTTTACAAAGATAATGACGACATTATTTAGATTTACAATGGATAGTTTTAAGTTGACGGTAACGCAGAGATTAGAGTTAGACGAAGCTATAGAAAGCATAGACAAAGAAACGAAACAAGAGATACAGTCGTCTCCAGATCCAGCCTTAATAAGAGCTCAAGCGGAATTAATGATAGCTCAAGCAAGACAGGCGGAAGCGGAAGTAGCTAGGCTAAAAGTACAAGCGGAAATAGAACTTAACCGCACTAAGGAAAGTAGAGAAAGCAGAGTGAAAGAAGTAGAGTTTGAAATAGAAAGACAAAAAAACGAGCATGAACAAAATATGGCGGAATTAAAAATGAGTACGAATAAGAAATTAGCGGATATAAAAGAACAAGAGACGTTAATAAAAGCAAGGGCGGAAGAAATAAAAAGCGTTAACGATTTAGAAATATCGGAGGATAGATTAAAAAGCAGTTATTTAAATAATATTTAGGGGGATAGGATATGAACGAGAATGAAAACATTTCTCCGCAATCCGTAAACGACGGAGATTCTTTACGATCTATAGACAATACAAACGTCCCATTTTCAGACACAGATGCAAAAGAAGATCAAGATAACAAGTACAGGGAACAATTAATAGAAGGATTTAAGAATGAATTTAATGAAAAAATTGGCAAAGGCGTACAAAAAGATAACGAACCGCAACAAGAATTAAAAGAGGAAAAAGAGCATCTCCCCACAGAAAAAAGTTCAGGAAATATAAAAGCAAAAAAAGATAATAGATATATTATAAAAGAACATTGGGACGACGAGCAAAAGGATTTTTTTAATTCGTTAGATCCAGATACTCAAAGTAAAGTATTAAGCTTATTTAAAGACAGTCAGAATAAATATGAAAAGCTAACGTATAAGTATAAGAATGATTATAGAAATATGCAGACTTATGCAGAGCCGATAATAGAAAACGTTAGGGCAAGGATGGAAAATCCGTCGGAGAGAGATATAGCCGAATACGCTAATCAGTTAGCTCAATTGCATAATACCATAGAAGAAGACCCAGCTTTATTCGTATCTAGATTAGTAGATAGATTTAATCTAACTCAAGAACAAATTGACAACGCGTATAAGAGGTTAGACAACGAAGTAGAAGTAGATAAACGCGTAGAACCAATGGCTAAACATCTAAATAGTTTGCAGGAGAAAATGAGCGAATATGAAACAAACAGATATGTGGACGACTTAAATAAATTATACGACAATATGTTAGAAGAAAAAAATCAAGACGGCAGCCTAAAATATAAATATTTAGACCAAATAGGGATAGAAGATTTTGCGTTGATACTTCAGAATATGGGGATAGACGATTTTGACGAAGGGTACGAGACGTATATATGGGCATCTCCAAAAATAAGAAAAAATATGCTAGAATATAAAAATACGCAGAAAAATATCGAAAGAAAATCGGTAAAAGAAAATAATAGGTATCCTACGTCTATTGCGTCAACAAAAGAAATGCCGATAACAAGCAGCCAAGATAAAAATTCCGATAAGGTTAGTTTTGAAGAGATGTTTTATAGTAATTTAAGGAATAAAGGTTTTTAAAGTAATATTGTTTATATAAAAATATTAATTAACTGGCCACAGCGATTAATATTTTGTATAATATGTAATTGAGCAGCTCCCGCAGCTGCTCAATTATGAAGAGCAAGGTTTTTAAAGCAATACTTTTTCTATAGATATTAATTAACTAGCAAAGGCGATTAATATTTATAGAATATGTAATTGAGCAGCTGGGGCAGCTGCTCAATTATGAAATAACCGTCCGATCACAGCAAAAGTTCGATCACAGCAAATCTTTAACAGTAGCAAACAACTAAAATTTTATAACTATAAGAGGAAACTATATGGCTTTAGATTTAACACCATCCCAACAAATATTTAACGACGCTCTAGTTACAACATTGCCAAACTATACAAAAGAAGTTTTTAATAATGTAATGACGGCGACGCCATTGCTAAAGTTTATGTTTGATAGAGGCAAGAAAAAAACAGGAACAGGATCGCAAATAGAGCTAATAATAGCTAACCAAGAGAACCAAAACGCAATGTGGACAGGTTTCGGCGACTCGCTGCCTACGTCAAGAAACGAGCAATTAGTAAAAGCCGTATATGATTGGAGAGTATTAAACTGCACAATATCAATACTGCACGACGAAATATTAATTAACAGCGAGCCTTCAAAAATAGTGTCGTTTGTGTCCACAATGTTAAAACTACAAGAGACAGCTTGTAAGAACGCTATGGCTAGAGCTATATTTGGAAAAGGATCTAGCGGTAGCTCCACAGTCCCTGATCCTATGAACGGGTTGCAGTTATTAGTAGCTGACGATCCAACTACGGGAATAGTAGGGGGCATAGATAGATCAAAGGCAGCAAACGCCTTCTGGAGAAACCAATCTATAAAAATAACGGGAGCTGATTCCACAAAGTTACTAGACGCTATGAACAAAATGATTTTGATGGTATCAAGAGACGCCGAACGTCCTAGCGCAATAGTGATGGACAATTATTTTTATACTATGTTCAAGGCCACATTACAGACTATACAGAGGATAATAACGGATAAGAATACTGGCAATCAAGGATTTAGAACGCTAGAATTCGAAGGGATACCTGTAATATACGATCCTAACTGTCCAGCATATCATTGCTACTTTATAAACGACGACTATTTATTTCCAGTCGTGTTAAAAGGAGCGGAATTTGACGCGTTAAAACCTCGCGAGGCGTATAACCAGCTTGCGTTACTCTACATTTTGCATTTCGTAGGCAATTTGGTAGTGTCGGATCCAAGAAGACAGGGAGTAATTTATCAAACTGTAACCCAGTCTCAACTTGCAGAAATTGAAGCGGAATCGGCAAGAAGATTCGCTTCTGACGACTCTAACAAAAAATGATAAAAACGATAAGCGACGAAGAAATCAGGGATTTAAGAAATACTACGTCTGGTATAGAAAATATACCAGACGCGGTGTTAAAGAGAGACGGTTGGAGCGTAGAAAAGATAAAGAAAGCGTTAGAATTAAAAAAAGCAAAAAAGTTTTTCGAATTAGGCAGATATTTGGCGTTTGGCGAAAAAGCAGACCCAGCTCCAGATACAGACGTAGCAGACGCGTTTCAAACAATGACCGCGCTAGATATGGTAAGGGACGCGGCTTCATATTTAGAGTTGCCGCTGATCGCAACTTTGCAAGATAGTTGTTCCAATTTAAGCTCTCTGATGTTATCGCTTCTGAATCGCTCTTGCGCGACTGCAACATTGCAATATGATTGGAATCAATTGATAATAAACTATCATTTTTGGGATATTTCTGATTAAAAGTATCTATCGCTAAATCATATGTTTTTGAACTTATGAGAGGATTCGTGCAGTGAGTCCATACTACAACGTCAGTTTTTATAAGAGATATCATATTTGCAATCATGTCATTAGCGCTTGCCTTTGTTTCATCACAATAAAGATCAGGACGCTTTTTTGCTTCTGCACCAGTTGACTCTGCAATTTGCAATATCTCATCGCTATCTGAACCTACAACAATTCTGTCTATATTTTTTGTTTCTCTCAACTGTCTTATTTTTCTTTCAACAAGAGAGCATTTTCGGTTATTTTCTTCTAAAATCACAAAGAGCTTTTGATTTTATTCTAACACTTCCTTTTCTAGCTACTATAATCGCTGTAACTTCGCCTAATCCTGTCATTTAGATCCACCTCAAATCTTTTATTTTCACTCTCAAAAATCTTCCTTAAAATCCCTTAACATATTTATTTATTTCTAATTTGAGGTCTGTTTTTCTTTCGGCTCAAGACTAGATTAGAGAGGTGATTTTGTTAGACTATTTAACAACAACGTATAAATTTTTACCATGTGCATCATTGTTACCAACTAAATAGTTAAACATAATCATTTTTATAAAAGCGAGTTTAGCTTTTGCTGGAACTGGTGTTATACTTAAAAGTTCAAAACATTGTTTAAATCCTGGACCACCGTCACGCTGATATTTATTTATACTTAGCACTCCTAATGCTTGACAAAAATCTTCCTGGTGAATTCTTTTGACTTTATTTTTACTTACTTGTCTGTCATAACGTTCAATAAGTAGATATGGAATATTTTTAGCCCATCTAATTTCAACATTTGGAGTGTCAATACCTATATTCATTTATAGTTGTATCCTTAAGATTTTTTTTAGCGGTTTTAGGATATGAGTCGATGGTGTGCTGTTTTAAAGATTCTTCAGTTTGGGGGTGTCCTTCAAGTTTAATAAAATTTAGTTTATTTATTCTATCTTTTTGATTATGCGCGGACAATGCTCCTGCACAATCATGGCCTATGGCTTGAAGGAGAGCAAAATAGTTATTGGCATTTACTGAAAACATTTTTGCAATATTTTTTTTCTGATAAGTTCGCTTTCTGGTAATAGCCCGTTAAAATATAGTCGGCATTCTTTTTCTGTAAATGAGATCTTCTCTAAAGGTAAACTTTGAGAAATAGCAATATTGGCAGTATTAGAATATGTAAAATGTAACTTACCATTTTTATCTTATTTCTTCTCCAGATAAACGAACAGATAGTTTTTTGTTCATATTAATCTTCCTCTGGAGTTTTGAAATTTATTTCAATACCGAGCATACTTATTACTTTCAAAGTTTTTCCTAAGACAGCCGTTTCTTTACCCTCTAAAATTCTCGTTTGGGGAATTATAATATTTATTATATATTATTTTTGTAAAAAAATTCCCGTTCGGGAAATTTTCTTGAAAACGTAACTACTCTCTTATAATTTTCTATAATCATATTATTAGATTTTTTTACTCGATATATACAATAAATTGTAAAATCTTACAATTATTTAACTTTTTAGAGACTATTCTGGCATAAACTCAGCCGAGCAAGAATCATTCAAACTCTAAAATCAATTAGGTTCAAGACTAGAGTAGATTGATTTTCTAGCCGAAAAAGCTATGATATGTCAATGAAAAACAAGCATATGAGATATTCATGTATTTTTGATGCGAAATTTCGAGAAGATTTGCGTCTATTTTGCGAAGATGTAAATGCGGTTGAGATTTCCAATGTTGTTAAAATTAATAGGAACACGGCAAATAGCGTTTTACACTTTTGCCAGCAAGA
>JAISEM010000054.1 GCA_031264105.1 Endomicrobium sp.
GTAGGCTAAATTAACGGCTCGAGCTTGCGCCTTTGTACCTTTTGTTCGCGCCAGACTATATACGCGTTGTAATTTTGCATATTAAACCTCTGACGTTTTTGGCTCTTTGTAAAAGGGCGCTTAAACGCTCTTTTACAAAAAACTTATTTTTCATCTAATGTCTAATATCCGTTTGAACTTTTTCATGTATGTTCTACACAACGCAAGAGTTTTACATTCATGTGCATTACTTGATATAATCTTTTAGGTTATTATAAGTATTTTAAAGAGGATACAATGAAGATAATAGACGGTAAGAAAATATCAAGCGATATAAGACTGGAAATAAAAACCAAAGTTGAAAAAATTAAACGAACTACAGGAAAAACGCCTGGACTTGCCACTATTTTAGTTGGCCAAAACCCTGCAAGCCAAGTATACATAAAGTCAAAAATTAAAGCTTGCCAGGACGCCGGAATTAAATCTTTCCATCATAATCTTGACGAAAAAGTTTCTAAAGAAGATATTATTGCTTTAATAAATGATTTAAATAAAAATTCTGACGTAGACGGAATTTTATTGCAGCTGCCTCTTGCAAACAATGAGTTTGACAAAGACTGCATCAATGCAATAAACCCTTTAAAAGATGTTGACGGGTTACATCCATTCAATGCAGGACTTTTAAACTTATCAAAAAGCTGGAATGAGGTTATCAAAAAAAATATTTTAGTTTCTTGCACCCCTTTAGGCGTTATAGATCTTCTAAACAAATCAAATATATCAATTGAAGGGAAAACAGCAATTGTTATTGGAAGATCTAACTTAGTTGGCAAACCTCTTTCAATCTTGCTTCTTGCAAATAATGCCACAGTAATAATGGCTCATTCTAAAACAAAGAATCTAAAGGAGCTTTGTATAAATGCCGATATTGTTGTTGCGGCAATAGGCAAACCAAAATTTGTAACTAAAGATTTTATAAAAGAGGGAACAACAGTTATTGACGTAGGCATAAACAGAACTTCTGATGGATTATGCGGCGATGTTGATTTTGAATCTATTAGAGGTATGGATATAAACATAACGCCTGTTCCCGGCGGAGTAGGCCCCATGACAATAACAATGCTGCTTGAAAATACGCTTAAAGCATTTAAAAATAGAATCTGACATTTAAAGATATATACTCGGAGATGCTATGGATTTCAATTTTCTGATAACTTTCATTTTGCCTATTTTGGCTGGATCTATATATTTTCTTATGGCAGGAGAAGTAAAACGTACAAGCAAATTTCGGTCAATGATGTTTGGCGATATTGGATTTAAAAAACTTGAAGCAGCATTTATAATGTTTGGTATTTATTTTATAACAAGACCTCTTCAAAATGCTTTAGGCCCCCACCCAATGCCTTTGATAATAAATTGTCTTCGTCAATTTTTTTTAATGGCGATAATTGCTCCTTCAATCCTAGTAGCAATTTTCCATTGGGTGCCAACGCCAAGCGGCGCTCCACGTTCAACAAAACTTACAGCATACACAACAGGCACATTAATGGGTTTTATTTTTATTCTCTTAAATACTTTGGTTGTAACAGACTCCAAAGTTTTGTCCTCATGGAGTTTTATAACAGTTTATGATCCAGTATGGTTTCAATCTGGTTTTTATCCGACACAACTTGTTCTTATACATTTAATATGTCAATTTGTTTCCCCTGTAGGATTTTTACTTTTAGCAGCTGCGTATGTAAGACATAGACGCCATAATTATCAGCTTGCAAATATTTACAATCTTATACCGACTAAGTGGAGATATCTTGAAGCAAGTCTTATTATTCTTGCCGGATCTTTTATCGTCGCTGGATGTGCCGCACTCTTTGGCTCGTACTATACGCATATCTGGGTTATTTATTTTACCGGCGCAGTTATCTCAGGAATATTTGAAATGAAAAGTATTAAGATGCCTCCGCGTGATGTTCCAAAAGACTTGAAATAAAAAAATTTTTTTTATTAAATATTTTCAACTTCTAACATTTAAAAGATTTTCCGCACTTATCGCGGAAACAAAAATAAGGGATTGATTTCCCAAAAGGAGCCTAGAATGGCTTGTGGATGCAAGACAAAAAAAGCTGTACATAAGAAGAAAGTTGCAAAGAAAAAAACCGTGACTAAGAAGAAAAAATGAGACCGCTCAACTAAAAAAATAAACCGCTTCTTAAAAAAAGAAGCGGTTTATTTTTTCATAATTTAAAATTTATGGAAGAGCGTCGAGCAAATCTTTATAGTACCAGTAATCAAGACTCCTTCCTCCGCCACTAGCATAACAAACAAAAATTATCTCGTCAAATTGAGCTGGATTAGTCTGAATATAGTTTCGTACTGCATTAAATGCTACATGCGCTGCTTGATCTCCAGGATATCCAAATATTGCAGTTGATATACAGGGAAAAGCCATTCTACGAATATTGTTAGCTGCTGCAACTCTAAAAGATGACCTGTATGCGCTTTCTAACTGCCTTACATGAACCCCAGTAGGCCCATTCCTAGGAACAACATGCCCTACTGCGTGAATAATATGATTAATTCCATTTCTAGAAAGATTATGTAAACCGGTTCTTACAGCTTCTCCTGTCGGGCATTTGACGGATGTTCCTGAAAAATTCCCTAATGAATTAGTCTCGCTATCTAAACCATATCCTGCAGCGCAATATATAGCTCCGCAAACACCACCTCCACGAAGTAGTCCTTCATTAGCAGCACTCACTATAGCGTCAACATTATTAAGAGTAGTAATATCTACCTACTCCTTCTAATAAAACTATTCTGGTAGTTCCTATAGTCTTCTCTAGTTTAGGAGTTGCCATCTCATCTTTGTTTCCGTTTCTGACTATATTACTAGCAATATTATCTTTGCCACAACTAATAAAGCAGCAACAAAAGGAAACTGCAAGTATACTACTCAAAATTTTTATTATTTTTAACCTCATATGTTTTGATGTTATAATCATAATTTATATAATGATTTGTCTGCGTATAAATTGTAAAATTTTAGGAATATTCGACTACCAATATAAAATCCCTTTTATACGAATAAATTGTATAAAAGAGATTTTATGTATATTTTCTCTATTACTTATATTACTTACTTTTGATTATATCAAAACCTGTGTATTTGCGAAGAACTTCAGGTATAATAACAGAACCGTCTTCTTGTTGATAATATTCAAGTATTGCAGCAAAAGTTCTACCTACAGCGACGCCAGAACCGTTCAATGTGTGAAGCAATGTTTTTCTTTTATCTTTATATTTAACTTTTATGTTCATTCTTCTTGCTTGGAAATCTTTAAAGTTCGAACATGAAGAAATTTCTCTATATATCCCCTCTCCAGCGAGCCAAACTTCTAAATCATATGTTTTTGATGAAGAAAATCCTGTATCTCCAGTAGATAAAAGAGAGACTCTGTATGGGAGATTTAACAGCTCTAAAACATTTCCTGCATCTAAAACAAGTGATTCAAGTTCTTTATCAGAGGTTTCAGGTTTTACAAACTTAACGAGTTCTATCTTATTAAACTGATGATTTCTTATAAGTCCTTTTGTATCCTTACCGTAAGAGCCTGCTTCTCTTCTAAAACACGCAGAATAAGAAACTAGTTTTTGTGGAAGATTTTCCTCGTCTAAAATATCATCTCTATAAATATTTGTAATTGGTATTTCTGATGTTGATATTAAATATAATTCATCATTAGCGCATTTAAAAGCTTCTTGCGCAAATTTAGGAAGCTGCCCTGTGCCATACATTGATTCTTTATTTACAAGATATGGCGTCATTATTTCTTTATATCCTTTTTCTTTATGCGTATCTAAGAAGAAAGAAATAATTGCTCTTTCCAAAGCACATCCTTCATTTTTTAAAACTGCAAATCTTGATCCTGAAATTTTTGAAGCTGTAGCAAAATCAAGAATGCCAAGCTTTTCGCCAATTTCCCAATGGTGTTTTGGTTTAAAAGAATGTTTTTTAGGCTCGCCAATATAAAGAACAATTTTATTATCTTTTTCATCTTTGCCTACTGGAACACTTGCATCTGGAATGTTAGGAAGGCCAAGGAGAAAATCTTCTATACAACTTTCTAAAGACAACAACTGCTTTTCTTGTTCTTGAATTAAATCTCTAATTCCATTCATCTCTTCAAGAAATTCAGGCGAAGGTTCTTTGCCTTCCCTTTTAAGTTTGCCGACTTCTTCAGAAACCTTATTTCTTTTTAATCTTAATTTCTCTGCTTCAGCTATAACAAATTTTCTTTCATCGTCCCATTTTAAAAGCTGCGAAAAATCTACTTCTTTGTTTCTGTGCGCCATTGCTTGTTTTAGATCATCAGGATTTTCTCTAATAACTTTAATGTCTAACATTTTTAACTCCGTTTCTATTTAATTCGCATAACACAGTTCGACAGAATCTTTTATGCCAATAATCTTTTCTACATCATTTATAAAATTATCTGAACAATTTGCAAGATACTCAGTTTCTATTGAAAAGTTTCCATGCAAAGAATCTTCTAGATCAATATATACTTTAGATTTACCTTTGTGCAAATCAAAAACCTTTTTTAGATCTTCGCTTAACGCATCATCATATCTTGTGGTTGAAAGTTTTACGTGCACTTCTCCTGAGTTTGGCGGAAATTTATCCTTTGCTTCATCTATAGTCATAATATCTTCAACTACTATTTCAGATTGACCGTGACTTCCCATAAGACCGCCTTTTACTACAACAACATTATTTGGCGTTAAATAAGAAAAAAATTTTTCAAAAGTTTTTGGGAATAAAACTGCATCTATGCTACCGTGCAAATCTTCTATTTTTATTCTAGCATAAGATTCTTTTTTTGCTTTCGATGTAAGGTTTTTTATTGAAACTATCATTCCTGCAACACGCACAATTTGCGCTGTTTTAAAATCAACATTTTCTTTTGGATCAGGCAGTTTATCAAGTCTGTAATTAGAATAAGCTATTATCTCTCTTTTTCTTGGAGTAAGGGGATGTCCTGAAAGATAAAACCCTAAAACTTCTTTCTCATATTCTAATGCTTCAAAACTTTCTAATGGTTTTGTTTTTTGCAAAGATGAGCCTTTGGTCATAGTTTCTTTAGTGTCAAACAAAAATCCTTGAGCGGACTCTTTTTCTTGTTTTATTTTTGTAATCTTTTCAACAGAAGAATCTATGCTTTGCAATATACTTGCTCTAATTTCTAGCGTGTCTTTGCCCAAAGAATCAAAAGCTCCAGCTTTTGCAAGGCTTTCAAGAGCTTTTCTATTTGTTGACTTTAAATCTATTCTTTGTAAAAAATCATCCCAATCTGCAAATTTTGTTTCTTTATCGTTTACTATTCGCGATTGCTCTATAGACTGCGTAAAACCTTCGCCAATATTTTTTATGGCAAGGAGTCCAAAACGTATATTCGTTCCTTCTATTTTAAACTTACCATCAGAATATTGAATATCTGGAGGTAATACTTTAATGCCAAATGTTGCTGCATCATCTAAGTACATAACAAGTTTACTATCTTCATTGTCTTTTATGGCGCAACGACCAATTTCACTGTTAAGCAAAGCTGTTAAATACTCTAAACGATAGTTTGCTTTTAAATAAACTGTTCTATAAGAAACCATTCCATATGCCGCAGAGTGCGATTTGTTAAAACCATATCCCGCAAAAGCCACTATATTATTAAATACTTTTTCAGAAATTTTTTTATCTATGCCTTTTTCTTTAGCGCCGTCTATAAATTTTTCTCTTTGCTTTTCAATAACTTCAGGAATCTTTTTACTCATAGCTTTACGAAGACTGTCTGCTTCTCCAGGCGTAAATCCTGCCATAGCAACAGACATTTTCATAGCTTGTTCCTGATACAAAATAACGCCATAAGTGTTCTTTAATATTGGCTCTTGTAAAGGATGATCGTAAACTATAGGCGTTCTTCCATGTTTTCTATTTACAAAATCGTCTAACATTCCAGAACCCATAGGACCTGGTCTGTACAAAGCTATCAATGCAACCACATCATCTATACTGCTTGGACGAAGTTTCCTTATCAACTCTCTCATGCCTTTACTTTCAAGCTGGAACACACCCATAGTCTTAGCATCATTTAAAAGTTTATAAGATTTTTCGTCGTCTAAAGGAATATTGTCAATATTAAAATCAGGATTTTTTTTCTGTACAAATTTAATACAGTCGTCAATAATGGTAAGTGTTCTAAGACCTAAAAAATCTACTTTTAAAAGACCAAGCTGTGATAAAATAATACCATCATACTGTGTTGTAACGATATTTTTCGATCCTTTTGCAAGAGGAGAATAATTTGTTATTTCCTCATTTGCTATAACCATACCTGCAGCATGCACGCCAGTATGTCTTTTTAAACCTTCCAACTTTTGTGAAGCAGCTATAAGCTCTGCTACACGCTTGTCGGCTTTTACAGCTTTTGTTAAATCTGCTGACGCCTCTAAAGCTTCAGCAATACTTGCGTTTTGAGGTACAAGCTTTGATATATTATTTGCTTCTGTTGGCGTAAAACCCATAACTCTAGCAACATCTTTTATAACAAGCCTGGACTGCATAGATCCAAATGTTATAATCTGAGCGCATTTTTCTTCGCCATACTTATGACGGACATATTTTATAACTTCTTCTCTGCCTGAATCAGCAAAGTCTATATCAAGATCTGGCATGGAACGCCTGTCAGGGTTTAAAAATCTTTCAAAGAGTAAATCATATTTTAATGGACAAATATCTGTAATACCCAATGTATAAGCTACCATTGAACCTGCGCCAGAACCTCTTCCCGGACCTACAGGAATGCCATTGTCTTTTGCATACTTTATAAAGTCTGCAACTATCAAAAAGTATGAAGCAAAACCCATTCTATTGATGACAGAAAGCTCATGTTTTAATCTATCTTCCTGCTCTTGGTTTACATTGATATATCTTTTAGTTAAACCCTCCTTGCATAAAGTTTCTAGATATTCTGTATCAGATTTATATTCTTGAGGCGCTGGAAACTGTGGCAAAAGAAGTTTGTCCGTGTTTATTTCAACATTACATTTTTCAGCAATTATCAAAGTATTTTTTATGGCTTCTGGGACGTCATAAAATGTTTTTATCATGTCTTCTGCACTGCGATAATAAAACAAATCTGAACCAAACTTTAACCTTTTTGGATCGTCCAACGTTCTGCCAGTGCCCACACAAATTAGGATATCATGTATTTGCGCATCTTCTTTCCTTAAAAAATGGCAATCATTTGTAGCTACTAACGCTATTGTTGTTTTTTTTGAAAGTTCTTGAAGATCTTGGATTATTTTCTTTTGTTCCTCTAAACCATTATCCATAATTTCCAAATAGAAATTATCTGCACCAAAAATATCGCGGTATTCCAATGCTATTTTTTCTGCTTTCTCAGCATTTCCTTTAAGCAAATAAGCAGCAATCTCGCCAGCTAAACAGCCAGACATTGCAATAATGCCTTTACTATATTTTCTTAAAATTTCCTTATCTACACGCGGCTTATAGTAAAAACCCTCTATAAAACCTACACTTACTATACGCATAAGGTTTTGATAACCCTCAAAATCTTTGGCAAGCAATGTTAAATGATTGTAATTGCCGCCATCTTCAGCATTGCGATCTATATTTCTATCAAAGCGCGATTTGGGAGCTACATATGCTTCGCACCCAAGTATAGGTTTTATACCGCTTTGTTTGGCGGCCCAATAAAATTCCATCGCCCCATACATATTGCCATGATCGGTAATAGCAAGAGCAGGCATTTTATATTCATTAGCTATTAAATTAAACAACTCACCGGGGTTACCTTTGTCGTCGGTTAATCTACATGCACCGTCTAAAAGAGAATACTCGGTGTGGTTATGCAAATGCACAAATTCAGCAGTCATAGGAAACACCTGTTTTTAAGATTTTTTTGCTTGATATATTATATCATTTCGGAAAGCAAATGCGTATAATATGTAATAGCTCACAACGCATTAGACATTTCGTTGATGAACAAGTCCAAGAAAGAGAAGAGACGACCATCCGTGTCAACTGCCTATACCGCTTTTGGAAAGGTTAATTCTTATGACAACTGACGTCGGTGATATAGTGCTTGACCCATCTGTATGAACAGGAACAACAGCGGTTGCCGCGAAACAACTTGCTAGAAAATATATTGGCATAGAACAAGATGAGACATATGCTAATATCGCTAAAAAAAATACAGATTTAGCAAAAGAAACAAAATTTAAAGGACATTTTGTTTCGGAATATTTAGGACAAATAAGAACCATCCGAGATAAAGA
>JAISEM010000032.1 GCA_031264105.1 Endomicrobium sp.
AATTATGCGCGAAATTCCAAAAGCAATGCCTTTATAGAACGTTTTAACAGAAGTATCAAAGAACGATTCGTTTATAGAAAAGAGGATTGTTGCCCTTTTAAATCATCAAAATGTCTAAATATGTTGTCACCTATTACATTATATAGCGCGATTTTTTCGGAATTTGTATAATGACCGCATGATAGAAAACACAGATTATTTATCCGTCAAAGAAGCCAGTCTTTGGGCTACAGATCATTTAGGAAAAGAAGTGACGACTTCTAACATCTCCTACCTTATTCAGTATGGGCGCATTTCAAAGATAGGGCATAATGGCTCAACCCAGATTTCAAGATCCGAGCTTGAAAAATATTATCGCTCATTAAATAAGTCAAAAGAAACTGATTGGAAAGAGAAATTAGGGCAGGATTTAAACTTGGCTTTGTCTTTTGATAATTTAAAGGAATCCGATACTACAAAGCATATCCATAGGCTTCACCCATATAAAGGCAAATTTATTCCACAACTTGTTGAATATTTTTTAGATGATCATACCGATAAATTTAAAACTGCGACATATTTCAAAAAAGGGGACATAGTTTTAGATCCTTTTTGCGGCAGCGGTACCGCGCTTGCCCAGTCAAACGAACTTGGATTACATGCAATAGGCATAGATGTTTCATCTTTTAATGCGTTCATTTCAAATTGTAAGATTAGAGATTATGATATAAAGCAATTGGAAGAAATAATAAAACAAATAACAATTAAGCTATATTCTAAAGTAAAAGCTTCAAAAGTAGATGGCTTTGAAAATACCCTCATTGAAAAATTAAAAGGATTTAATGACAAATATTTTCCTGTTCCGGAATTCAAATATAAATTAAGACACAATTCCATAGACGAAGATAAATATGGCGCAGAAAAAGAAAAATTATTTTTACCTATCTATGAGAAACTAATTTCAGAATATAAAATAAAACTTCTCAAAAAAAATCCCAAGACATTTTTAGAGAAGTGGTATTTCAAAAATATTCAGACTGAAATAGATTTTGTATTTAATGAAATAAAGCGGATAAAAGATGCTAATATTAAGAAAATTCTTGCTTTGATTCTCAGCCGTACAATGCGTTCGTGCAGAGCGACTACGCATTCAGATTTGGCAACGCTTGTATATCCGATTTCTACAACTTATTATTGTTCTAAACACGGTAAAATTTGCAAACCGATATTTTCTACTATGAAATGGTGGCGCACATATTCAAAAGATACTGTTAATCGCTTAAAAGATTTTGCAAAATTAAAAACTAATACATATCAATATTGCTTGACAGGCGATAGCAGAACAATAAATATACCCGCTGAGATATCTAAAAAACAAAAGAATTTTACAAGCGTACTACAACAAAAACAAAAAATATCAGGTATATTTTCAAGTCCACCTTATGTAGGGCTTATAGATTATCACGAACAACATGCCTACGCCTACGATTTATTTGGCTTTGAAAGAAAAGACGAGCTTGAAATTGGGCCATTATTTAAAGGCCAAACAAAAGATGCGCAAAAAAATTATGTGGAAGGCATATCTGCAGTATTAAATAATTGCAAGAAATATTTAAAAGACGACTATAATGTTTTTTTAGTAGCAAATGATAAATATAATTTATACCCTGAAATAGCGGCAAAATCTGGAATGAAAATAGTCAATCAATTCAAACGACCTGTGTTAAATAGAACAGAAAAAGACAAATGCGCGTACTCAGAAATTATTTTTCATTTGAAAAATATTAAATAGGAGTTTTTATGGATAATAAAGTACACAATGTATTTGTAAGCTGCCATCATACTTATAGTGATCAAGATTATCGTAATAAAATTGAAAAGCTTTTTGTGGATTATCATGCCGTCATGGTTTCTAAATCTGCGCAAATAGGAGATATTGACGCTGGTCTTAGCGCGGAAACTATACGGCAAAAAATCTGTGAAGAGTATTTAAGAGATTCAACTGTAACAATTGCACTAAATTGAGGGAAATAATTAAAGGAAATACTAAAAACAATGTCATTAATTAGAGAACAAAAATCTATTATTCAACAAGTGTTAGTTGATAGTTTGCGAAATAAATTCAAAAACTATAATCCAGAGCCTGCGACTATGCCTTTTCATACGCGCTTGCTAGGTAAAGACAGGATGGCCTTATTTTCTTTTATACATTCGTTAAATACAAATTTCGGAACTACAATTTTTGAACCGGTTGCTCTTGAGCTTGCAAAGACAAGTTTTAAGATTGCTGAAAAACAAGCAATTGCCGGAACTGAAATCAGTGAAGGTTCTCAAAAAGAAATTCAGAATATTATTGATGAAATTTCTGCTGCAAATATAAAACCAAATAAAATTGATGAAATAGAAAGAATAAGAAAAGTTTGCCAGTCCGGCAAAATGCATAAAGTAAAACTTACAAAAATAGATATCTATCTTGAAAAATTAAACGGAGAGAAATTTTTGTTTGATATAAAAGCCGCAAAACCAAATAAAGGCGGTTTTAAAGAATTTAAAAGAACTTTATTAGAGTGGACAGCAGTAATGCTTGCTGAAAATCCAAAAGCCAAAGTTAATACTCTTATAGCAATTCCTTATAATCCTTATGCTCCAAAACCTTATGATAGATGGACTATGGCAGGAATGTTAGATTTACACAATGAGTTGAAGGTTGCCGAAGAATTTTGGGATTTTTTAGGCGGAGCAGGAACTTATCAAGATTTACTTGATTGCTTTGAACGTGTTGGGATTGAACTTAGGGATGAAATCGATAATTATTTCAAGAAATATAATAGATAATTACTGTGCCATTGACGGCGGTTAGTCTTGTTTTTGTCAAGTGAGCATCATTACTCTACTTTACACTCTGCTTATTATAGACTTGCATTCCATATAAAGAATTTGGTAACATATTATGTAAACAAGACTAACAATTAGGCCTAAGTTGTCAACATTGAGTGTTCTCGACGAGGAATAAAGAAAAGAAATAAAAAGAAACAACAGCAACCGAAACCAAAAAAGCTTTTTTTAACCTTCCAGACAAAACGACAACGACAAAAACAGCAACGGCGTGCTTTTAATAAAAGACAAACAAGAAAACTTGAAAGGCAGAGATTTTTTTGTAATATGCGAACTCTGCTTCAAGAAAGAGAATTATGAAACAACCGTTGAACAAGTTAATAAATTCATTAATTATCACTATCTGTGGAGCAGGATTAGTATTAACATCGTGTAGTAAGAGTTCAAAGAGTTCAAATTTAAGTCGAGTGGTAGAATCTGGATCGGAAGTAAAGAGTGTTAAACGGGTAGCTATACCTAATAGGATAAAAACATATGAAGAGTATCGTCAAGCGCTAGATGCTCTTCGCCAGCAGTATGATGAGGAAGTAGAAGGTATTGAGAGGGAGAGGGTAGAAAAACATGAGGGGATTGATAAGAAATATAAGGGAAACTTGGGGCTTCTTATGCAGAAGCATCCAGAACTGGGTGATCTTAACTCTGCGAGTGCCGGAGAAATAGAGGATCTTGTGCCGACGTGTCAAGAACTGGCTGATCTTTGGCAGCTGATGAGTGAAGAATATAATGTTCATGAGGCGCAGGTTGCTGCAAAACATGAGAATTGTTTTAGGAGATATGACGCAAATCAGGTTGCTATTGAGAAGGCGTATGAGACATACGGGGAAGAGACCGTAAGGAGCCTACTTTATTATTTACCTAAAAAGCAATCTTTAATTCATTTATTATCCTTTCAAGATCCGCCAAAGAATAATAGTGGATTTCTATTCTACCTTTCTTACTGCTGCCAGTAATATTTACTTTAGATCCAAACTTTCTTTGAAGCTTATCTTTAAGATGTACGAGCTCTATTTCCTGTTTTTTTTGTTTAGTTATCTTTTTCTCAGGCTTTAGTTCTGCAGCTAACTTTTCTACAGCTCGAACAGAAAGATTCTCATTTAATATACGGCTTACTATACGCTCTATTTCTTCTACACTTTCTATTCCTGCAAGCATTCTACCATGTCCGGAGGAAATTTTCCCTTCAGATATTAATATCTGGACATCCTCTGGCAAAGAAAGTAATCTCAATGTGTTTGATATTACAGATCTCTCTTTCCCTATAAGTTCTGCTATTTGCTCGTGTGTATGTTCAAATTCTTCTATAAGTCTTTTAAATGCTTTTGCTTCTTCTATTGCATCTAAATTTTCTCTTTGAATGTTTTCAATTAAAGCCAAATCAAACCTTTGTTTATCATCAACGGATTTTTTGACTATAGCCTTAACATCCTTATTCCCAACTAGTTTTGAAGCTCTAAACCTTCTTTCTCCCGCAATAATTTCATATTCCCCAGGAATTACAGACTCTGCAACAAGAATTGGCTGCGCAAGTCCATGTTTTTTTATAGAATCTGCAAGTTCTTTTAGCTTTTCTTCATTGAATTTTTTTCTAGGTTGAAATCTGTTAGGCTTTATCTTATTTAACGGGATTGTAACTACTGTTTCACCTATTGCTTGTTTATTTAGCGATGGAATTAAAGACTCTAGACCTCTCCCCAATACTTTCTTTTGTTTCTGCATGCTTTATTCTCCCGAAAATTTACTTTGTTTATGTTTCACGTGAAACAAATTATACTATTTTTATCGCTATCTTCAACTAAATGTAAAATCTCAAATACATATTAGATTTTTAACAAACCCGACTTTTAAAGATATTCTACATAAATTTAAATTTTCAAACAGGAGTATTATCATAATCCTGGTTATAATGAAAATATTTTTTTTAATTTGTTATCTAAATAGCAGTTCAGAGATCAGTATGTTCAGTGGAAATTTTAGATGGACTGTTCCATATCCATTTCCTACTTTAAATGGAGAAGCCTAAATTGGCATTTTTACCGATGAAACATTGACTAATGGGTATGCTTTTGAACAAACGTCTGGGAATACAACTAGTAACTATTCTTTTTTTGCTTATAAATTTTTAAATGGTGATAAAAACAGAAATAGCGTAGTGAAAAAGTTCAAACGCATATTATTTATTATTTACATA
>JAISEM010000020.1 GCA_031264105.1 Endomicrobium sp.
TACTTTTCTTTTAATACCTTCTCTGTTTATTGTATTAACTAGCTCTTCAAACCCTTCTCCTGTTCAAAAAATTCCTGATCTTTTTTGCTCCATTTCACTAGTTTATCTGTCGACATAAACGCTCCTATATTAAATCCCATCGTATAATACTAATAATATATATTTTTATAAATTATGAGAACTTTTTTTGTTATTTTGTCAATTTTTCCACATTCACAAACATCTTTTTATTGGATTCGTTTTTTATTACTTAAGCTCTAATAAAACAATAGCCTCCGCATGATATGTCTGCGGAAACATATCAACAGGGACAATTGCTTTAAGACTATATATATCTCTTTCAATTATAATTTGCAAATCCCTAGCAAGAGTAGAAGGGTTACAGGAAACATAAACTATTTTCTTTGCATTTGAGTTCAATAGGAAATCTACAACATCTTTACTAAGACCACCTCTGGGCGGATCTACAATTATAACATCAAATTTTGACCCATTCTCGCTAACCCATTGTTCTGCGGTTATAGCATGAAACTCCGTATTGGAAACATTATTTCCTACAGCATTTTCTTTAGCATTGTCTATAGCCTGTTCAATTTGCTCTATACCAACAACTTTTTTTACATTATTGGCCATAGAAATGCCTATTGTACCAATACCACAGTATAAATCAAGCAGAATATCTTCTTTTGATGGGTTTAATAATCTTAGAATTTCGTTATATAAAACTTCTGTTCCTTTCGAGTTTGTCTGAAAAAACGAAAATGGAGAAATGTTGAAAAAATAATCTTTGCCACCAACAGTAAGCTTTTCTGTAATAAAAGGTTTTCCGTACATAAGGATAGTTTTATCAGACACCACGGCATCAGACTTTCTTCCATTTAGTGTCCAATAAATACTATCTGCAAATTCTGAAAATTCTTTTACAAGAGGCACTAGAAATGACTGTTCTTGATCAGAATTATTTGTAACTATATTTATAAGTAACTGATTATTATTTGCAGCTTTACGCAAAACCAAATGTCTAAAAAACCCTTCATGAGTTTTATTATTATACACAGGAATATTATTTTTATTGGCGAAATCTTTTACAATTTCTGCTGCACGTAAAAAATCTTTATCTGCGATAAAACAAGGAGGGATTGATATATATTTATTAAAACTTCCTGTGCGGTGAAGCCCCAGATCTGCGTCAGAATCGCCATCAACTAAATTATTTTTGGAAGAGTTAAAAAAGCTAAACTCCATTTTGTTTCTGTAAAACCACATATTAGGACTTGTTAAAATCTGAGAGATTTTAATATCTGCAAATTTCAAAAGTTCAAAAACATATTGTTGTTTATATTTGACTTGATTATCGTATGAAGCGTTTTGAAAAGAACAACCTCCACATAACCCAAAAGAAGGGCATAAAGGAGATATTCTCTGAGAAGATTTGGAAGTAATTTCTTTTACTAATCCTTCCCTGAAAGATTTTTTATCTCTTATCACTAAAACATCTGCCTGCTCCTTTGGGAGAAGTCCTTCAGTAAATAATGCAATCCCATCATCACATCTACAAAGAGATCTTCCTGGGAAAACAATCTTTTCACATACCACATTTATAATTTTATTTTTTAAAGACATGAATCTGTATCTTCTTTTAAAACTTGAATTCCTTTTTTACTGTGTCTAAATCGATCAATGTTTGCTCAAGCTCTGCGATTTTAACTTTAAGTTTCTCATAAAGTTTAGCATTATTTATAGCTTGCGCAATTTGCGCTACAAATACTGAAACGTTTTTAATATCTGACGAAACAAACGATGGCGTACCTTCCGATTTAGTAAGCAATATATATCCAAGAATTTTATCTCTTAAAAGTATCGGATATAATAAAATTGACTTTATTTCAGTTTTAGATAAAAGATTTTCTCCAAATTCTTTTGGCAGATTTTTTGTTTCAAAAGATCTAGGCGTTAGACATTTAGTATTATTATCACTGCATACTCCTAACATAAAATCTTCTAGTTCCCTTCTGCGAGAATCAAACATCGGAATTGAA
Source organism: Endomicrobium sp. (assembly GCA_031264105.1). GTDB lineage: Bacteria > Elusimicrobiota > Endomicrobiia > Endomicrobiales > Endomicrobiaceae > Endomicrobiellum. The sequence goes on from JAISEM010000020.1 coordinate 2,040, forward strand.
GATGAAGCTAAATATACTACGTCTGTATTGTCAAACAAAAATATAGAAACATCTTTTGAATTTGTAACGTCTTTTAGCAAAGATATCATTATTGGAAACAAATCTTCCAAATCTAATCTTGAAAAAACGGCATTGGAACTCTCGTACAAAGCCAACATGATATTGAGTTCGTTTTTCTCTAAAGCTTTCTGAACTAACGCGGTTAACTCATCAATGTTAAAAGGTTTTTGTATAAAATCATACGCTCCGCCACCTTTCATTGCCTGTAAAGCTTTTTCAACTGTAGCATGACCGGTAATTACAATAACTTCAGATTTGGGAGATTTTTCCTTTACTGCTTTTAAAACATCAGGCCATCCAAACTTGGGCATTTTCATATCAATAATTACAATTTGCACTTTTTCTGTATTGAGCTTGTTTAACGCATCTTCTCCATTTATAGCCGATATAGTCTCGTAACCTAATTTTGAAAATTTCGACACCAAAAGATTTCTAATGATGTCTTCGTCGTCAACAATAAGAATCCTTCCTTTTTTATACAACATTTTGCTCCCCTTAGTATCTATCTGTAGTTGGTAAACTGAAGAGGCAAAGAAAAAAACGTTCCCTTCAGGTATGTTATGACCTGTTGTAAATCATCTTTCTTGGGCGAAACAACTTTAATTTTTGAACCATCTATCTGTGTTTGTACTTTTATCTTTGAATCTTTTATAAGTTTTACAAGCTCTTTTGCTTTATCTGAAGGAAGTCCTGAAATAATCTCTGCAACTTGCCTTATATATCCTTCAAAAGCTTTCTCTTGGGATTTATAATCAAGAGACTTTATTGACACACCTCTCTTTGCAAAACGCCCTTCTAAGATATCTTTCAAAGCTTTCATTTTAAAATCGTCATCTGCGACAAGGGTTATTTTTTTATCATTTTTGTTAAATTCTATTGAAGATTTACTTCCTTTAAAGTCAAATCTGTTTGCAAGTTCTTTCTGAGCTTGGTTGACAGCATTTTCAACTTCCATCATATTTACTTCAGAAACTATGTCAAAAGAAAACTTATCCGCCATAAATCCTCCGAAAATTTCTAATAGACTTATTTCTTATTTTCATTCCCACTAACGCTACTTTTACCAGCTATTACAACAATGTACGCAAAGAAAAATATAAATAACACCATAAACAAGTACGCCGGCCAATCTGATGCAAAATCAATATACATATTTTCCTCCGCTTTTTATAAAGTCTGTTCTATTTTACTTTCTGCTACTGCTTTTGGTTCCATACGGGAGACATTAACCTCAAGTCCGACACGACTTTTGGCAATACTTCAAGAACATAATCAACATCTTCCTCTCTATTATAATGTCCAAAAGAAAAACGTATAGCTCCTTGAGCCGCAACAGGATCCACACGCATTGATGAGAGAACATGAGAAGTCTCTGATGATCCTGAAGCGCATGCTGATCCTGTTGAAACCGCTATACCTTTCATATCAAGCATAAGAAGCAAAGCTTCTCCTTCTATATAGTTAAAGCTTACATTTAAAATATTTGAAACTGATCTTATGCCACTTGCATTGATACTAACTTCAGGTATAGTTTCTAAAATGCCTTTCTTTAATTTTTCTCTTAAATGCAAAGTATGCTTCTCATTTTCTTTTATAGCAGCATTGGCAATTTCAAATGCTTTAGCGCAGCCTACTATAGACGCAATATTTTCCGTTCCCGGACGTAGACCGCTTTCATGATGTCCGCCAAACATTACAGGGTATATTTTTACACCCTTTTTAACATATAAAACGCCTATGCCTTTAGGGCCGTTAAATTTATGAGCAGACATTGCAAGCATATCTACGTCTAACTTTTTAACGTCAAGTCGAAGTTTGCCAGCAGTTTGTACAGCATCTGTATGAAAATATATTTTATTTTTTACATTCTCATTAATTTTTTTGATCTCATCAGCAATTGCTTCTATAGGCTGAATTGACCCAACTTCGTTGTTCGCATGCATTATTGTTACAAGAATAGTATTGCCCCTTACAGCTTTCTTAAAATCTTCAATGGAAATAACCCCGTCTTTATCAACGTCAAGATAAGTAACCTCATAGCCAACTTCTTCAAGATGTCTACACGGATATAAAACAGCATGATGTTCTATTCTTGTAGTAATTATATGACCTTTGCCGCCATAAGCGTTTAACAAACCAAATATAGCAATATTGTCAGATTCTGTTCCACATCCTGTAAAAAATATCTCTTCAGGGCATGCATTTATTAGCTCAGCTATTTCTACTCTGGACTTATCTATGACTGTTTTTGCTTGCCTTCCAAAATAATGAAAACTTGAAGGATTTCCGTAAATTTCTCCAAAGTATGGTTGCATAGTTTCTATAACTTCAGGCGCCACTTTTGTAGTAGCGCTGTTGTCCAAATAAACTCTTTTTTGTTCCATGTCACTTTCCTATTTTTCTATTCCTTACAATTCGCTTGTTTTTTACATGCTCGTCAAAAGTCTTAGCAAATAAATGACTTCCATCTCCGTTTGAGACAAAATATAAAGCTCCGAAATCTGCCGGATATAAAGCTGCTTTTATTGATTCTATTCCCGGGTTACTTATAGGTCCCGGAGGCAACCCAAAATGTAAGTAGGTATTATACGGAGATTTAAATTTAGTATCTTCTAGAGAAAGTTTCTCTTTTACAACTCCCATAGCATACAAAACAGTAGCGCAAGATTGCAACATTATCTTCTTCTTAAGTCTGTTATAGAAAACTGCAGATATAATGCTTCGTTCCTCTGGCTTAACAGTTTCTTTTTCAATAATAGACGCCATTATTATTATATCTTTAAAAGGAATCCCTATATCTTTTGCTCTTTTGTACATATCTTGAGTAATTTTTTTATCAAATTCATTATGCATTATATCTATTAATTCTTCTTCACTAATTCCCGGACTTATAAAATAAGTCTCAGGCACAAGATAACCTTCCAAGTTTTTTTCTGTTACAATTTTAATAAATTTTTCTTTATCAATTTTTACTTTATCTGAAATAATGTTAGCAATTTGTTTTATATTATTTCCTTCAGGGATTGTAATTCTAATGAAGTTTGAGGAGTTGCTCTTTAATTTTTTTAAGATTTTAAGTATACCGTCATTGCCTGACAATTCGTATATACCAGCCTTTAATCTCCCTTGTGAATTTGTAAGTTTTACAAAAAACAAAAATATTTTCTTTGAAAGTATTAAACTTTGATTTTCTAAACGAGATGCGACTGTTGAAAAATTTTCTCCCTTTTTAACCATAAACATTGTTTTATTGCCTGAAGCAGACATAAACCCCAAACATAAAAATAAAGCTAGGGACAAAACAACAACTGCCAATATAAAAACCATTATTTTTTTAGTCACAGTTTTTTTAAATTACTCGTTAATAATATCCTTTTGACTATTATCAAAATACTTTTTTGATCTCTTAATATTTTTTAATTTAAAAGCTTTTGATAGAAAAATTTCAACACTTTCATGTTTGGCTCCGCTTGAAGAAGTTCTTCTGCGCAGACCAAAGAAAAGCACTCGCGTAAGCAGTTTAACGATGTACATCTAAATATGTTTGTAAAATAAGGGCTGCGGCTATCTTATCTTTTAAGCCTTTGCGTCTTTCTCTAGAGATATCACCTTCTTCTATAAGTATTCTTTCGGCTTGGGCCGTGGTAAGCCTTTCATCAACGGTAGTTACTTCAATATCTGATGAAAGAGTTTTAATTTCGCCAATTACTTTGTTGACGGTTTCAGCCATTTCTCCTTGCGTACCGTTCATATTAAAAGGAAGACCAAACACAATTACAGAGACATTATTAGATTTAGCTATTTCTAAAATATTTGCTGCATTTTTCTTAAGAGAAATACTCGCTATAGTTTCAAATGGACTTGCCGTAATTCTCAATAAATCTGTCATGGCAAGACCTATTCTCTTAAGACCGTAATCAACGCCCATAACTCTACTCATGCTAATTCCTTTATTTTTTTTAATTCTTCTTTTATAGCATTTTCAACACTATCGGGCGTGCAATGCTCAAATGTTTTCCCGTTTATTTTTACTGCAGGCCCATTTGAACATTTTTCTAAACAAATCAAAGCTTCTACATTTACATTATCTTTAAATTTATTATCACCAATTATGTGTTTTAGAATTTCTTTTGATCCTTTTCTTAAACAGTTGTTGCCAACACAAACATCCACATTAATAGATTTTTCCAAATGAGATTTAAATATTTCTAAAGTTTCTTTAAATCTTTTTCTGTATTTAAAGCTAGTATGTAAATATTCATGCGCTTTTTTGCTTCCAGGCTTTTCAAGATAGTCTTTGTAAATCTTTTGAACATAAGGATTATCTTGAGGTTTATGCAATTCCATAATTTTATCATTTTCATACAAAACTTTGCTTCTTTTCTTTCTTACGGCTAAATCTGAATAAACAGGCTGCCCCGCACCACCAATACAACCTCCAGGACATGCCATAACTTCAACAAAATCATATCTTTTTTTATCAGCTCTAATATCTCTTAAAACTTTTCTTGCATTTTTTAATCCATGTACAACGGCTAATTTAAGTTCTCTAGCGCCAACTTTTAGTTTTGCTTCTCTTACGCTGTTTTCACCTCTTACAAAATTGAACTCTTCAGATTCGTCACCGTTAGCGTTCATGACATTTCTTAAAACAGCTTCCGTAACTCCACCAGAATTACCAAATATTATTCCTCCTCCTGTTTTAAAACCTAAAGGCATATCAAATGCCGACGCTTCAAGGTCTCCAAAACGCAAACCCGCCTCTTCAATCATCAAAGCAAGTTCTTGAGTGGTTATAACATAATCAATGTCTATAACACCGTCTTTGGCTAGTTCAGATCTTCTTGCTTCATATTTTTTTGCAGTACACGGCATTACGGAAACAACAACCAACTCTTCTTTTGAGATACCTAAAACTTCAGGCATTATTCTCCTTGCAATAGATCCGTACATACCTTGAGGCGATCTGCAAGTTGAAATGTTTTTAATAAAGTCCGGATAATATTGTTCAACAAATCTCACCCATGCCGGACAACAAGAAGTAAACATAGGCACATTATCGCTTTTTTCTAGGCGTTCTAAAAATTCATTTGCTTCTTCTATAATAGTCATATCTGCAGTAAAAGAAATATCAAATACTTTAGCAAACCCCATACTTCTTAAAGCTGTAACAATTTTTCCTGCTATTTCTGTTCCATTTTCTTCACTAACACCGAAAACTTCGCCAATAGCAGCCCTTACAGCAGGAGCTATAGCCACTATAACCTTTTTCTTTTCATCACTTAAAGCCTTCCAAACTTCTCTAAATTCAGTCTTAGGCAGTATTGCTCCCGTAGGACAAACTCTTGAACACTGTCCACAATAAACACACTCTGAAGATTCCAAATCTCTTTCAAAAGCCGGACATATTTTAGCTCGCGAACCTCTACCAGCAAAACCTAAAGCACCTATACTTTGTATTTCATCACAAAATCTAACGCAGTCACCACACAAAACACATTTTCCGTTGTCTCTTACTAAAGCATATGTCGAAATATCTTTTGACTCTTTGCGGGGAATATTTTTAAATCTAACTTCTTCTATGCCAAGTCTTCTTGCTAAAGATTGCAATTTACAACTTTCGCTTTTAGCACACATTGTACACTCTCTGTCATGGTCTGCAAGCAAAAGTTCTATAGTAATTTTTCTTATTTCTATTAACCGTTGCGTATTTGTCTTAATTTCCATATCAGGTTCTGGTGGTGTAGAACATGCAGACATTATTCCTCTACCTGCAATTTCTATCATACATAGTCTGCACGATCCGTGAATACTAAGTTCAGAATGATAACAGAATGTTGGCAGCTCTATACGTTCTTTTTTGATAATTTCCAACAAATTTCTTTCGCTTGTAAATTCTAATTTCTTGCCGTTTATGGTCAGGTATTTTCCCATTTATTTAACCCCTTTCCACAGAACTAAATTTGCATGAAGTCATACAAACTCCACATTTAACACATTTTGAAGCATCAATCGTATGTTTCTTTCCCTTCTGTCCGGTAATCGCTTTAACAGGACACTTTGAAGCACATACTCCACAGCCGACACATTTATCTGCTATAGTATAACTTAGCAAATTTACACATTCCTCCGCTGGACATCTTTTTTCTTTCACGTGAGCATTATATTCATCTCTAAAATATTTTAACGTAGATAACACTGGATTTGGAGCAGTTTTACCTAACCCGCACAGGGACCCTGCCATAACTGCTTTTGCAAGCCGTTCAAGGAGAACAAGAGTTTCCTCATTTGCTTTGCCATTTGTAATATCTGTAAGCATTAAAAGCATTTGCTTAGTGCCTTCCCTACATAAAACGCATTTCCCACAAGATTCGTTCTGGGTAAACTGCATAAAGAACTTTGAGACATTTACCATACAATTATGCTTACTCATAACTACAAGTCCGCCGGAACCAACCATCGCACCAACCTTTTTTAACGACTCAAACTCTAAAGGAAGATCAAAATGTTCTTTTGTAAGACAACCACCTGAAGGTCCGCCTATTTGGACGGCCTTAAAATTATCTTCTTTAATTTTGTCTTCGTCATCTGTAACACCACCTGCTATGTCAAATATTACATGTCTTAAAGTCGTACCCATAGGGACTTCTATCAATCCTGTATTAACAACATTTCCTGTCAAAGCAAAAGTTTTTGTGCCTGTAGAATTTTCAGTTCCTATCTTCCTAAACTCTAAAGCTCCATAATTTATTATTAATGGAACAGTCGCAAGCGTCTCAACATTATTTATAGTTGTAGGCTTTCCCCATAAACCACTTTGGGCAGGAAAAGGAGGTTTTGGCAATGGCATCCCGCGTTTCCCTTCAAGAGAGGCTATTAAAGCTGTTTCTTCTCCACATACAAAAGCACCGGCTCCTTCCATAACATGAAGTCTAAAATTGCGATTTGAACCAAAAACATTATCCCCCAAAATGCCTATGTCTGTAGCATCTTTTACAGCTTTGTTCATTCTCTCAACGGCAAGACCGTATTCTGTTCTTACATAAATATATCCTTCGTCAGCTCCTGTAGCTTTTGCCGCTATTATCAACCCTTCAATAACACTATGCGGGTTTCCTTCCATAACGCTTCTGTCCATAAAAGCGCCCGGATCGCCCTCATCACCGTTGCAAATCATATATTTTTTTGTTCCTTCTTGTTTCCTTGTTATGTCCCATTTTCTTCCCGTCAAAAATCCAGCTCCACCTCGTCCTCTTAAGCCAGATTCCAAAACAACATCGCAAATTTCTTTATCTGTCATTTGCATACAAGCTTTTTTTGCAGCTAAATATCCGCCATTAGCTATATATTCTCTAATATTTTCAGGATCTATAATACCGCACTGTTTAAGCACCATTCTGTACTGTTTTTGATAGAAAGGAATTTCTTCTTGACCCTTGCAGATAGTATCGCCACTACGGTAACAAAGTCTCTCTATAAGCTCATCATTTTTAACAGTCTTTTCTAGAATTTCTTTTGCATCTTCCGGTTTGACTTTTGTATAAAGTATTCCTGCCGGTAAAATATTTATTAGCGGCCCATTTTGACAAAATCCCTGACACCCACTTTTTGAAAAGAATGAGCCACTATTTTCTTTTTTAAGTTCAATATGAGCATCAATACCGAGTTCTTTAGCTGCATCAACCAAAGTATTAAAAACTTTAAGAGATCCGTTTGCTACACATCCTGTGCCAGCGCATACGATAGCTCTTTTTTTTATATTTTCTCTGGAAGATAAAAAATCTTCGATTATTTTTTCCAAATCAATCGTCATTTAGTCCCCCATTGTCTCGTCTATAAGCTTAACAATTTTTTCAATAGTCATCTGACCATGAATATTTTCATTTATAACTACTACTGGAGCAAGACCACAAGCACCAAGACACGCAACAGTCTCAATTGTAAACAACATATCTTTTGTAGTATTTTCGTTTTCTTTTAAACCCAACTTTTTTCTTATACCGTCTATAATAACCGTTGATTTCTTAACGTGACATGCAGTTCCATTACAAACTTTTATGATATTTTTCCCCTTTGGCTTTAGTGCAAAGTGGGAGTAAAATGTAGCTACGCCATAAACTATTGCAGGAGACATATCAAGAGATGATGATATAAAAGACATGATTTCTTCAGACAAATACCTGTATTCTCCTTGAACGGATTGTAAGATTGGTATAAGTTTTGACTTGTCAAAATTGTTTTCTTCTAGAATACGACAAACTGCTTCAAACTTAGAGTAATTTGATGTCATTTGCTCCGCTCCTTAAAGTGGACATATTTATATCAAGGTTTTAATAATTTGACTTTTATAAGGAGAGCTTTTATTTTTTCAAGGATTATTTTAAAAACTTCTATTACCTTTTCAATATTAAAGTTATTAGAAACAATATGAGATTTACGGTATATAGTAGATAGATTATCGCTTACATCAATATATTTAGTTTCGTTCTGTCTTGCAGATTTATAAGGATCTTCAAGAACAGTTTCTTTTGGTAAGGAAGTATTGCTTTTGCTTTCTGCGGCAAAAACAAAAGAATTGCTACAAAAAACAATTGTTAAAAATAACAAGATAAAGTTTTTATCCGTTTTCATTTTGTTTTGATAAAAGACATTTAAGTATTATTGGCGTTATAAAAGTAGTAAGCATTATAACAGCAACCAAAGCGCTATATTCTTTTGAACCAAAAACGTTATTTTCAAGACCTATGCCAGCAAATATCAAACCAACTTCTCCACGTGGGATCATTGAAACGCCTATCAAAAACTTATTTATATCTTTTTTAAAAACCACAAAGCCTGCTACAGCTTTTCCGACAAAAGCTACGGCAAAAAGAACTGCTGCCAAAACCAATATTTCTCTGTTAGCAGCTATAAATGGATTAAATGCGCTTATGTCAACGTTAGTTCCCATTAATACAAAAAATAGAGGAACAAAAAAAGCATATATAGGCTTTATATCTCTTTTTATCTCTTGAGACTGTTTAGTCGTTGAAAGAACAAGACCCGCCACAAAAGCCCCCACTATTGAAGCAAGATCTACTTTGACTGCAAATGCCGAGACAACAAAACAAAATGCAATTCCCATAACAAATATAACATGCTCTTGCTTCATTTTTGCAAAAAGTCTAAATACTGTTGGAGCTATAAGAATTCCTGCTATTGTTGATAAAACTAAGAATAATATTGACGTTGCACTTACTTGGGCTATTGTTTCAAAAGTAACCGTTGCGCCTTGGACAAGTTTTAAAACTACAGCCAAAATTGCAAGACCTATAACGTCATCAATGACCGCTGCTCCCAAAACAATTTTTGCTTCTTTAGTCTCAAGTTTTTTTAAATCCATAAACACTCTTGCTGTAATGCCAACTGACGTTGCCGTAAGAACAGCACCAGCAAAAATTGCCTGCGCATTTGAAAGACCAAAATGCAAGAATACAAAATAACCAAGAAAGTAAGGAGCAATAACACCAACAAAAGCTACGGCAGTAGCCCAACCACCGGCTTTTAAAAATTCTTTTATGTCCATTGAAAGACCAACTTCAAAAAGAAGAATTATAGCGCCAAGTCCTGATATGCTTGTTAAAATAGGCGTTTCATGAACAAGTCCCAATATGCTAGGACCTATAAGAACACCTGCTAAAAGCTCGCCAATTATAGCGCTTTGTCTTAATTTTAAAGCTATTTCTCCAAGAATCTTTGCAAATAAAAGAATACTTGCCAAAGATATCAGAAATCCAAAAACATCGTGCATCCCTTAACCCCTTACCTCAATTTACTTTTTCCAAGCCTTGCCACAATTAAAAGTTTCATGACAGCCTTCTCTTGCACAATCTGGTCCCGCATCTTCAAAAAGCAAAGGAGCTTCTTTTCGTACAAGATTTAGCATACGACATGCCATATCTTTCATTTCCCATTGCGCCCTGTTGCAACACCTTAATGAAAAGAAATGTCTCAATTCCCTGGCATTCATAGTAATTATTATTTGCGTAGCTGCAGCATTTGGCAAGATATATCTTGCATCTTCTGCAGGAATACCAGCATCTAAAAATTCTTTATATAAACTTTCAGTACTTTTTAAAAAATTATTATATTTTTCTAAAAGCTTTTCGTCATTTTTTATTGTTGCAGGAAAAACAAAATCAACACCTGCTTTAGATTTCACGTATCTTTGACTTTGAACAGAAAAAGAAGCTATTCTGTGTCTTGTAAGCTGAGCAAGCAAAGCACGGGATACGCCTTCAACGCCAAATGTAAACGATGCGTGCTCAAGCACAGAATGATGACCTGAAAAAATAACTTTACCTAACAAATCTTTAACTTTATCAGGCGTAAGATTTTCATCAATATAATCAATTGTTGACGCGCTATAACAAAGTCTTGCAGCAACCGCACACATTTTTTCCGCATCTTTAGTAAACTTTAAAAGTTTTACATTCATAGTTTCATACTTAGAACCACTTTACGCCTTTTTTAACTTCAATTGTTTCTTCTCTTTTTCTCCCAAGAGAAATTAAATCAATCGGTGCGCCTACAAGTTGCTCTAAACGTTTGACATATCTTTGAGCATTAACAGGCAATTTTTTGAAATCCGTAACGCCTTTTACTTTGCCTTTGAATCCTGGTATTTCTTCGTATACAGGTTTAGCATATTTCTGAACAGTTCTTGACGATGGAAACTCTTTATATATTTTACCCTTATACTTGTATGCCACGCATATCTTAATTATATCTATATCTTCCATACAGTCAAGCTTAGTTAAAATTAAATGATTTATATTGCTCACTCTTACACTATGGCGTACAACTACAGCATCAAACCAACCACAACGACGAGGTCTTCCTGTTGTAGCCCCGTACTCTCCACCTTTGTCTCTCAAAAAATCGCCCATTTTATCAAAAAGTTCTACAGCAAAAGGACCTTCACCAACTCTTGTAGTATAAGCTTTTGCTACGCCTAAAACAGTGTCGACTCTTGTAGGCCCTAAACCAACTCCGCAGCACACTCCTCCTGCAATAGGATTAGACGACGTTACAAAAGGATATGTTCCAAAGTCTAAATCCAGCAATGTTCCTTGAGCGCTTTCAAAAAGAACTTTCTTTTTCTTATTTATTGCATCTTCAACCGTAAGGCTGGTATCTGCAACAAAAGGTTTCATAAATTTTGAGAGTTCTTTATGATCTTTTAAGATTTCTTCTTTCAACTTCTTAATATTTATTGCGCTCTTTTCCAAAATAGGAGCTTTTTCTATCAAGTTTTTCTCAAGTAAATCTACAAAAACATCTTTCTCTAAGTAATCAACCACCCTTATTCCTATTCTTTTTACTTTATCGGCGTAACAAGGCCCTATGCCTCTTTTTGTAGTACCTATTTTAACATTGCCTTCCTCAAGAGCTGCGTCAATAATTTTGTGGTAAGGAAGTATAACATGGGCTTGTTGGCTTATAAAAAATCTGCCTCTTACAGGGATTTTCTTTTTGCTCAACACGCTGACTTCTTCTTTTAAAGCTTTAGGATCAACAACAACTCCATTTCCTATTAAGCAATATTTTTTTGGGAAAAGGATTCCTGATGGTATTAAGTGAAGTACAAAAGGTTTATTTTCGTATATAAGAGTATGTCCTGCATTATTGCCGCCCTGATAACGAACAATGTAATCTGCTTGTTTGGCGAGATAATGAACAACTTTTCCTTTTCCTTCATCTCCCCATTGGGTTCCTAAAACAACTAATGTTGACATGATTTGCCTTCCATAAAATAATCCTTTAAACTTTTCTGAAAGTCTAAAGGGTTTATAGTGTTTGGCGTGAACACGCCTATGTTAACAAAATACGCTCCCAACGAGATTTGAACTCGTGTCGCAGGATTGAAAATCCTGTGTCCTAGACCCCTAGACGATGGGAGCAACTGAGCCCGGTGCGGCTCGAACGCACGACAACCTCATTAAAAGTGAGGTGCTCTACCGACTGAGCTACGGGCCCTTCAAATTGATTTGTTTGAAAGGGGGATTTAAATCTTTAGAATATTAGAGAACTAAACAACCCTGCTCTAACGACTTAACGATGGTAACATAAATTTTTGTTTTTGTCAAACAATTTCATATAAAAAAAACAAGAAGATACCGTCGTAAAATAGAAGAAACCTTTTCCAACCAATAGCGGGTTCTTCCAAACGACATTCGGTGGTACGCAATTATTTAATACAAAAATTATAAGATATTAAATAAAATATTAACCCTTTTTAAATTATTGTAAAGCAGAAAAATCTAAAAATTTGGCAAAAATATTCTTTGTATAATTTAACAAAGAGATTCTGTTTGACTTTACAGCGGCATTTTCTGCCATAACCATAACTTTTTCAAAAAAATCGTCAATAATAGGCTTTATTTCCAAGACCTTATCAAAAATCTCAGTATATTTATTTTGAAAGACATAGACATCAACTTCTGCTTTTATTTTTACAGAAAATTTAAAAAGTTTTTTTTCAGGATCTTCTACCAATAAACTTTCATTTATTGACTCAGAAACATCAACGTTTTGTTTTTTTGCTTGATTTAAAATATTATTTATTCTCTTAAAAACTGCCGAAATAGACGAAAAATCACCTTTTTGTCTTGCATTCTTTAAAGAAACAAGTTTAGGACGCAAAGAGCCTAAATCTTTTAATTCCTCTTTTTCCAAAATACCAACCACGGATTTAACTTCGTCAAAACTATATCCTTCTGACTCAAGAATACCTTCTATTCTTTGACGTAAAAAATTAATAAGCTTTTCATAAGCTACTTTATATTTTGGATTACTTTTTACATTTTCAGGTAAAAGATCAAATATCTTCCTTACTGCAAAACTTAAATCTTTATCTGGAAAAATTTGTGTCGCAATTCTTATAAATCCTATCGCGGCTCTTCTAAGACCATAAGGATCTGCAGAGCCAGAAGGTTCAAGACCTATAGAAAAATTTGCAGCTAAAGTATCTATTCTGTCAGACAACGATATCAAAGAAGCCAATTTATTTGAAGGAATTTTTCCAGATGCGCTTAAAGGTAAATAATGCTGTTCTATAGACTCTGCGACCTCAAAGCTTTCACCTAACTTTGACGCATAGATTTTGCCCATAATTCCCTGTAGCTCAGGATATTCAAAAACCATCTCGGTAACTAAATCAGCTTTTGAAAGACTAACAGCTCTTTGAAGAGTTCTATCGTCTAACTGCACATTAAATTCTTTATTAAAAAATGCAACTATTTCTTTAATGCGTTCAATTTTTTCGTAAACAGTGCCTATTTCTTTATGGAAAATAACACCTTTAAGTTTTTCAATATTAGCATCAAGACCATTGTTCAAATCATTTTTATAGAAAAATTCAGCATCAGAAAGTCTTGCGGCAACAACCCTTTCATATCCTTCCTTAGCAATTTCTAAATAGGAAGATATTCCATTTTTAACACCTATAAAACAATTTAAAAATTTATTATTTTTATCATTTACTGCAAAACATTTTTGGCTTTTTTTCATACATACAGTGAGAACTTCTGAAGGTAAATCCAAATATTTCCTATCAAAATCGCAAAGAACTGCCGACGGATATTCAACTAGATAATTTACTTCGTCAATTAAAGTTTCATCAGGGACTATAATACCGACATTTTTTACTACAGATTCTATTGACTTTTTCATTTCTTCACGCCTTTTATTTTGGTCAACTAAAACTGATTTATTTTGCAGCGTTGTCAAATAGGTTTCAGGAGAATCTATTTTTATCTTAGATATATCATAAGTATGAAGACCTATCGTCCAATTGGAAGAGTTGACATCAGCTATTCTAAATTTGATTATCTTTTTTCCAAATAGTGCTATTATGTTTCTTATAGGTCTTGCAAATCTGAAACCACTTTCTTCCCATATCATAGATTTAGGAAAAGCTATTGAGTTTATTATCTTTGGAAAAGTAGAAGCTAAAAGGTTTTCTGTTTTTTCACCTTTTGTTTTTTTGATAAACGAAAGATACTCGCCTTTTTCTGTAACCTTCTTAACAAGTTTGTCTGGAGATGTGCCATTTTTTGCAGCAAAACCTTTGGCAGTCCGTGTCCAATCGCCATTTACATCTTTTGCCGCTCTCCAAGAAGGCCCTGAAATCTCCTCTATTTTATCTTCGCTTTTTACAGCCAAATCTCCAACAATTAAAGCAAGTCTTCTTGGCGTAGCAAAAGTTTTTATTGCTCCGTGTTTTATATTTAAAATTTCAAACTCTTTTAACGCGATTTGTTCAATTTGTTTTAATGCAGGCTCTATATAAGACGTCGGAATTTCTTCGGTCCCTATCTCAAGCAATGCGTTTTTTATGTTATCGTTGGTCATTGTCTACTCCCGAACTAGATTCCAGATTTATATCTTCAGTCATTTTTAAATATTCTTCGGCTACTGTCTTTGCAATAGTTCTTACTCTTAAAATATATCCAATTCTTTCAGATACTGAAATTGCCCCTCTGGCATCAAGCAAATTAAATAAGTGGGAGCATTTCATAACCGCATCATATGCAGGCAGCGGAAGTCTAGATTGGGAAAGCTTTTTTGCTTCGTTTTCCCAATCAGAAAAGTGTTTTTTTAACATATCAACATTTGCCTTTTCAAAGTTATAAGCAGACCACTGTTTCTCATCTTCAAGATGAACGTCTCCATAAGTCAGCGTATCATTCCATTGTAAATCGTAAACATTATTTTTCTTTTGAACATACGTGGCAAGACGTTCAGTGCCATATGTAATCTCAACTGAAATCGGGTTTAACGATATACCACCAACTTGTTGGAAATAAGTAAATTGAGTCGCTTCCATACCATCAATCCACACTTCCCAGCCAAGTCCCCAAGCGCCAAGAGTTGGAGATTCCCAATCGTCTTCAACAAATCTTATATCGTGTTTTTTAGGATCTAATCCTATAGCTTTTAGGCTGTTTAAATAAATCTGTTGTATATTTTTGGGCGCTGGCTTCATAATTACTTGGAACTGATAATAATGCTGAAGCCTGTTGGGATTTTCGCCATATCTACCATCTGCAGGTCTTCTAGATGGCTCAACATAAGCAACATTCCAAGCATTAGAACCTAAAGAGTGCAAAAAAGTTGCAGGGTTGAAAGTGCCAGCTCCTTTTTCTAAATCGTATGGCTGCCATATAAGGCAGCATTGATTTGCCCAAAATTTCTGTAAAGTCATAATAATTTCTTGAAAATTCATACTATCTCCCGATTAACAGCCAACTATAAAATCAGAAAAATATTTTAACAAAAAAAGTATATTGACACAATACGGATTTTTTTAGTTAAATTGCGCAATGGCTAAAAAAAATAACACTAACCCCCTGCGTCCCTCTTGGAACGAATATTTTATGAAATTGGCATGGCTTGTAGCAGAAAGATCTACTTGCAAACGTCATCATGTTGGCGCAGTTATTGTAAGAGATAAGAGAATTCTTACGACAGGCTACAACGGCGCAGCTTCAGGAACAGAAGATTGTTTATCTTTGGGTTGTTTGAGAGATGCTATGGACATACCTTCAGGCCAAAGGCATGAAATATGCAGGGCTATTCATGCTGAACAGAATGCAATTATCCAAGGCGGCTACCACGGAATAAATATCAAATATTCAACTCTTTATTGTACTCACTCTCCTTGTGTTCTATGCGCAAAAATGATAGTTAATGCTGGAATAAAAAAAATTATAGCAGATATACAATACCCTGATACTACTTTTAAAGAACTTTTCTCGGAAGTCGGAGTGGAATTTTCTACTTTGCATTTAAACAATCTCTCTATAGCGCAGGTCTTATAAACGCATAGTTGAGTTTGAATAACTGAAGGGAGGAGGTTTATGTTAAAAAAATTAACGTTAGTATTGTGCGGCGTTTTCTTTTTTGTATGTTTTACTCCGGTACTGTCTTTTGCAGATGAGCATCATGACAAAGGTCCAAAGGCAGAGGAATTCAAAGAAGATAAGCATAAGTTTATTTCTAAATTAGATGACTTGTTAACAAAATACGAGAAGGTAGCAGACACTAAGAAAGAGTCTATAAAGAAGGACATAAGAAAACTTGTCGTTGACTTTCTCGATAAAAAAAAATAACTGCCAAGAAAGAAAAAGCTATTAAACTACAAGCAAAGATAAGCGAATATGAAGCTGACAAAAATAAAGTTATTGATGCTAAAGTAGATTTCGTAACAAGCGATGAAGGTCGTGAAAAAAATACATAAAAAGCAAGCTCATTTTGATGAGAAAAAAGTTGCAAAAGCCGCAGAAAAATAATATTTTCAACCAAACAAAAAAAGACTAGGTTGGTTTGCCACTTAGTCTTTTTTTTTGTGTTTATAAAACAATTTTTGCTATTTCTTGTGGGGTCTTTACTATGTAGTTGGGATTATAGGTTTTTATTTCATCTAAGTTACAGTATCCGTAAGCAACGGCTATAGAAGCTACGCCTGCAGCTTTTGCTACCAAAAAATCACTTGCGCTATCGCCAATCATCACTGTTTTTGAAATATCAGACTCTGTAGTCTTTACTAATTCAAAAATAGTTTTTGGATTAGGTTTTCTTACATCTAGAGTATCGCCACCCCACACTTCAACAAAATAATTGCTAATCCCAAGTTCTTTTATAATGTCTTTTGCATAAACTTCACTTTTATTAGTAAGAATGGCTTTCTTTTTATATTTTAAAGACTCCAACATCTCTTTACTACCGTTAAACATAACGGTAGTATCAAGCATGCGGCGTTTATAATAAGATTTAAAACCTTCGACTGCTTTCTCCCTTTTTTGAGGAACGACTTTTGATATAAGCGCATCAACGCCATTACCTAAATAAGATCGTATTTGTTTTAATGGCAAATCTTCAAGATCATTATCTTGTCTTACAGAATTTACTGAAGAAGCAATGTCTCCTAAAGAATCTACAAGCGTACCGTCTAAATCATAAATTAAAAAATCAAATCCCATAATCCTAATCCTTCTATATCCACTTTATTAGTCCAGGGAGTATCTGAACTTCCCCTTCGTATTGCGGTAAAATATGTAAAGTATATCCACATTTTCCCACTTTGTCAATCAAAATTTTTCCTTCAAAAATATAATTATCACCCTCTTTTGAAACCAAATTCATTATACCTATGCTTGGCTCGCTTACAGATTGTCCGTCATGAATATATCCACTATAAATTTGCATATTGACATCATTTGACGAAATATCGCCTAAATAAACTTTTGCCTGAACAGTTATTTCACTGGAAATTTTCATCTCGTTAAAAATATTATCACTTGTTGAAATAAATTCTATAGTATTCCACTTATTGTAAATATTTTTTATCCATTCACTTTTTTTCTTTGCTGGTTCGTAGTTATCTTTTTTGTATTTGGTATATTCTAACGCGGTAGAAATATAAAATTTTTTCGTATATTCTTCTATCATCCTGTTAGTATTAAATACTGGTCCTAAAGTTTGCATTGAAAATTTCATTTTTTGTGTCCAGCCTCTAGGTACACCATCCTGACCTCTTGTAAAAAATAAAGGTATTATTTCGTTTTCTAATATTTCATAAATATCTCTGCTTTCAACTAAATCCTGATAATCTCTGCCAGGATAACGCTTTATCGATCCAATAGTCCAACCATTACTACCGTTATAACCTTCACACCGCCAACCATCAAGAACGCTAAAATTTAATACTCCATTTACTGCAGCTTTCATTCCACTGGTGCCAGATGCTTCTTCAGGCATTAGAGGGTTGTTAAGCCAAATATCAAATCCTTGAACAAGGTAATGAGCAACATTTACATCATATTCTTCTAAAAATACCACTTTTCTCTCTAAATCTGGATCTTTTGATAGAGAGATTATATTTTGGATAATTCTTTTACCAATATCATCTTGAGGATGAGCTTTTCCCGCAATTATTATTTGTACTGGAAATTCTTTATTTGTCAAAATCTTTTTTATTCTATCTAAATCTTTAAATACTAAATTACCTCTTTTATAAGAAGCAAATCTCCTTGCAAAGCCTATAGTCAAAGCTTCTGGGTCTAAAACATCATCACTAAGATTTATTATCTTTCTTGTTGCGCCATTTCTTTCAAGTTGTTGTCTAAGTCTAGATCTTGCAAACGTAACAAGACGCTCTCTTCTTCTTTCATGACCTCTCCATATTTCCGCGTCAGGTATATGTATTACTCTATTCCAAATTGTGTGATCTGCAGGCTCATCTCTCCAAGCTTCACCTAAATATCTGTCAAATAAATCTGAAATTTCATTTGAAATCCAAGTGTTTGTATGGCCCCATTTGTTATATGCGTTATAGGAACTTCTCTTCTTGGTAAATTGATCCATATGCTTTGCCACATATCTCTGGCGACGGTAGCATGTAGTCTGCTTACACCGTTTGCTTTGTTTGAAGTCTTGAGTGCAAGTATAGTCATTGAAAAATCTTTTTGATTAAAAGGAAATTGCCCAAGCTGTAAAAGATGATCTTTTGATATACCAAGCTTCTGGCATAAAATTCCAAAATATTTTAAGAATAAATCACATAAAAAACTTCATTGCCGGCTGGAACAGGAGTGTGTGTAGTAACACACAATTGCTTTTTACCACTTGAAATGCTGCATCAAAAGAAAGACCATCTTCCATATGTTGACGAATTTTCTCTAATAATAAAAAAGCCGAATGTCCTTCATTTATGTGTATAACATCTGGATCTATTTTTAAAGTTTTAAGTAGTTTTGCTCCACCGACTCCCAAGACTATTTCCTGACGGATACGCATGTCTCTGTCTCCGCCATATAATTGATCAGTAATGGTTTTTGCATCTTTTGAATTTTTATCTATATTTGCGTCTAAAAGATATAGAGGGATTCTTCCTATTTTGATTTTCCAAGCTCTTGCATATATTGTTTGATTTGGGATATCAATATCAATTACAAGTTCGCTTCCATCGTCATTTTTTACAAGTTCAAGAGGCATATGAAGAAAATTATTTTCAACATATTCTTCTTGTTGCAAACCATCAAAACTTAAACGTTGCCTGAAATAGCCATATCTATACAAAAGACCAACACCGACAAGAGGAAGTCCCATGTCGCTTGCAGATTTTAAGCGATCTCCTGATAAAACACCAAGTCCTCCGGAATAAATAGGAATGCTTTCATGTATGGCAAATTCCGTGGAAAAAATATGCAAATTTAAGATTTGAATAGTCAGAACAATACTCTGCATACCAAGTATTCATACTAAGATATCTGTCTAAAACTCTTTTTACTCTCTCTACATGAGAAACGAAACTGTCATCTTGAGAAAGCTCTGTAAGTTTTTCTTGACTTACAGCTTCAAGCATAGCTTTTGGATTATGAGCTGTTCCAACACCACCACATATTATCGGCAATTGCAATTAAAGGATTTAAGTTATTAGGAATGTTTGGTATGCCTACAAAAGTTTTTACATTTTTAGCAGTATAAATTTCTTGTTTTTCGTTAAGTAAATCTAAATCCATACTAGCTCCTTTAATACAAAGTTGTATATTGGAAACTGTACTTAAATATTTAAACACGAAAGTCTAATACTAACGTAGGAAGCTAAATCAATTACTAATCATATTATGCGCCCTGAAGAGGAGTTGAACCTCCAACCTTATCCTTAGGACGGATCTGCTCTATCCAGTTGAGCTATCAGGGCATACACAGTTTAGAATTTAGCTATGGAAAAAAATATTAACGTCTTTACTTTTTTTTAAATAACAACTCGCAAACAAAAGTAGCAGAAACCATATTGCCTTTAAGCTTCTTAACAAGCCATCCTGAAGCACCAACAAAGCAAATCGTCAACCAATAAAACATTTTCTCTCCTTCAAAAACAGCACCTTCGCTTCATGCATTTCTATTGCTGTAGAATCATATTCTAAAGAATATGCAGCTTGAGCTGTTTACCGAGAAGTTTTCCTTTTTCCCTAATTGGTGCAAATGGAATATCCATTTTTACTGCCAAAGACATGCCAAGGAGAAATCCGCGAGATTCAATCCAGCAATCTTATTAATTTTAATATTCTTGTATTTATCAGCAAAAACGTCAATTATTTCGTTAAAAATGCTTGTATCTTTAAGAATTGGAGTTATATCTTTGAAAATAACGCCTTCTATAGGAAATATGTCTCTACCCTATATTTTTAATTTTTTTTCTATATCCACTTTACTCTTCTTTCTATATTAGACCTTCTTTCTGTAAACTTAGAAGGTTGTCTTTCTTTACTACGTCTATCTCTACCACTTCTACCATCAAGTTTTAAATTTTCAGCAATATCTTTGCCAATAAAACTATACTTGACTAAACTTTCTTTAAGCTTCTTAAAAGCATGAAGTTCTACCTGTCTAACTCGTTCCCTGGAAATATTAAGAACTTTTCCTATTGAATCTAAAGACATTGGCTCTAAACCACCTATTCCAAAACGCATTCTTACAACTTCTCTTTCTCTATCAGGCAAGTCATTTAAAGCCATACCTATATCTGCTCTGGTTCTTATAACTTCTGTAACTGACTCTGGGGAAGTTTCTTCAGCATCAATTATAGTATCTTTAACTTGCAGTTCAGAATCTTCGTCAATAGCAGCGTCTAAAGAGACTGCTCCATTGAAAACTGATGAAGCTCTCATTAAGTCATTAACTTGTTCTTTACTAAGTTTTAACTTTTTTGCTATTTCGCCATCAGTTGGATCCCTTTCAAGCTTTTCTCTCAACATTATTTTTGTTCTTATCCATTTGTTAAGAGCATCCCAAACATGAGAAGGAATTCTAACTGTTTTTACATTATTTTCTATACTTTTTCTTATGTATTGTTCTATCCAATAAACTGCATATGTTGAAAAAGCTACATTTCTAGCAGGGTCAAATCTCTCAACAGCCTTAATAAGACCTAAATTACCTTCTTCTATAAGATCCATAAAATCTACACCTTTCTTCATGAATCTTTTAGCTATAGGTATAACTAATCTATAGTTTTGCTCTACAAGCTTGTCAAAAGCAGCTTTGTCAGTTTTAGATTTAAGCCACAAGGATTTAATTTCTTTATCGGCAAGAGGTTCAATTTTTCTGATTGCTTCAAAATAAAGCCCTAAAGGATCAAATTTTACATTCATTTTTGTCTCCTTAAAAACGGATCGACCGTATTTTTATCTCCTAAAATAGTCTTATTTTAGTCTTGTAATGTTATTTTGAATTATTTTCAGTTATCTTGAATATATTATGAATTATCTATCGGTCGTCTACAAATAAAAAAAGACTTGAAAGATAAGGATTTTTCCCAAGCCTTCGTAAAATCGGGACGACTGGATTTGAACCAGCGACCTCACGGTCCCGAACCGAGCGCTCTAGCCAGCTGAGCCACGCCCCGAAAATCTTATAAACTGTTTTTTACATTTACTATTTTATTATTTTTATCTACAAAAACAATTTTAGGGTTAATAGGCTTATCTGAAAGAGTAAAACCCATTATTATCACTTCTTCCCAAGGCTTTATAAGATGTGCAGCAGCGCCATTCATACAAATTACACCCGAACCAGACTTTCCAGGAATCACATAGGTTTCAAGTCTTGCTCCTGAAGTATTTGATACAACCAAAACTTTTTCGCCTATCCAAAGACCGGATTTATTGCAGAGATCAGTATCTATCGTTATACTACCTTTATATTCTAAATTAGCTTCTGTTACTGTTGCTTTAAAAATCTTTGAACTTAAAACAAACTTCATCAACTTCCTCCAAAAATCAATCCGCTCGGCAATTATAGCATTTGCATTATTGTTTGTTAATAGTAACAACTCTTTGAGGGAAAGGAATTTCTATTCCCTCATCATTAAATTTTCTATATAAATTTTTTAACACTTCACTTTTTATAAATGCTTTAGCATAAGCTGTTTTAACTCTAAAATATAAAATAAAGTTTATTGAAGAATCCGCAAAGTCCGTGAATTGAACTACTGGTTCATAAATTTTAGAAGCAGAATCATATTTATCCATTATTTCTTTAGCGGCATATTTTGCAACTTCTTCAACACGATCTAAGTTACTCCCATAAGCAATGCTACAAGCTATTGAAACCGTAACTTCAGACTTCTTAAAATGGTAACTACTTACTATAGCAGAAGATATTTTGCTATTAGGGATAACAATAGTAGTATTATATATTTCTTTTATTAAAGTTGTTCGCCAATTAACTTCAACAACCATTCCTTCTTGACCTGAATCAAGCTTAATATAGTCATCTTTTGCAATCTGCTTACTGGCAAGAATATTTATCCCGGCAAACAAATTAGCAAGTGTATCCTGAAGTGCTAATGCAACAGCGACAGAACCTATACCCAAAGCAGTCAAAATAGGAGTTAACTTTACACCGACTTGATTTAGTATTAAAACCAAACCAATAAGCGTTATAAAAAACTTTAATATATTTGAAGTGATTCTCTCTTGAATTGTGTTCTGTAAAAATTTAGGGACAATCGACGCAATTAGAGTAACTATTGAAAAAGCAAATACAACATAGAAAACTTTATCTATAATTATGCTTTTCGTATTTAGTGGAGACTTTAGAATGGATACATAAAGAGCTATTAGAAAAAACCAAAGAGAAACATAAGTACTTGTCATTTCTACAATTTTATCATTAAGAACTAATCCAACTTTTGCTAAAAGATTTTGTATTAACCTTGCTACATATCTCTTAAACAAAAAGCCTATTGTAAATATGAACGCAAATAGAGTCGCGCTCTCTACCCACAAAAGACCTTTTGTTAATATTTGATTCCAAACTTGTAATAACATTTTTTATCTTTTAGGATTTTCAGCTTCTTCCTGACATTTTATACAATATCTTGTCCAGGGTATTGCTTTTAATCTTTCTAGAGGGATTTTCTCGCCACAACATTCGCACGTTCCATATATTCTTTTTTCTACCTTCGCTAAAGCATCGTTTACTGCGCTTAGTGTTATTTTATCGCTGGATGTAATCTCAAAAAATATTTCTTTATCGCTGTTTTGTCTTGCTATATCTATTTCATCTCCGACATTTGTATCATCGGAGTCTATATTTCTTTGAGCATTACTTGTCTTATTTAAAAGTTCTGCTATCTTTTCTATTAAAAGTTTTTTTATTTCTGCTAAATCTTTTTTGTTCATCATTCTTTCTCCATTAAAAATTTGTAAATACCTTAACCATTCTTAACTTGTCGTTTTCCTGACCGCTTATTCTTATACCTTTAGACGCTGTATCCATAAGACAATCACATATTTCCTGCGTTATTCTCTCTCCAGGTATTACTACAGGTATTCCTGGTGGATAAGGAGTTAAGATCTGAGCGGCTATATGCCCAACAGCTTTCTTTAATCTTACCTTTGTAATACTATTTGAAAGGAATACATCTCTTGGCTTCATAACCATTTCCGTAGATAAGGTTGGGATTTTAAGTATCCAATTTTTTTGCTTACCATGATATTTTTTACTTATACTTTCAAGAGCACTTACAAAAGCTTCCACATCAGCTTTGATTGTGCCTTCTCCATGAATAGCAACCAAATTAAATAAATCAGCATAATCAAGTTGTATTCTATATTCTCTGGCTAAAATACTTTCTACCTCATAACCTGAAAGGCCAGTCTTTGTAACATTTACAGTAAGTTTGGTTTCATCTAAATCAAAACCAAGTTTATTCATTTCTTTTCTGTCAAAACATTTCATATTTTGAATGTTTTTGTTTATATAAGAACGTCCCCACTCTGCAGCATCTAGAACTTTGTCAAAGTCTTTTTTACCTTGCAAAAAAACTTGTCTTCTTGCCAAGTCAAGAGTTGCAAGCGTTAAGTAATTAGGACTTGTAGTTTGAAGCATTGAAACTACTTTTTTTACTCTATTAAAATCAACCAGTTTTGAATTAAAGTGTAACGCCGACCCTTGAGACATTGCCGATAAAATCTTGTGCGTTGATTGAACACATAAATCCGCACCTGCTTCAACTGCTGATTCAGGGAGTCTATCATTAAAATGCAAATGCGCGCCATGCGCTTCATCAACAAGTAAAATCTTGCCTCTTCTATGGCATAAATCCGCAATTTTACTCAATTCAGTAACAATTCCGTTATAAGTTGGACTAGTTACTAATACAGCTTTTGCTTCAGGATATTTATCTAATGCTTCTTTAACTTGGTCATAAGTCATACTAAAAATTAAATCTAGGTTTTGATCTATTTTAGGTTGAACCCAAATAGGCCAAACACCAGACATAATAATTCCAGTCATTATAGACTTATGAGAACTTCTTGAAACTATTATCGAGTCTCCAGGATTACAAGCCGAAAGAAACATAGCCATGTTACCACTAGAGGTTCCATTTACTAAAAATAAAGAATGCCTCACTCCATAAGCCTCTGCCATAAGCTCTTGAGCTTTTCTTATTGGTCCAACAGGGTCGTGCAAAGAATCTACTTCATCAAAAACCGTAACATCAAATTTGAAAACTTCTTGTCCAACATAATCTTTTAATTCTTTATCTATGCTTCTTCCGTTTTTATGACCCGGACAATGGAAGGATATAACGTCTCTTTTTGCGTGACTAAGAAGTGTATCAAATACTGGAGCTTTGGATTGTTTTGTTAAATTCGAATTTTTTATTCTATTCACTTATCCTGCCTACATTAGACTGCCCGGTAGAAGACTCGAACTTCTGACCCCTTCCATGTCAAGGAAGTACTCTAACCAACTGAGCTAACCGGGCAAGCATATGATGTTTATTATTTACAAACATAAATAGAGGTGCGGGCCGGAATTGAACCGGCGAATAACAGTTTTGCAGACTGTTCCCTTACCACTTGGGTACCGCACCAACGACCTAAAAGTTGTATAAGTATACTAAAAACAACATCCTCCAGTCAAATTCTTATATTTATTTCTCAATATTTGCGCTCTATTTTTGATTTTTTTTAAATCAATGTACTATAATTCTTTTAGTAATAATTAATGGAGAAAACCATGAACTCATTAGCCTTAAGAATCTCTTATGCCGATACTGACCAAATGGGAATGGTTTACTACGCAAACTATCTAGATTTTTTTGAACGAGGACGTACCGAGCTTCTTAGAGAAATAGGTCTTGAATATAAAGCAATAGAAGAGAGAGGTTTTTATTTTCCCGTTATCCATGCTGAGTGCAAATATATTTCTCCAGCGAAATACGACCATATTATAACAATAGAAACTAATATATCAGAGGTAACAGCTGCAAGCATTACTTGTTCATATGAAGTAAAATGTCATGAAAAGCTTTTAGTTATAGGGAAAACAAAACATCCTTTTGTAAATAAAGAGTTAAAACCTGTTCGGTTTCCAAAAGATATAAAAGATGTATTGGAAAAAAATCTTGAAAAATAAACAATTAAAAGATGATTCTTATTTTATATCTCAAGCTTTAAAAGAAGCTCAGAAAGCTTACAAAAAAGGTGAAGTTCCAATAGGTGCAATTATAACTCTTAAAAATAAAATAATTGCTCGTGGCTTTAATAAATGCATTATGTTATCTGACCCAACTGCTCATGCAGAAATTATTGCTTTACGTAAAGCTGCTAAAAAATTAAAAACCTATCGTTTGAACGATTGTTTCTTATATGTTACAATCGAACCTTGTCCAATGTGCGCGGGCGCTCTTGTAAATGCAAGAATAAAAAAAATTATTTTTGGCGCGTACGATGTAAAAGCTGGCGCTTGTAAAAGTGTATTTGAAATAACAAATAATAAAAAACTTAATCATCAAATAGAATTTGATGGTAGTAAAAAAGAATATTTAAATACAGAATGCGCAGGAATAATTAGAAACTTCTTTAAAAATAGGCGTAAAATCAACGGGGGTGAACAGGGTTCGACGGGAGTGATAGAGGTAATGGCAGCAGGCCGGAGTTGGTCGATGGCTCCGCAAAAATCGACCGAAAAATAAACAACAAAACTGTTGTTCCAATGCACAACGTTAAGCCTTTCACGGCATTTAGCGTTATGCCTTTAGCTGCTTAACGCGGCTTCGTTTTACCTCTAGACGCCTGCTATATGGATAAAACGTCAAGAGCAGGCTAGTTTTAAGCTGCTTGCGCCGTCAGTTTAAAATTAAATTAAAACGGCGCTGGTTTATAATGTAGTACCGTCCGATTACGGGATAAATTTTCGGACTAAGCCTGTAGCGGCCTTACTAAAACATTTTCGGACGCGGGTTCAATTCCCGCCACCTCCACACCTCAAAGGATTTTCAGTTGAAGCAGATGCAAAACTGCTTATAAAATGAGGCGTTTCTTTGAGTTCGATAAGTCCTTCCTAAAAAACAAAACCTTTTGGGCTTATCAAACTCTGAACATCTTTTTTTATTTCCAGATTTCCCGTTTCCCAGATAGCGTCAACATTGTTCATAAAGAACTTTACGAAGTCCCAGCAGTCTTCCGTAATCTTATTTATTTTCTCTTCGTCCATTAAACAAGCTTTTTTCTCTTGAATTTGCGCTTCCAATATATCCACTTCTTTCTCACCTAATTTCTTTATCGTAATATCTTCTTTGTCTCTCATTAAAAGAAGCGTGCCTAATTGCTGCTTTTCTAATTCGAGAATTTCAGCCTTTAATCTTTTATTCTGTTCTGTAATATTAGTCGTCTTTTGCTCATAAATATCCATTGACATTTGCCTGAACATTTCAAGATGTTCTTCTTTGGGCTTCAATGTTCTTAAATAGTTGAGATACGCAGCATCAACATCTTGCTTCCTGTATCGGCAACGCTTATTGCCCTGACAGTGATAATAAGGAAATCTCCCTTTTGCCAAACTTGGCGTCATTTTGTGGTTGTTAGCGTGGCAATAAATATAACGTCTCAACGTAAATATAGGATGGTCGTCAACTCTAATCTTATTATCTCTTTCTCTTCCGTTCAATTTGCGTTGGACAGACCAAAACAGTTCTTCCGATACGATAGGCTCGTGAATACCTTTGATTTGCTGCCCTTCTGCATTGAGTGTTAAACCGCAATACTGAATTCTTTTTATGAGCTTCTCAAATGTTTGAGGCGGTATATCAACACCGTCTTTTTTCATAAGTTCCCTGACTTGTGTTTGATTATAGTTGTCGTCCAAAAGTTCAAAGATTTTCTTAACCGTAGGCGTGTCAGCGTTCAGATAAAGCTGCTTCTTGCCGGTTAAGTTATTGGTGCGGACATCATAACCGAACTTTTTATGATAATACCTTCCGCTGTTTTTGGCAGCCCTTACGCCGTTATTTATCCTTTCCGTAATCATTCCAAGTTCTAATTCGCCGATAGCGGCTTCTAAGTTTAGTATAAACTTTCCAAGAGCGTTATCTACATTCATTCCGTTTGTGAATAAAATTCTAACACCTTCCTTCCTTAAATGTCTTGACAGATACGCAAAGTCACCGACATTTCTTGAAAGCCTGTCAACCTTGTAACAGATTACCGCAGAGACATTATTATTCTTATCGTGGCAGAACTTTAACAATTCTTTTAACTGCGTTCTGTCTGCCGTACCGCCGCTTTCGCCTTCTTCTCGGAAAACGCGTATAACTATATATCCACTCTTCTCTGCAAACTCTTTACACTTTCGCTCTTGGTTATCTAAACTTTCACCGCCCTTTGCCTGCTCCGCTGTTGAAACTCTTACATATATAACGACATACCCGGAAAATCCCGTTGTTACATTTAACATAACTCCTCCAAAAAAATCCGAGCGTAAGAGAGATTAACCCCTTACGCTCGTCGATGTTGTAATTATTTATTTTTCGCTTTCCGTTTAGTTAATCCTACTTGCTGTGCCTTTCTAAATGCATCTTCGCTTACAATATGTTCGTGCATAGCCTTTATAAGAGCTTTTTCGTAATCAGCAACCGCTATTTCTATCGCTTGCATCAACATATATTCGCTCACCACTACATCTGCAAAGAGAACTTCGATGCCCATCTTTTTAAGGTTTTTTACAAGAACCATATAATACGATATATCTCTTGAAAGTCTGGAAAGATTAGCGCAAATTATGGACGAATATGCTGAGCCTTTTTGTCAAGACAAGAATTTAAATATTCATAAGCGGTAAAGTCTTTGTCTTTTGTTGTTGCCGTTAAGTCTTTAAGAACGAAAAAGTAGCGACAGCGCTGTTCTTTCTCTTTTTGCTTCTTTTTCTCTTTGTGAATTGCTGTGGATAACTCTAATAACTTAAGCCGTCAATTGAACGCTTGCGAAAATGGCTCGCAATAAAATTCTTCCGGTGTCTCATATCCAAGACTTTGATGAAACCTGTTCTCGTTATAAAACCTTACAAAATTTGCTACTCCTTCTTTTAACTCTGATATTTCGCTGTAATACTTGAATTTTATATCTTCGTATTTTATCGTCTTCCAAAATCGCTCTATATAAATATTATCCATCGCTCTTCCTTTTCCGTCCATACTTATCCGCACTTTATGCGCTTCCAATATCCTTATAAATTCTTCACTTGTATATTGGCTTCCTTGATCGCTGTTAAATATACAAGGTTCTCCGTATTTCGATAACGCTTCTTCCAGCGCCGATATACAAAATTCTTTTTCCATCGCGTTGCTTATTCGCCGACTCAATACTTTTCGTGAATATAGGTCTATTATCGCCGTCATGCACACACAACATCCTCTCATATTTACATACGTTATGTCCATCGCCCATACCTGATTTGGGAAACTTATTTTATAATCTTTCAGTAAATACGGATATTTCTTGTGCAGTTTATTGCTTATACTCGTCTTCTTCTTTTTTCTAAGCCCTTTTAGCCCAAACTGCCTCATTATTCGACGTATCTGCTTCAGCGTTACTTCAAACAATTCTTTTATAGCCTCATAAACCTTTCGGTATCCATAAAACGGCGTTTCTATCAACACTTCGTACATCCACCCTAATATCGCATTCTTCCTTCCACATTTATGTCTCGCTTTTCATAATAATACCTCGAGCGACTTATGTTCAGCATTTTGCACTGTTCTTCTATGTTCAACTCTTCTATTTCAGGTTCAACAAGTCCGCCTCTTTCCCGTACAATGCTTGTACTTTTTTTTAGAAAACCTCGCTCGCTATGCGCTTTCCCTAACTGCTTTTGCAATTCCTCTATTACCGCTTCTTTCTGTTGTGTATCTTCATCTTTTTTATTTTTACGTCCAAATAATTCACTTGCGTTCTCTAGTAACGTCTTTTTCCATAATCCTATCAAATTTGGATGAACCTCATATTGTTGCGCTATTTCGTTTATCGTTTTGTCGCCTTTTAGCGCTTCCAGCGCTACCTTTGCCTTAAATCCATCTTCGTAAATCTTTTTCATAAGCAGTTCCCTTTGGTTTTTTCAAAGCTTTCCACTTATTCTACCTTATTTTTTTTGTCCGATTTTTTTTGGCTCATTATAGAAGCTACGTGACACGCAAATCGTGACCGCTCTTTGACAGAAAAGCATAGGCTGCAAAAAACAGACCTGCAATCCCGATTGCCCAAACGGCAAGATATTCATGCTCTTTAAGCCCTTCAAGGTTTATTGCCATGAAATATATTGACGCCAAAATGACTACTGTAACGAAAAATGACTGCAGTATCTTCACTTTTACTATTCCTCTTCAATTATTATTTTCCAATGCTGCCATTATACGAAATCAATATGAGAAATACAAATGATTTATTTAAAACTGTCAGTGTTGTTATTGTTTGCTGTTTCTTTTTGTCCCTGCGCCGCCAAACACGAAACTTTTGTTGTTCCAAAAGATTTTAAGTACTCTGAAGTTACAGTTCCGGTAAAAGATTTCATCATGAAAGGATTTGTTTTCAATGAAAATGGCGAACGCATAGGGTCTGAAATCACAAACGAAATGCTGATGAAGGAAGCGCAAAAACTCGGGGCGGATGCCGTACTGAACGTCAAAATTGATGTTTTTGAAGACAATAAATCTTCAAAATTTTTAGGCATAAAAATGCAGAAAAAACGCATTTACATATATAAAGCTTCTGCTCTTGCAATTAAATATACCGAAGCCATTGACTCGGGAGTGAAAAAATGAAGCTATATAAAATAGCTTTTGTTTTGTTTAGTATCAGGTATTGCTAATGCGACGAGCTTTGATGATTTGATAAATAAACGCTTGCAAGAGAAGAACAAGCAGCATTAGAAAAACAGGAAGAGATTGAGAAGCAAAAAGAATTGGAGAAGCAACAAAGGGAATTACAAAAGCAAATAGAAATAGCCAAACAACAGAAAGAACTAAAGAAGCTGCAAAAGGAACTTGGAATAAAACAGCGACAATCCTACTTGTTTTTGGATCGTAAATAACCAAATCAACGTCAGGCAAATGCGAACCAAACTCGCCATAATCAACGCTCAAATTTCTTTTTACCAAACTCAATTCTTTTGATAAGTTAGCCCCATTTGTTCGCTCTAACCTATTGCCATTTACAACCTGTAATGCTAAAGTCCTAACCTCGTCACTAATAATATATTCAATCAACTTTTCAAGATTTTTTCCTTTAAAAGCACGCCAAGATTGCTCATGGTCATCGCCTCTAAAATCTTTTTTATGTTGCTCTTTAGCTTCCTTCAAAACATTTGAAATATGGCGATATGTTTGTACGCCATATTTTTCCTTTTTCGTTTCGTAAATTTTAATAAGGTCATTTATAGTCATAATCTTATTTTTCCATTATTAATATATATTCCGTTGGATAAACAGAAACCTTATTTTTATCGCTCATTCTTGCAAACTTGCCCGTTTTTTCATCTCTAAAAGACGGCAAATTTTTCGAAGGAATTTCCCTTTTGATAATATCAACAATTCTTAATCCCAAATTTTGCAATTGCTCGGCAAAAACTTCGGCATTCAATATCTCAACTCCCCTTAAACTGGTATTACCGATGACAATACAAGTTTTTCCACCTTCTTTTAGCATCCTTTTCATTTCAACAAAAACCTGATTCATTTCGCTAAAATAGGTAGAAACTTCTTCTGCGATTTTGGAATCTCTTTTTAGCAATTCATTCCTTATTTTTTCAGCGATCTCACTATTTAAAATCAAATCTTTTTTATTGTAATAAGAAGTACCAATAAACCTTTTGCGAAAATCATTTAAATCTTTCGTGTATTCCAACCACAAAGCTGTTAGTTGGTGTAAATCTGCATATTCATAAGAGGTAACATAAGGGGGCGATGTGACAATTAAACTAACGGAATTATCTTTGGCAGGGACACTTCTAGCGTCAGCGCAGTAAACTTGACTTAATATTTCCAAATGATTTTTTTCTTTTGATAATTCGTAAAACTGATCGTTCCCTCTCATCATCACTTTTATTTGCTTGTAAAAAGTCGGTACAGGGTCAGAAGGTTTTTTGTTTATGTCCCTTGTCGGTTTATTGCTTTTCTGCAACCAAATAGAACAGTTTTTCAAAATGTTAGAAAATCCGCAATAGAAAAAATCTCTAATATCCTCATCTTTTAATTTTGAAATTTCAGCAAAAATAAACGCAAGTTTTCTTTTTTTCTTCGGGCTTAAACCAGTAATCAATTCTCTCGTGTTCAGGCGCTTTTACTTCTGTATCTTTCTCATATGCGTCTAGCTTTATCTTAAGAGTAGCGAATGCTTCTTCAATTTTCTGTGGGTCAATAGGAGTAATTTTCGCTTTCGTAATTAGAACAGCTACTGGATTTATATCAACTCCAACTGAACAACGTCCCATAACTTTTGATTCAACAAG
>JAISEM010000022.1 GCA_031264105.1 Endomicrobium sp.
TACTTTTCTTTTAATACCTTCTCTGTTTATTGTATTAACTAGCTCTTCAAACCCTTCTCCTGTTCAAAAAATTCCTGATCTTTTTTGCTCCATTTCACTAGTTTATCTGTCGACATAAAAAGCCACCCTCTTACCATTTGGATTTTTTATTGGCTACAAGGTAGACAAGTCACGAAAAATAGCAACTGTAGACTCGATCATAATATACAAACTCCTCTCCTTCTACCTTATAGCGATTGAAATCTTCTTCTAATATTTCTTTATTTCTCTCATCCACAACACTTTTTGTATTTTTTACCGCTGCCGCAAGGGCAAAGATCATTTCTGCCTATTTTATTTAAGTCTTGTGGTTTAACTTTTTTATCATTTATTTTATTTTCAAGTTCATGACTTATTTGCGCCGATTCCTGGCTTACGTTTTGGGTTTTAACATTTACTTGAACTTTGAATACGTATTCTATCGTGTTTTCTCTTATTCTTTTCATCATAGACTCAAACAAGGAAAAAGACTCTTTCTGATATTCAATCTTAGGATCTTTTTGAGCATATGCTCTAAAGCCTACGCTATGTCTCAATTGATCAAGTTCATACAAGTGATCTTTCCATGAAGTATCTATCATTTGCAATAAAACCATTCTCTCTATATGAGCAAATAATTCAGGCGTAAGCTCTTCCTTTCTCTTTTCATAGCATTCAACAATTCTATTGTAAATATCTTCTTGAAGAGCTTCTTTAGTTAACAAGTTTATTTCATCTCTATTTTCTATTTCATATTTTATTCCAAAAGTTCTAAACAAGCATGCATCAATGCTTGTAAAATCCCATTCTTCGGCATATTTGCCTACACACCGAGTATCAAGATTTTCTTCAACTGACTCTTTTAACATATCTTTTATCGTATCAGAAACGTCTTCGCCTTCAAGTATTTCATTTCTAAGTCTATAGACAGCTTCTCTTTGCTTATTCATAACATTGTCAAAATCTATAAGCTGTTTTCTTATGTCGAAATTCATACTTTCAACTTTTCTTTGAGCATTTTCTACAGCTTTAGATATCCAAGGATGTTGTATGTCTTCGCCTTCTTTTAGACCAAGTTTTTGCATCATTAAAGACATTCTGTCAGAGCCAAATAAACGCATAAGCTCGTCTTCCATAGACAAATAGAATCTTGTAGCGCCATCATCACCCTGTCTTCCTGAACGTCCTCTTAACTGATTATCTATTCTTCTAGACTCGTGTCTTTCAGTACCTATTATATGAAGTCCGCCGAGATTTTTAACTTCTTCATTTTGAATTGGATCTCCTGCTCCAAGAACAATATCTGTTCCTCTTCCTGCCATATTTGTGGCTATTGTCACAGCACCTTTTGCTCCGGCTCCAGCAATTATTTGAGCTTCCTGCTCGTGGTATTTAGCATTTAAAACATTGTGAGGAATGCCTTTTTTTCTAAGCATTGAAGAAATCTTTTCAGACTTTTCAATTGATCTTGTACCAACAAGAACAGGTTGCCCTTTTTTCCATAAATATTCAATTTCTTTTACTATAGCTTCGTCTTTTTCTTTTTCGGTTCTATATATAACATCCCCATGATCTTTTCTCGCCATAGGATTATTTGTAGGAACTTCTACAACGCCAAGTTTATAAATCTCCCAGAATTCTTCTGTTTCCGTGGAAGCCGTACCAGTCATACCAGATATCTTTTTGTACATTCTAAAAAAGTTTTGGAAAGTTATAGTTGCAAGAGTTTGGTTTTCATCAGCTATTTTTAAATGCTCTTTTGCTTCTATTGCCTGATGAAGACCATCAGACCATCTTCTGCCTGGCATTAATCTTCCTGTAAACTCATCAACTATTACAACGTCTCCGCCTTTTACTACATACTCAATATCTTTGCGGTACAAGTTGTGAGCTCTTATCGCTTGGGTTATATGATGTACCCATTCAGATTGTAAATCGTCATATATATTCTTCACACCCAAAAATTTTTCAGCTTTTTGAACGCCTTCTTCTGTTAAAACAACTGAATGATTCTTCTCATCTACAAGATAATCGTACCCTTTCGATAAATCTACATTATCGTATTTTGCTTTTATCTCTTCGCTTTCTGTAATTCTTCTACCTTTAAGCATAGGGACTATTCTATCTGAAATATAATATTTATCACTAGATTGCTCTGCAGCGCCAGAAATAATAAGAGGCGTTCTTGCTTCGTCTATAAGAATAGAATCAACTTCGTCTATAATCGCATAGTTTAATGGACGCAAAACTCTGTCATCTTTTGAAATTACCATGTTGTCTCTAAGATAATCAAAGCCAAGCTCGTTGTTTGTAACATAAGTTATATCGCAGTTATATGCTGCTCTTCTTTCTTCTTTGCTTGCGTCATGACCTACATTCCCTACCGTAAGACCCAATTTCTCATAAACCTTTCCCATCCATTCTTTATCTCTTTTTGCAAGATAATCGTTTACGGTAACAACATGCACACCTGCTTGGGGCAGAGCATTAAGATATGCGGCAAGAGTTGCGACTAATGTTTTACCTTCTCCAGTTCTCATCTCGGCGATTCTGCCTGTATGGAGAATATATCCGCCAATTATTTGCACATCAAAATGTCTTAAGCCTATTGTTCTAATAGACGCTTCTCTTACGCATGCAAAAGCTTCTGGCAAAATATCGTCTAATGTTTCGCCTTTTGCGAGTTTATCTCTAAATTCAATGGTTTTTGCTTTTAATTCGTCATCGTTAAGTTTTTTTATAGAGGCTTCAAGAGAATTTACTTTTTCCACTACTGGTCTTATAGCTTTTATATCTCTCTCGTTTTGCGAACCGAAAATTTTACCCAAAATGTTTTTTAGCATAGCTATATTACCTTCCTCTAATTTTAGAAATAATTTTCATATGGACTGATTATATAATTTATTTACATGTACATAAATGTAAAAGCTTTGCAAATTTTATTAAACAATAAATTTTGATGCGATTTGATTGAAAACAAAAACGTATTCTTTAGAAAGTTTTATTTTTTCTTCTTCTTGTATAAGAGTTTTTTCTTTTAAACATTCTAATAAAATGACTTTATGTTGCAAAGATTTGAAATCGTTTACAGATAGCCCTTCAGACAAAAGTCTTAAGCCCAATATTATTGTTTCAGTTGCATAAAGCTTTTCATCTATATAATCATTTTCTATAGCGCAGTCTAAGTTATTTTCTATAAAATTCATGTATTTATCAATATCTTCTATATTTTTATATCTATTCCTTTCTAAATATCCTGATGCGCCTACTCCAAGACCTATATATTCGCGGTTGCGCCAATAGTTTGTATTGTGAAAAGCCTCTTTATTTTTTTTAGCCCAGTTTGAAATTTCATAATGAACGTATCCTTTGCGCTCCAAAATATCAACCGTCTTCTCATACATTTCCCGTTGTATTTTATCATCAGTAATACCACCGTTTTTATGAAATGGAGTATTTTTTTCTATTGATAATGGATAAAGAGACAGATGGTCATTATTAAACAGCAAGGCCTTTTTTAAAACATTTTCCCAGTCGCCAACACTTTGGTTTGTCAATCCATATATTAAATCTATACTTATATTATCAAAACCTTCATGTTTTGCCATATCATAAGCGCAACAAAAAGTTTTAAAATCATGTATACGACCTAAATATTTTAAACTTTTATCTTCAACAGACTGGAGACCTATGCTTAATCTATCAATCCCGAATTCTTTTAGAATATGGAGCTTTTCTTTTGAAACTGATTCTGGGTTAAGCTCAAAAGTAAACTCTTTTATTTCTGGGAAATTAAAGTTATTTTTTAAAGACTGTAAGAGTTTTTGTATTTGTTTAGAAGATAAAACAGATGGCGTACCACCTCCAATATATATTGAATCTATTTTTTTATTTTTAAACTTTTGGGAATGTTTTATCAAAGAATCAATATATTTATCAGCTAAAAGAACATCATACTTTCTTGAAAAAAAATCGCAATAAAGACACTTTTGCCTGCAAAATGGAATATGTATATATAAACCTGTCATATGTATAAACAAGGCACTCGTTTTTAACGAGCGTCAGAAATTACTTATTCGTTTTTATCTGTTTTGGATTGTCTTTAAACAATTCCGCTATACCGCCAATAGACGCTGTAACGCCTGCAGTTTCTAAAGGAAGGAATACTTTTGTTGCTTGCCCGTCAGCTACTTTGCCCAAAGCTTCCAAATACTTTATGGCTATAAGATCGTTTGTAGGTTTGCCTTCGTGTATAGCTTTATAAATCATTTCAATTTTATATTTTTCTGCTTCCGCAACTTTTCTTATTGCTTCAGCTTCTCCAGTAGCTTCCAAAACTTGTTTTTCTTTTACAGCCTCAGCGTCAAGAATAACTGCCTGTTTAGCGCCCTCAGCCTTTAAAATAGCTGCTTGCCTTAAGCCTTCTGCTTCCAAAATATTTGCTCTTTTTTCTCTTTCAGCTTTCATCTGTTTAGACATAGCGTCAGTAATATCTTTAGGAGGATCTATTTTTTGTATTTCAACTCTTGTAACTTTTACACCCCATTTATCAGTAGCTTCGTCCATTACTACTCTAAGCTGCATATTTATTTTTTCTCTTGATGTAAGGGTGCTATCCAGCTCCATGTCGCCTATTACATTTCTTAAATTTGTCTGGGCAAGCTTTAAAGCTGCCAATGCAAAGTTTTCAATGTTATAAACTACCTTTACAGGATCTGTAACTTGAAAATAAATTATAGCATCTACAACAACAGAAACATTGTCTTTTGTTATAACGCTTTGTGGAGGAACGTCAATAACACGTTCTCTCATATCTACTCTAAGCATTGTTTGAAATATAGGAACTATAATATTTGCTCCCGAATTTCTTGTACCTGTATATTTCCCTAAAGTTTCAATAAGTCCTTTTTCATACTGTTTTATTATTTTTACAGAATTGGCTATAAAAATCACAGCAAATGCCGCAATTATTAACAAAAATATAGTCATTTTTCCCCCTAAAGCTAAAGCGTTTATATAATCCATTTCTATTCCTTTATTTTTCAACTGTTAAAGTTGTACCGTCTAAACTCTTAATTTTTACAGTTTCTCCTTCTAAAATTTCAACGCTTGCTTCTGCTCTCCAAACTTCTCCTAAAACCTTTACAAAACCAGGCTTTAATGGCATAATTTTACTAGTAACAACGGCTTCAGCGCCTATAAGAGCATCTACATTTGATTCTACAGTTTTTGACTTTTTTATCATTTCCTTAAAGAACGGTCTTACAAAATACAAAGACAGAATTGAAATAACAACAAAAACCAAAATTTCAATTAAGTTTGAATTGAAAAGATAAGCTGCCAATGCAGCAAAAATTGCGCCTATTGCAAGACACATGCAAAAGAACACAGACGAAGTTGCTATTTCACAAATTATAAGAACTATAGCAATACTACACCATAAGATCCATGTCATGATATAAACTTCCAGTGCGTTATGGGCCAATACAAGAACACCGCTTTTCCTTTTATATACTTATCAGACAACGGTCCCCAGAAACGAGAATCAAAAGAAAAATCTCTATTGTCTCCTACCATCATATAACAACCTTCAGGTACAATAACAGGTCCGAAATTATCTCTTATAAACATAGCTGGAATTGAAGTAAACTTTCCATTTTCCCAAGCTTTCTGATAATCTTCCATTCTTTCAAACAGTTTAAAACTTTGAGCAATAGAGTCATCATTATACTCAACATAAACTTCTTTAATGAAAACGTCATTCAAATAAAGCTTTTTATCTTTTATTTCAACTTTATCTCCTGCGACAGCGACGCATCTCTTTATAAAATCTTTCTTTACTCCATGTTCTCTTTCAGAAATAGTTAAAGCTTCAGGTGGAGCTTGGAAAACAATAATATCACCTCTCTCAATCTTTTTTAAAGCAAAATAACGTTTTCCAACATATTTAAATGGAACTCTAAAACCATAAAAGCATTTGTTAACAAAAAGATGATCCCCTTCAATAAGAGTACTTCTCATGCTTCCAGATGGAATTTTAAAAGCTTGAATTAAAAAAAACATAATAAATGATGCTATTATCAAAGCCGTCCAAATGGTATCAGCCCATGAATAAACATTTTGAAACAGTTTTTTAGAAGTAGGCGTTTTGAAGCTTTTTTTTAAAAGCTGCATTGTCATAGCTATCACAAAAATTATACATCCCGCGATAAAAAGCTTTAATTCCATAATATTCCTCTTTATTATTAATATCTACTCATCTATTTTAAGAACAGTAACAAAAGCCTCTGGAGGAATTTCTACCCTACCAAACTGTCTCATTTTGCGCTTTCCTTCTTTCTGCTTTTCAAGAAGCTTACGTTTTCTTGTAATATCTCCGCCATAACATTTTGCAAGAACATCTTTACGCATTGCAGATATTGTTTCTCTTGCTATTATTTTATTGTTTACTCTTGCCTGTATGGGTATTTCAAACATATGTCTTGGAATTATACCTTTTAATTTCTCGGCAAGATAATGCGCTGAGGTCTGATCTTTATTTTTATGAGTAATAACAGTAAAAGCATCTACAACTTCAGAGTTTATCATAATTTCCAGTTTAACCAAATCCCCCTGCTTTGGTTCTATATGTTCATAATCAAAAGAAGCATACCCTTTTGAAGCAGATTTTAAAGCATCATAAAAACCAACTATTATTTCTGCAAGCGGCATATGGTATTTTAGAAGAGCTATTTTTAAATTCATATATTTCATTGAAACCTGTTTTCCTCTTCTCTTCTGACATAACTCAAGCATAGAGCCTAAATATTCAACCGGGCAAATAATAGTGGCTTCAACATATGGCTCCCAAATTTCTTCAATGTCGGCATTATTTGGAAATTTTGAAGGGTTGTCTATTGTTACATATTTCCCTTTTGTCTTGACTCTATAAACAACGTTCGGTGCCGTAACTAAAAGGCTTAAATCAAATTCTCTTTCAAGTCTTTCTTTAACTATTTCTAAATGCAAAGATCCCAAAAACCCACATCTAAAACCAAACCCTAAAGCTACGGACGTCTCAGGAAAATATACAAGCGAAGCATCTGACAATTTAAGCTTCTCCAAAGCAGTTTTTAAATTGTCGTATTCAGAAGTACTGTTTGGATAAAGACCAGCAAAAACAAATGGATTTATTTCTTTATATCCCTCGTGTGGATGTTTCGTTGGGTTTGAAATCTCAGTTATGGTATCGCCAATTTTTATATCCTTAATGTCTTTTATGCCAGCAACCACATATCCAACTTCTCCTGAAGAAAGGTCAGGAGCTTCTATCATTTTTATTTTCATATATCCGACTTCAAGAACTTCGTATTCCGCGCCAGAAGCCATAAAGCGGACTTTCATACCTTTTTTTATTTTGCCGTCAAAAACTCTTATTATAACTATAACGCCTCTGTAAGACTCATAAAAAGAATCAAAAATTAAAGCTGACAAAGGTTCGTCATTTACAATTTTTGCAGGAGGAATATTTGAAATAACTGAATCAACTATTTCATTTATTCCTATTGCCTCCTTAGCACTTGCAAGAATAGGTTCTCCATCTACGTCAAGACCTTCTTTCATTTGTTCATACGCACTGTCAACATCTGCTGTTGGCAAATCTATTTTGTTTATAACAGGAATTATTTTTAAGTTGGCATTTTTTGCAAGAATTGTATTTGCAAGCGTTTGAGCTTCTACACCTTGAGTAGCGTCTATAACTAAAATTGCGCCTTCGCAAGCAGCTAATGCTCTTGAAACTTCATACGTAAAATCAACATGACCGGGAGTATCTATTAAATTCAGGATATAACTTTGCCCATTTTTATCTGTATAGTTCATTCTGACAGCTTTAGCCTTTATGGTTATGCCTCTTTCTCTTTCAAGCTCCATACCGTCAAGTATTTGGTCTTTCATTTCTCTTTTGGAAATTGCTCCCGTGTACTCAAGAAGTCTGTCGGCAAGAGTGCTTTTTCCATGGTCAATATGAGCTATAATGCAAAAATTTCTTATGTTAAACATCAATCCTCTTCCTTGTTAATAAAATTCTTTTACTTCTATTTTTTGAAAATATTGAAAGAAACGCCTATAGCTACATAAAACATTCTTTCAACATCATTTGGCCAGCTGTAAGCTGAAATCCTTGAATGGTCAAAATAAACTATATACCCAAATTCTGTAGTAAGCCAAGGTCCAGTCTTAAAAAACAGTCTGTTTTCCCAATAGATATCTTGACGCAGCGGCTTAAATGTTTCAAAAATTCTAAGTTGCGAAGTAAATTTTGTGTTCTGGCGATATAAAAAAACATAATCTATAACTGACTCGCCGCCAAAATCTCTTTCAGTTTCAGTTTCTTTTTGATGACTAAAAATCTGTTTAAACGCAGCGCCGACTCTGACTTTTAAACCATTCATTGCGCTATTTATATCTGAGACAAAATATAAAAAGAACCGTACGGCTGTAAATTTTTATATATCTTATATGTATATACTGAATTATCCAAACTTATAGAATTTAAACCATTAGAAAATGTCTCGCCATAATACTCTTTTAAACTTGTTAGCCAGTTTGAAAACAAACTATCTCTAACAACAGACGCATCCAATCTTTCTTGCCAAGATTTTGAAAATGTTTCTTTTCCCATCCAATTTTTACTTAAATCTGTTTGATTATACGAACCTGTAAGAATACCAGAAAACTTCCATAATTTAGGTAAAGATTCTTGTTGAGTCTCTTGTCCGAAAGAACAATCTGCAAGGAACAAACAAAATAAAAAAGTTAGAACTTTTTTCATCGGATCTCCTAGCAACAATCGGATTATCTATATAGGAATCAACTTTGAGATTATTTCATTTTTTAGATTGTTTCTCAATCAGCTTTTTTCTTAAGCAATCCAAAACAGTATTGACAGTTCTTTCTCTTATATCTTTACGTGTTCCAACAAAATTAAATTTAAAACTTTCAGTTCTCTTTTTGTCAGCAAAACCAACATAAACTAAACCTACGGGCTTGCCTTTTGATCCGCCGCACGGCCCTGCAATCCCAGTAACCGAAAAAGCGTAATCGCTTCCTGTAAGATTTAAAACGCCTTTTGCCATTTCTTCTGCAGTCTCTTTGCTTACAGCTCCAAAATCTTTTATGATTTTTTCCTTAACCCCTAGAATCTTAATTTTAGACTCATTGGAATAAGGTACTACTGAGCTCTTAAAATATAAAGAACTGCCAGAAATATCAGTAATAGCAGCAGCTATTTTTCCACCAGTACAAGACTCGGCAAAAGAAACATTTTTCCTCTTTTGAATAAGAAGCTTCCCAACTATAGACGCAAGAGTATCTTCGTTATATCCAAAGATATTTTCTTTTAAAACATCGCTAAATCTTAAATTCAGATTTTTTATTGCGCTGTCTACGGCAAACTCATT
Source organism: Endomicrobium sp. (assembly GCA_031264105.1). GTDB lineage: Bacteria > Elusimicrobiota > Endomicrobiia > Endomicrobiales > Endomicrobiaceae > Endomicrobiellum. Next base: position 9,459 of record JAISEM010000022.1, read on the forward strand.
AATTCCTGAAACTACAAATTTTATATCTACTATAGAACCACTAGCTAAAATACCAAACTCCACAGCTGCTTGCGAGTCCACAAATTTAGCTTCTTCAATAATAGGCTTTATTGCCTCTGCAACTGCAGACTCTGACAAACCAAACACGCGCAAAGAAATATTTTTTCTTATTCCTGAAGAATAACTTTTTAGAAACGGGACAATGTTTTCTTCAAACATCGGTTTCATTTCTCTTGGAGGGCCTGGAAGTAAAAATAAAGTCTTGCGATATTTTTTACCGTTTTCTTTAAATTCAAAATGCAACATTTGCCCAGGCGCTGTGCCTAAACGATTTTCCAAAACTTTGGCGCCTTTAATAATATTTGCTTGTCTTTCATTGATTTTTGGAATTTTTGAGACTGATTTTCTAGAAAAGTATTCTTTTATAGATTTTAAAACTTTTTCATCACAATAAAGCGAGAGATCTAAACATTCTGCTGCAGTTTCAACAGTTATGTCATCAAAGGTTGGCCCTAGCCCACCAGTGACTATAATTACTTTACTCCTTTCAAAAGCAAGATTAAACTGACCTGCTAGATCTTGTTTCCTATCGGTAACGTATGTAACATAAGACAATTCAAGTCCTATATTAAACACTTGCGAACCTATATAAGCCGCATTTGTGTTAAGTTTTCCAGCGAGGAGTTCGTTTCCTGTACAAATAAGTTCTATTTTCACTAATTTAAAGACCGATAGCATCTATTATATTTTTCATATTTGCTTTAACTTTTTTTGGTTTTACAGCATTAGAAACCGCCATATCCGGATCTTTTAGCCCGTGTCCAGTCAGTATGCATACAACTTTTCCTAACTTATTATCTTTAAAGTATCCTTGTTTAACATATTTTATAAGTCCAGCTATAGATGAAGCTGATGCAGGCTCGCAAAAAACACCTTCACTAACAGCTACAATTCTATATGCTTCTAATATTTCATCGTCACTTACTTTATCTATAACACCACGCGACTCATCTCTTGCTTCTACTGCTGCCTTCCAAGAAGCAGGATTTCCTATCCTTATAGCCGTTGCTATTGTTTCAGGTTTTGCTATTGGGTGGCCACCAACTATTGGCGCAGCTCCAGCAGCTTGGAAACCCATCATTTTTGGTAAAGAATATTTAGAAGAATTTGCTATGTTATAATCTTTATACCCTTTCCAATATGCCGTAATATTGCCAGCGTTGCCAACAGGCATAAATTGATAGTCCGGCGCTTGTCCTAAACTTTCGCATATTTCATATGCTGCTGTTTTTTGCCCTTCTATTCTAAAAGGGTTAACCGAATTAACCAGCGTGAGAGAATATTTCTCGCTCAATTCTTTTGCAAAGTTCAATGCATCGTCGAAATTTCCATCTATTTCCAAAACTTCTGCGCCATGCATAACAGCTTGAGACAGCTTTCCCAAAGCTGTTTTGCCTTCAGGTATAAGAACAATACACTTTATGCCTGATCTTGCCGCATAAGCTGCCGCTGATGCAGAAGTGTTTCCTGTCGAAGCGCATACAACGGCTTTACTTCCAGACTCAACAGCTTTTGAAACAGCCATTGTCATTCCTCTGTCTTTAAAAGAACCCGTTGGATTCATTCCTTCAAATTTAAAATATATTTCTCCGTCAAATCCTATTTTGTTAGAAAGATTTCTAGCTTTTATAAGCGGAGTATTTCCTTCATGTAGAGATATAACCGGCGTATTCTCATTTACAGGTAAAAATTTCCTGTATCTTTCAATTAAACCTTTGTAATACATTTCTTCTATCCTTTTGAAAAACAACATAAAATTTTATTTATTAATTTTATTATTTTTAGACTATTAAAGCAATAAAAACACACAGAATTGTCAATGCAAAGTTAAAAGAGGAGTGAAAAAAGGGATATTCCTTAATATTGCAAAACCATTTAAAATTGTAGAATTCATATAGAGTTTCAAACGACCTTTATAAACAAAGTATAATGAATAATATTCTTTACGCTATTTTTTTTAGGTTTACAAGTCTAAATTTCTTAGGAGATGAAAATGAAAAATAAGTTTCTTTATATTACCGCTATTACCCCTCCCCCTTCATTATTGGAGGGAAAATGTTTTTAATTTTCAACAAGTTTTTTGTTCTTTTTTTCTCCCTCTTTTTTCTTGTCTCTTTTTATAATATTTCCTACGCATCAAGAGATCAATCTCAATATAGCGCTGAACCAATATTTTGCTTTAAAAATAAAGGATGCAAAAATTCAAAAGTGGAAGCAAAATGGAGCTAAGGGGGATTGAACCCCTGACCTCTTGCATGCCATGCAAGCGCTCTCCCATCTGAGCTATAGCCCCAACAAATATAAATTGAAGATTTTAAAGACGAATTCTCTAGATTTGCATATAAGATTATACCAGAAAGCCATCTGGAATGCCAAACTATATATACTCGTCTCTTATGTCGTTATCTATGTTTGTAAAAAACTTTTCTAAAACTTTTATACTAGTATTATCAAGTTTAGCTTTATGTTCATCAATGAGTTTATAGCCCAAAGTTTTAACTTCAGGAGTTGCAAAATCTTCAAGATATTCCTTTAGAGTTACTAAAGCATTAATGTCGCATATATGCTTTATAGCGCCATGTTTTGCTAAACCCATAAAATGCTCGCCTGTTCTATTTTTGCGATAACACGCTGCACAAAAACTTGGTATTAATCCCTGCGACAATAAAGATTGTACTATTTGATTTAACGTACGTTGGTCGTTAAGACTAAACTGCCTCTCAAGTTTGTCATTATGTCGCGAAGAATCTTCATACCCGCCAGGCGTAACCTTTGATTCTGCGCTTATTTGAGAAACACCTAAATTTACAAGCGTATCTCTAATCTGCACAGTTTCTCTTGTAGACATTATTATTCCAGTATAAGGAACAGAAAGTCTAAGAACAGCAACTAACTTTTTGAAATCTTCTTCACAAATAGGATATTGAGGGTTTTCTGCATATACGGAGCCAGGAGCTGGCTCTACGCGAGGAACTGAAATTGTATGAGGCCCAACACTATAAGTTTTTTCTAAATATTCTATATGCATTAACATTGCAAGAATTTCAAAGCGATAATCGTAAAGACCAAGTAAAGGCCCTATACCAACGTCATCAATACCAGCTTTAAAAGCATTATCAACAGCGTTTAGGCGGCTGTCAGGATCTGTTTTTGCGCCTGCAATATGAAGTTTTCTATAAGTAGCATCGTGGTAAGTTTCTTGAAATATCTGATAAGTACCTATACCAGACTGTTTTAACATTTTAAACTGTTGAGCACTTAAAGGCGCAACATTAACATTTACTCTCTTTATTTTATTGCCTTTATATTCTGTATCATAAATAGCTTTTACAGCATCAACATAATAATTTATATTTTCTTTTGAAGAAGCCATTTCCCCTGCAACCATCAAAATGCGCTTATGCCCTCTTTTAAGAAGTATTTGCGTCTCTTGTTTTATCTCTTGAATAGAAAGTTTTTTTCTTACCGTATGCTTATTATTTGATGCAAAACCACAATACACACAACTGTTAGCGCAAAGATTACTTATGTATAAAGGGACAAACATTACCACACGCTTGCCATATATCGCATTTTTAACATGTTTGGCAGCGTCATAAATCTTTTCTAGTAAAGACGCATCTTTAACAGACAAAAGTTTTGCAGATTCTTCAAGAGTAAGCCTTTTTAAAAGTTTTGTCTTTTTTAAAATATCGTCTATTTCTTGACGTGAAACATTTAAATTCAATAAAGAGTTTATTTTTGATTCATCTATATGTTTCAACTAAATCACCCACTTTAAGTTGATAAACGTTGCTATAGTAACAACGCAACGTTAGATCTCATTTATTCCTGGAACATCTTTTTCTTTTATAAGAGCAATAAAATTATCAATGGTCATAACGCCTAAATCTTTATTGCCTCTGGCTCTTACTGCGACTGAGTTTGCCTCTTTTTCTTTATTTCCAACAACTGCCATATAAGGGATCTTCTGCATTGCATTTTCTCTTATTTTATGGCCAATTTTTTCATTTCTATCGTCAAAAATTGCTCTTATGCTATTTTTCTTTAAAGTTTGTATTAACTCTTTGCAATATTCATACTGATCTTCATTTATATTAGCTATTACAACTTGAACAGGAGAAAGCCACAAGGGCAATGCTCCAGCATAATGTTCTAAAAGAACGCCGATAAATCTTTCTAAAGAGCCCATTAAAGCTCTGTGTATCATATAAGGTCTTGCTTTCTTTCCGGAAGAATCTATATAAGAAATATCAAATCTTTCAGGCAAGTTAAAATCAAACTGTATAGTAGAACACTGCCACAATCTTCCTATAGCGTCTTTTATTTTTATATCTATTTTAGGCCCATAAAAAGCACCGCCGCCTTCATCAACCTCATATTCATATCCAGTCTTTTTGAGAGCATTTTCTATAGATTTTTGTGCTTTTCCCCAATCAGATATTTCGCCGATATATTTATTTTCCGGCCTTGTGGCTAAATAAATTTTGTAATCATTAAAACCAAAAGTTTTGAGACAATCTATAGCCATATTGAAAACTCTAAGCGTTTCCTCTTCAAGCCGCTCAGAAGAAACAATAACATGGCCATCGTCCTGCGTAAAACCTCTTACTCTTAAAAGTCCATGCAAAACACCTGCCTTTTCAAATCTATACACAGTGCCAAGTTCAGCGTATCTTATAGGGAGTTCTCTGTAAGAATGAAGTTTTGTCTTATACACCATTAAATGCATAGGACAATTCATTGGTTTTACGCGGTAAGGTTTTCCTTCAATTTCCATTGACGCATACATATTTTCTGAGTAGGTTTGCAAATGCCCGCTTATTTTAAAGAGTTCTTCGCTTGCGATATGTGGAGTTAGAAGCAAATCATAACCATTTTCTAGGTGAAAATTTTTCCAATATGTCTCAATAATATTTCTTAAAAGAGCGCCTTTTGGGTGCCACAAAACAAGTCCGCCACCAACAGCATCGTTAATGCTAAATAAATCCAAGTCTTTACCGAGTTTTCTGTGGTCTCTTTTTTTTGCCTCTTCAATTTTATTTAAATAATCCTCTAAATCTTTTTTTGTAAGGAAAGCTGTGCCATATATTCTCTGAAGTTGCTCTTTTGAAGAATCTCCTCGCCAATAGGCGCCTGCTACTGAAAGAAGTTTAAAATATTTTAGTTCCCCAGTAGATTTAACATGAGGCCCTTTACACAAATCGGTAAAAGCTCCCGACTTATATATGCTTACATTATCGTCTGGAATTTGCGAAGCAATTTCAGCTTTATAATTCTCTCCTTTAGATTCAAATTCTTTAACAGCTTCTTCTTTTGGCATTAAAGAACACACAAAAGGATAGTTTTCTTTTACTATTTCTTTCATCTTTTCTTCTATTTTTGCTAGGTCTTCAGTAGTAAAAGGTTCTGATCTGTCGAAATCATAATAAAAACCGTCTTCAATAGAAGGCCCTATAGCAACTTTAGTACCTGGAAAAAGTTCCGTTACGGCAGCTGCCATTATATGAGCCGCAGAGTGTCTTAGAATATCTAAAGATTTTTCATTTTCCATTTATCTATACCGTCCTGTTAAGATAAAAATTATTAATTTGATTAATTTATATATTGTATTATACAACATTTTAATATTTAAAATTTTTCTGTAAAATAGAGAAAACAATCAATACTGATTTTTCACTATTGATTGTTTTCTTACCTTATACCTTAATGATTTTGTCTTCTAAAATCAAACTCTTGTGTCACAGCATCCAATGAAGACATAGCTCTTAAAAGATCTATGTCCACTAAAGATTCTTGCATAAAATTAAGTATTCTTCCTGTAAATACTCTTCTAATAGCATCTAATACAAAAATATCAGCCTGCTGAGGTATTTCATTTGAATTTGTTCTTATTTCATTTTCTTCAACAGCATTAACAGCAGTATCTATACCATTTAAGGTATCTATGAATATGATCCTACGCGCATCTTCATTAGAAATACCTTTAATGTCGTTGCTTCTGATACGCAAAAATAAAACACAAAACAATCGTCTCTCTCAAAGTCTTCTTCATATTCCCATACCCCCTTTTTTTATGGCCTATATAAAAAGGCCATTGTGGCGATATATATTTGAATTGAAAGATTATCTATTGAAGATCAGAAATTTAAAAGCTTACAACTTTTTTAGATATTTTGCGCATATTTTGTAAAAAGAAAAATGCCTATACATATAAACTCAGACTCTGAATAATACACTCTTTATTTGTCTTATCTTGCATTCATACTCTCTCTTTCCTTTTTTCTATTTATACTTGTTCTCGTTGATACATAAATCTATCGCTTTTAATTCTACATGTCGCAAGAAAATTTCTGAGCTTTTTCGCAAAAAAATGTAAATATATCATATACTTTAAGATTGACTTCTTACTATGTGATTTTTTAAAATTATTTCCTTATGAACGAAAAAGAGTTGTCTTTATTTAGACTTATTTTATCAACTGATATTGGATCTATAAGATTTTTTAGACTGCTTGACACATTTGGCGATGCAGAGTCTATACTTAAAGCAGAAAAGAAACATCTTATATCTGTTGACGGTATAGGGAGTGTCCTTTCCGAGTCTATTCTTAATGCTAAAACTTCAAGAAAGGCTGAAAGAGAGCTTGAAGTTGCCGAAAAAAATAATATTTCTATTATGCTATACAATAGTAAAAATTATCCAAAGTCTCTAAAAGAACTGCCTGCTAAACCTCTTGTTTTATATATAAAAGGCACTATTTTAGATAAAGATTTTGATTCAATATCAATAGTTGGATCCAGAAAGATAAGTAATTATGGCAAAACTGTAACTTCAGAATTTGCATCTTATTTTGCTAAGAAAGAAATAACTATAGTTTCAGGGCTTGCAAGAGGCGTTGATACTTTAGCGCATATTACAGCTTTAGAAAATAAATCAAGAACTATAGCTGTACTTGGTAATGGACTTCTTGTAAATTATCCTCCTGAAAATAAAAAATTACAAGAGCTAATCTCACAAAATGGAGCAGTTATAAGCGAATTCCCTTTAAACCAACTGCCTGATAAAGGAACTTTTCCAAGAAGAAATAGAATCATAGCTGGATTTTCAAGAGCTACATTGCTTACTGAAGCTGGAATTGGAAGCGGAGCTACCATAACAGCAAGATTTTGTGCAGAATATGGGAAAGATGTTTTTGCTATTCCTGGAAGCATTTATTCAAAAGTCTCAAAAGGAACAAATGATCTTATACAAAATGGAGCTTATATGGCCCTAAGCCCAGAAAATATGAGCGATCAACTTGATTGGATTCTCAAAAAAGAAATAAAGACTCAAAGAAATATAAGCGGCTTAGAAAAACTTGATTTAGCGATACTTAATTTAATAGAAAGTGAGAGCGAAGGTCTTCCAAGTGATGTAATTGCTGAAAAGTTAAGCGTTAATATTTCAGAAATAGCAACGCCACTTTTGAGACTGGAAATAACCGGTCTTATAAAAAATACTCCCGGACAAACATATATAAGGAAGTATTAAAGATGTTTGAGTATTACAAAATACTTATAAGTATAAAGGAGCGACCTAATGTCTAAATATTTAGTTATAGTTGAGTCGCCAGTAAAAGAAAAAACTATATCAAAAATTTTGGGAAAAGATTTTGAAGTTAAAAGCTCTTACGGACATATAAGAGATCTACCTAAAAGCAAACTTGGAATAGATGTAGAAAATAATTTTGAGCCAACTTATACAAACATGCCTAAGGCAAAAGAAGTTATAGTAGCCTTGAAAAAAGAAGCAGATAAAGCCGACGTAGTTTATCTTGCGACAGATTTTGACCGCGAGGGAGAAGCCATTGCATGGCATTTGAAAGAGGCTTTAAAACTTCCTGATTCAAAAATTTCAAGAATAACATTTCATGAAATTACACCTGAAGCTATATTAGATGCTGTAAAACATCCAAGAGGGTTGGATATGGATCTTGTAAACAGTCAGCAAGCACGAAGACTTTTAGATAGACTCGTTGGGTATAAGATTTCCCCTATTTTATGGAAAAAGATAAAGATAGGGCTTTCAGCAGGACGAGTACAGTCTGTAGCCGTAATGATAATATGCGACAGAGAAGAAGAGATTAAAAAATTTGTCTCTGTTGAATATTGGAGCGTAGAGGCTGAACTTACAAAATTAGATAAAGAAGCTTTGCCTTTTAAGGCAATACTTGCGTCAAAAGGTGAAGTAAAGTTTGAAAAGCTATCTATAAAAGCAAAAGAAGAAGCTGATTCAATATTAAATGATCTTAAAGAAGCAAAATATACGGTACAGTCTGTTGAGTCAAAAGAACGCAAACGTTCTCCTTATGCGCCATATGCCACATCTACTTTACAACAAGATGCCTCAAGACGTTTGGGATTTTCCCCTTCAAGAACAATGGCAATAGCTCAAAAACTTTATGAAGGCATACATATTGGAGGAAGTTCAGAAATAGGTCTTATAACATATATGAGAACTGATTCCTTAAACATAGCAAAAAGCGCTCAAAGCGAAGCAGTGAAATTTATAGAATCTTCTTACGGTAAAAAATTTCTTCCAAAAACAGTAAGAGTATATAAAACAAAATCTAAAAATGCGCAAGAAGCTCATGAAGCTATAAGACCAACTTCTCCCAAAAAAATGCCGTCGGAAATAAAACAATATTTGACTCCAGAAGAATTTAAACTTTACGATTTAATATGGAAAAGATTTACCGCAAGTCAGATGAGTGACGCTGTATATAACATTATAACGGCAGAAATTTCAGCAAAAGATTATATGTTTAGAGCCTCTGGCAGCTCTCTTATTTTTGATGGATTTATGAAAGTCTATAACATAAACGATGATGAAAAAGAGTCAAAACTTCCGCAGCTTACAGAAAATGAACTTTTAAATCTTTTACAAATAATACCGCAACAGCATTTTACAGAGCCGCCTCCTCGTTATAATGAGGCAAGCTTGATTAAAGCGTTAGAAGAACATGGCATAGGAAGACCATCAACATATGCTCCTACAATTAAAACTATTCTAGATAGACTATATGTACGTCTTGACGGTAAAAAGTTTATTCCAACAAATCTTGGCATTGTAGTAAACGATGTTTTAAAAAACCATTTCAGCAACGTAGTAAATGTTGAATTTACTGCAAATGTTGAAGAAAAACTTGATGATATAGCCGAAGATAAAGCGCAATGGCAAAATGTTTTAAAAGCTTTCTATATACCGTTTGATAAACATTTGTCAGAAGCTGAAAAAAATCTTCAAAGACAAAAGATACAGCCTCGAATAAGTGATGAAATTTGCCCAAATTGCGGTAAGCGCATGGCAATAAGAGATTCGCGAAGCGGTCAATTTTTAGGCTGTTTAGGATACCCTGAATGTAGAACTACAATATCTTTGGGTAAAGATGGCAAAAAAATAGAAGGCCCTCAAGAAACTGACATAAAATGTGATAAATGTGGAAGCATCTTGCTTAAAAAAGTTGGTTTTAGAGGCAAACAATATCTTATATGCAAAAATGAAGAATGTAAAACCACATACAATATAGATAAAAACGGTAACCCCGTAATCAAACCTGCTCCACAACGTACTGGCATAAAATGTGAAAAATGCGGTTCTGAAATACTTAAAAGAATAGGTAAAAGAGGCCCTTTCCTTACTTGTTCGGCATTCCCAAAATGTAGGAATTTACAATGGATACCAAAAGCTCCGAAATCAAAGAAAACGTCAAAGAAGAAAACAGAAAGCAAATAGATTCTTTTGTAAAATATCTTAAAGGCGAGAAAAATTTATCAGAACATACTTTAAGAGCTTATACAAGAGACATGTATGATTTTGCCCTATTTCTAGAAAGCAAAGATCTACTTTTATCAATTGCTGATAAATACGATATTCGTGTTTTTTTTGAAAAAATACGCGACAAAGAATTAAGCAAAGCTACACTCGCTAGAAAATTTACAACGCTGCGTACTTTTTTCAAATTTCTAATAATAAATAACGTTATACAACAAAGCCCTGTACAAAATATGTCTAGCATAAAAAAAGATAAGAAGGTGCCTTTATTTTTGACAGAAACTGAAATGCAACAACTTTTAAATTTAGAAAATATAAAACTTCGCGATAAAGCCATGATTGAGCTTCTTTATTCGTGCGGACTTAGAATAGAAGAGTTAATGAGATTAGATATAAAAAGTATAGACTTTATAGCAAACACTGTTACCGTATTTGGAAAAGGCAACAAAGAAAGAATAGTTCCAGCAGGAGCTAAATGCATTGAAGCACTGATGAATTATATAAAAGAACGCCGCGAAATAGATCTTCCATATGACGTAAAGTCGCCTATGTTTTTAAATGAACATGCTAAAAGGCTAGACCAAAGAACAGCAAGGCGAATATTACATAAATTGTTTATGCAAGCAGGTATTGTAAAAAAAGCAAGCCCTCATACTTTAAGGCATACATTTGCTACGCATATTTTAGATAGAGGGTGCGATATAAGGAGCGTTCAGGAAATGTTAGGGCATAAGAATCTTTCTACAACACAGATATACACGCACGTCACTATAGAAAGTTTAAAGAAAATATATATAAAAACACATCCGCGCAAGTAGGTTAAACTTAAATCTAGGATATAAATAAATTTATGACACAAAAAGAGTATTTTCAACTTTTAATGGAAGAAACAGGTTGCAAGCGTTCTGAAGCAGAGCTTGCGCTTGAGCTTTCAAGTAATAATTTTGAGAAAGCCATTACAACAATAGGTTTTATTTTAAAATTTATTACAACGTTCAAAATGAAAATAATATTCCTAAAAGAAAACATATACGGACTTATACATATAGCTGTAAACATAAAAACAGCAGAAATTGCACGTTTTAGCGTAACATTTTCTTGCAATCCGACTATTTATGAAATTACCACGAACATAGATTGGTTCTCTTATGAAAAAGCTATTTTCTCGGCCCGTTTAAACTCAGGGGTTATGGAGACATACACAAAAGAAACCGAAGAAAAACTAAAAACTTATATTCAAAAATCCTTAAAAGAACTTATTGTTATTTCTCCAGAGAACATCTCTTCAATATTAAAAACTTTTTTTCAGCCAAACGATGTTTATATAGAAATTGAGAACGAGGAATTAAATTTAACTCAATTCAAAAAACTTCCAGATTATAGCTTGAACCAAAATTTAATATCATCTTCGGATTACGATCTGGGATTTGTAAAACTTGACGTCAAAGTTCTTGAAGATAATGATGGGAAGTCTGTAAAAAAAATTGCTGAAGGCGACACTGTATTATCAATAATAACTGATGAAAGAGATTTAACGCATTATATTGCTCATTTGATTGGAGGAATAGATGATGGCAAAATATGTCCAATCCCTGCGACTGTAAAGAAAATCTTACATAAAGATAACGATTTTGAAATATATTTAAATTACACAACTTCTATAGTTGGTTTAGCAAAAACAAAAAGCAGTACAAAAGTAAAAGTTTTAGAGCCAAAACATCAGCTCTGGTGGAAAAAAATGCTGCCATGGCGAGATTTATTTTGAGTTTAATTTAAAGTATTCCTCACATCTACCTTGAGCATTTTGGCGAAGATTATAATAGTATAAAGAAATATCATTTTCATGGAAAACACCCGATGGGAATAATGATCTTGAATCTTTTGGAGAACTCCACTTTTCGCGGTTTACCGTAGAACAAATAACGACGTCTTTCTTATAATTTATCTTAGCGTCTGCAATATGCTCATATTTTTTTACTTTTCCATTATCAACGTACAATGAGCCTAGATTTTCTTCCTTTGAAGCATAATCTTCAGTAGTTTTCCATGAAATAGGGTTAATAATAACAGCGTTGTCTGCGCTGGGATTGCAAGAGGATTTATTGCGTCTATGTATTGGAGCTTCTGCGTTATAGCATATAACTACACCTAAATCCCCTTAGAATTCTTGGCAGGCTTAACATGGGGATATCTGGCATAATATTTTTACCTAATGGATCTCCAATTGCATAAGCAGCTATCATTCTCCTATAAACTTCTGGATTTGCTTTCATGTAGCTAGCTAAAATTTCCAATATCATAATTGAACCTTGAGAATGTCCAGCTAAAATGAAAGGTCTCCCGTCGTTTAAATTTTTAATATAGTAATCAAAAGCCGCAATTATATCTGTCTTTGGAACTCCTCGAAAGTAAATAACAGATTCGAGCATCCAAGTTTTAAAGCATAAGCGGCGTTTAGCTGCCTATAATAATATAATAAGGAGCAAAAATATTACCAACTGTTTCAAAAGCTGAAGCCCTAAATTTTAACCAATATTCGGCGCCTTGCCTCATTTGTTTGTTATTTATGTCGCAAATAGGATATCCTTCATTTGCTTTCCAAGCAGTAGGATATATAAAAAAATACATCTACTTTATCTTTCAATTCTTCTTTTTTAGGCAGAGCAATCCAATTATTAATATCTGAGTAATCGGTCGGACTTATTTTATCTCCCTATACTGGGATATAAAAAGAATTGCCGCCTTGGTATCCCAATAACGACGATTCTTTTTCAGTTTTGCCGCTTGCGGCATTCAAATTAAAAGATAAAAGTAATAAAGAACAAACTGTGACAGAAATCACTCTATTTTTAGTAAACATCTTCCCTCCAGTAAAATTTGGATTAATTTCTTATTATTTTAATTGCCTGCTCCAATGTCTCTGCTGCAAATATTTCTATTTTACCTTTATAAGATAAACTTTTCAAATTGCCTTTTGATATAACAGCTTTTTTAAATCCGTGTTTCTCAGCTTCATATAAACGCTCTGCAGACAATGCTACAGACCGAATTTCTCCGGCAAGACCAATCTCGCCAAAAATAGCAATATTTTTTGGACATATAAAATTAGAATTTGCTGAAGCTATAGCACAAGCAACGGCCAAATCCACAGAAGTTTCTTTAATCTTAACACCGCCTGCGATGTTTACAAAAACATCTTGCGCTTCAAGAGCCATGCCTATTCTTTTTTCTAAAACAGCTATAAGTATTATTATACGATTGGCATCATAGCCTGAAACCATCCTTCGTGGCATTCCAAAAGAAGTACGCGACGTTAATGCTTGCACTTCTAACAGTATAGGCCTTGTCCCTTCCATAGCAACTGTTACAACGTTCCCCGGCGCATTAACCGTGCGTTCTCCTAAAAAAATTAAAGAAGGATTAGAAACTTCTCTTAGCCCTTCAGAATACATTTCAAAAATGCCTATTTCGCTTGTAGGGCCAAATCTATTTTTATAAGCTCTTAAAATTCTGTAAGTATGTTGACGTTCATTTTCAAAGTATAAGACAGTATCTACTATATGCTCTAAAACTCTAGGCCCTGCTAAATCCCCATCTTTTGTAACATGACCTAAAATAAATACAGTAATATTCTTAGACTTTGCTATTCTTAGAAGTTCTGCAGCGGTTTCCCTTACTTGGCCAACAGTCCCTGGAGCACTTGTAAGTTCTGGGTGATATGTCGTTTGTATTGAATCTATTATTAGAAATTGCGGTAATATTTTGTTTACGCCATCTATAATGTTTTGAAGGTTTGTTTCAGAAGCCAAAAATATATTATCTTTCTTTATTTTGAGACGCTCAGCTCTAGATTTAACCTGTGATAGAGACTCTTCGCCCGATATATAAAGAACAGTACCATGTTCACTTAAAGATCCTGAAATATGAAGCATCAATGTAGATTTTCCAATGCCTGGCGCGCCACCAAGCAGTATCAGAGAACCTTGCGCTACGCCACCGCCTATCATATTGTCAAATTCAGATATATTGGTTTTATATCTAGAAAAGTTCTCATCTGAAACTTTGTTCAGTTTTAAAACTTCGGAAGAAAATCCAGTCAATTGTCTTACATTGGAAGAACTTTTAGAAGATACAGAAAATTTCTCTTCCGTAAAGCTATTCCAAGCTCCGCAAGACGGACATTTGCCAAGCCATTGAGCAGACTCATATCCACATTGTTGACATAAAAATTTAGTTTTTTGTTTTTTCATAAGACTATTTACTTCGCAGTAATTGCCGCAATACTTATAATACCAAGCAATGCAGCCAAATCTTTATCGTCAATCTCAAGTTTTATATAAGGCGTAACGGCTGTTTTATAAGTGGCATCTTCAAGAGCAATTCCTACATAAATCCATTCCGCAATGCCAACTCTTACGCCAACGTCAACTACAGGACCATGCTTTTCTCTTCCAAAGTTATATACGTTCAAATGAGCTTTAATTCTTCTAAATTCTGCCCAAATAGGGTCAAGGAAAGAGTATCCAAAACCAACACCCGCTTTTCCTCTAATAACACCGCCATATACTTCAGATTTTTCAGCTCTAAAGCCAAGCAAAGCATCAAGCTTATTTATATTGTCTTTTTCAGAATTTTCTACTGTAGAATGATCTGCCGCATTAGAAACTCCAACATAATAGAATTTATTATGGCTTGGCATTATGCTTATGCCAACATCACTTCTGAACTTTTTGTCCTTCATATCATATCTTCCAGTATAATCCCAACTTAACTGAAGTTTATTAGATTTGCCTATAGTGTCTTTTAATCCTTTAGCTGTTTCTTTAGCACAAGCAAATGTCTCTTTTAAATCTTTGCTTATTTGCTCGTCATTTATAAGTGTAGAAACCATGCCGTTTCCTCCAGATATACGATCTATCAAAGAATCAAGCTTTTCTGAAACATTTCTAATTCGTACTACTACGGCCCTCAAATCGTCTCTATTTTCTGAAGAAATAGCAGCAAAATCTCGTGAAAATTTATTCAAATTATTTATTATCTCAGAAATATTTTTATTTTCTAAATCAAGGTTTTGCATAACATCTTTCAAAGAGTATATAGCGTCTGCAAGATTTTCCATCATATCGCCATACTCTTCATTATTTATCGCTTTATCTGCTCTTGTTGAAATATTCTTTAACATTAGTTCTAAACTTGAAGACGCTTCAGTAAAAATATAATCGCCCTCTTTTAATTCTACTGAGTTCAAATCTCCCGGACTAATTTCAATATATTTTGTTCCTATAACACCCATAGAAACAATTCTGGCAACACCATTTCTGTACAATTTTACATTCTTATCTATTGACAACTTAAGATTAGCTTGGGAATCTTCTAAAGAAACTGCTCTAAGAACGCCTACATCGACACCTGCTATTTTAACTTTAGCTTTTTTTGTAACTCCCGAAATATTGTCAAATTTAGCGTAAACACTGTAAGTCCTTTTTAAAGAAAATGATCCTGCTGCTATTACAGAAACAGCTATAGCTATACTTCCCAAAAATACAAAAATTCCTAACTTTAATTGATCTCTCATATCCTTTCCATTTCAAATCTTTTTTCTATAAGTATAGGTCCTTGACTTGAACCTCTCACAAATTGTTTTACATACTCGTTTTTAGTATTGCGAACTTCATCTGGAGTACCGCTAAAAATAATATTTCCTCCATAAAGCATCATTATTCTATCAGCTATTTTATATGCTAACTTCATATCGTGCGTTACGACTATAGATGTAATATGTAAATGTTTTTTTAAATTTATTATAAGATCACTTATAACATCAGACATTATTGGGTCAAGACCAGTGGTAGGCTCATCGTATAAAACATACTCTGGTTGGTAAGCTATAGCTCTTGCAAGTCCTACTCTTTTTTTCATTCCGCCAGAAAGACTTGACGGATTTAAATGTTCAACATTTTTAAGTCCCACCATCGCAAGACACTGTTTTACTCTTTGTTTTATTTCACTTTCATTAAGAGTTGTAAGATTTCTTAAACCGAAAGCTACGTTTTCAAAAATATTTAAAGAATCAAAAAGAGCTACTTCCTGAAATACATATCCTATTTTTTTACGTATTTCATGAAGCTTCTCTAAAGAACATTTTGTTATATCAATACCATCAATTTCAATAAAACCAGAATCAGGCTTTACAAGACCTATAATATTCTTTAACAAGATGCTTTTGCCAGCGCCTGAAAAACCCATAATAATCAATACTTCTCCTGCGCGAACGTCTAAATGTACACCGTTCAACACTACATTACTACCAAAATTTTTGTAAATATTATTAACTTTTATCATATATAAATTACTATTATTTATAAACTATTTTATTCTTAAAGATACTAGCAAATTCGTCAAAAAATAATCTGATATAAGGATAAAAACCATTGACGTCATAACAGAACTTGTCGTTGCTTTACCGACACCCTCAGCTCCGCCTTTAGCATTGAATCCCTTATGACAAGCTACTATTACAATAACTAATGCAAAGAAAAAAGATTTTATAAATCCATGAAGGAAAGTGCGAACACCTATAAAATTCAAAGCTTCGCTCCAAAATGCATTTGAAGAAATATCCCAAGTATTAGTTGCAAGAATCATACCGCCATATATGCCAACTATGTTTGAAATAACAGTAAGTATTGGAAGCATAAAGAAACAGGCTAAAAATCTTGGCACAGCAAGATATCTTACAGGATTTGTGCCAAGCGTATATAAAGCATCTAGCTGTTCAGTAACTTTCATTGAACCGACTTCAGCTGTAATTGCGGCACCGACTCTTCCTGTTACAACTATAGCTGTAAGAACCGGTCCTAATTCTATAGCCATAGAAAAACTTGTTATCGTACCGACATATACAGGCTCATTAAACATATTGCTTGTCGTAGAACCTACCTGGAGAGCTAAAACCATACCCATAAAAAAAGACGTAAGCAATATTATCGGTAAAGAACTCCAGCCAACTTCTACCATCTGCATGACAGTGTTTTTCCATGAAACAAAACCTTTAAATATATCGTTGATTGTTTCTTGCGCCATTTTAGTAGCTTTGCCTAAACCTTCTATTGGCACAAAAGATGTATGCTTTAATTTCTCTCTAAAACGTTCAAACTCCATGATTTTTCTTACACTTGCTTTAATCATAGTAATTAAACTACAATCCTAGGAACATGCGGAGATATTGAGCATGCGACCTCATAATTTATTGTATCTTGAAGCTTTGCAAGCTCATCGGTTTTTATTTGTTCTGTTCCTTGGGTCCCTATAATAACAACTTCATCGCCAAGAGATACTCCTTTTACATCAGTTACATCTATCATAGTCATATCCATTGTAATTCTTCCTGCAATAGGGCAACGCTTACCGCCAACCAAAACATCGCCTCTATTTGACAAAAGTCTATTAAGTCCATCTGCGTATCCAACAGGTATAGTAGCTATAACAGAAGTTTTTTTTGTAACAAAAGTTCTTCCATAGCTTACGCAAAAACCAGATTGAACTTTCTTTAGGAAGGTTATTTTTGTCTTCCAAGATAAGACCGGCCTTAGCTTTAAGAATCTATCGGAATACTTGAAAGGGTTAAGCCCATAAAGGCTTAATCCCGGACGCACCATATCTAAGTGAGATTTTTTATATTTAAATAATGCTGTGGAATTTGCTGAATGAGCAATAAATTTTAATCCTAAATTTACTTTTGCAAATTTAACTATTTTTGTAAAAATATCAAGCTGTATTTTTGTAAAAATAGGATCTAAATCAGCGACAGCAAAATGCGTATACATACCTGTCATACAAACCTCTTGAGTTTGGGCTATCTTTTGTAAAAGATGATGAACTGCTTCTGGCAATATGCCTATTCTCCCCATGCCTGTATCTATCTGTAAATGAAAATTTATTTTTTTATTTAGACTAATAGCTAAAGCTTCTAATGCAGTAAATTCTGTAACTGTAGAAATTGTCGGTGTAAGGCAATGAGCTATAGCAATTTGAAAATTTTCAAGAGGGAAAATATTTCCCAGAATTAAAATATTTGATTTAATTCCTGCTTCTCTAAATTGTATTCCTTCCTCAAGACAAGAAACAGCAAGCCATTGTAGTCCAGCAAATTGAGCTTCTTTCGCAAGAGCTACTCCTCCGTGCCCATAAGCGTTGGCTTTGATAACAGCCATAACTTTAGTGTCTTTAGCAAGATATCCTCTGATTTTTTTTAGATTGAAGTGAAAATCACTTTTGTCAATTTCTACCCAGGTTTGTCTAAAAAATACTCTGGGTCTTTTATATGTCGCAGCTAACGCCGAAGGAGGCGGTTGTTTTTTCATTAATAATATCCTGTAGTTTGGATTCATCAGAGAACTTAGTGTATTCGCCTTCAAAGATTAAATTGATATCTCCCGTAGGTCCATTTCTCTGTTTGCCTATTATTAAAGTGGCTTTTTTTTGTAAATTCGGATCTTCTCTATTATAATATCCTTCTCTATAAAGCATAGCAACTACGTCTGCATCTTGTTCAATAGCCCCAGAATCTCTTAAGTCTGAAAGTTGAGGTCTACTGTCTTTTCTTCCTCTATCTTCGGTCCTTCTTGATAACTGAGAAAGCACTATTACAGGAATATCCAAATCTTTAGCTAAAGCTTTAAGAGATCTTGAAATTTCAGAAACTTCTTGTTGACGCGACTCAAGCTTCCGCCCTGATGCTCGTATAAACTGAATATAATCTATAATAACTAAAGATAAGGGCGTTCCCTTGCCTTTAAGTTCTGTAGCAAGCTTTCTTGCCCTTGCTCTTAATTCAGTAACGCTTATATCAGAGTCATCATCAATAAAAATTGGAGCTTCTTCAATTTTTCTGGCAGCATCAGTAAGTCCTGGCCAATCAGAACTGCTATAATGACCATTTCTAAGTTTTACTGAATTAACTCTTGCTAAAGAAGCTAAAAATCTTAACATTAAAGCATCTTGTTTCATTTCAAGAGAAAAAATGGCAACAGGTTTTTTTTGGTCTACTGCCACATGCTCGGCAATGTTTAAAGCAAAAGCTGTTTTACCCATAGACGGACGAGCAGCTAAAATTATAAGTTCAGACGGATGAAGGCCTGCGGTTTTTGCATCTAAATCTGCAAATCCGGTTGCAAGACCAGAAATATCTTTTGGATTAGAATGCAATTTTTCAAGTTTTTGGAGCATAGGCATGACAAGATTAGAAACACTTGAAAAACCTTTCTTGCTTTTTCTCTGTGAAATATTAAATAAAGTCGCCTGTGATTTATCTAATATTTCCTCAGGAGAGTTTTGCTCATTAAAAGCATCAGTAACTATTTCTGATCCTGTATTTATAAGCTGTCTGGCTATTGATTTATCTTTTATGATATAAGCATAAGGCTCAACGTTAGCTGCAGTTTGTACAGAGTTGATTAAATTTGCAAGATAACTTGCTCCGCCGACTTCAGCAAACAATCCATTTTTTTTCAAAGCCTCTGCTACGGTAAACAAGTCTACTGATTGATTTTCAATGTATAGATCGTGAATTGCTAAAAAGATTTGTCTGTGTATTTCTTTATAAAAATCGCCATCGTTTATTATATCTATAACTTTCAAAATGGCTTCTTTTTCTATAAGCATTGAGCCTAAGACAGCCATTTCTACATCTATAGCTTGAGGCGGAACCTTCTCTATTATATTATTTGCCATTAAATGCCGTTTATATAAATCTTCTTGCTGATTCAAAATGCGGCCACAGCAAAACTAAAAGCCCTGCCGATCGATTTTGATTATGCTTAAATATTACTCTTTTTCGCTTATTACCGCAAGTTTTGCTTTTACAACAACTTCAGGATGAAGTCTCGCATTTACTTCGTAATTTCCAAGTTTTTTTATATTTTCTGAAAGAAGAATATCACGCTTATTAATTTCAAAACCTTTCTCTTCAAAAATCTTTGAAAGATTTGAGGGCGTTATAGAACCAAAAATCTTACCATTTTCGCCAATTTTGACTTTAACGATAAATTCAGATTCTTCTATTTTAGAAGCGATTTCTTTTGCCGCCGCAATTATCTCTTCTCTCTGTTTCTCAAGTTTTACTTTTTCCCTTTCGCAAACTTTGAGACTTGCAGGAGTGGCTTCCATTGCAAGATTTTGCGGAACAAGATAATTCCTTGCAAATCCTGGCGAAACTTCTTTAACTTCGCCTTGGCGTCCGACATTAGTAATGTCGGACCTTAATATAACTTTCATTTTTTCCTCCGCAGCATATACAAATCCGCCTCATACAAGAATTAGTTTGACGCGAAAGGCAAAAGAGCTAACATCCTTGCTCTTTTAATAGCTGTGTCAAGTTCTCTTTGATGCTTAGCGCATGTACCAGTTATACGTCCTGAGAGAATTTTACCTCCTTCAGTTACAAATGCACGCAACAAACTTATATTCTTATAATCTATTTCTACTTTATCAGCGCAAAAACGGCAAATTTTTCTTCTGATTGATCCGTTCTTTCTAAACTTTCCTCCAGGACGTCCTTGACCTTCACCTTGTGATCCTTGAGATCTTGACTGTCCCGCAGGCTTTTTTATAAATGCCATATTTTTTCCTCCAACCGTTTAAAACGGTATGTCTTCATCGTCATTTCCACCGATACCATCGTACTGCTCGGACGACGTATTGGCGCTGTCAGTAGGTTTTGCGCCTATAGTAGCGTTGTCTTGTCTTGCTACAGAAAGAATTTGAACTCGCGAAGCTATAACTTCTAAACGACTTCTTTTTGTCCCGTCGTTTCCTTCCCATTTGTTGGTTTGAAGTCTGCCTTCAATATGAACAGGTACGCCTTTTTTTAAACGTTCACCGCATCTTTCAGCTTGCTCTCCCCAAACGATAATAGGTACAAACGTAGGATCGGCATCTTTCCATTCGCCTGTTACAGAATCTTTCATTCTTCTGCTCATGGCTATGTCAAAAGAACAAACAGCCTTACCCGTTCCGGTACGTCGTAGTTCAGGATCTCTTGTAAGCCTGCCTATCATCATGACAGTATTTTGTTCTGGTAAGCGGAGACTATTTTGCTGCATCATTTTTTACCTCCGTCGCCGGATTTTCTGCGAGCTGCTTTGGTTTTGCTGCAGGCTTTGCTAAAACTTTTTTCTTCTCAACTTTTACAGTAAGAAATCTTATAACCGAATCGTTAAATTTGAAAAAGCTTTCAAGTGAAGCAACCATAGAGCCTTCGCAGCTAATCTCCATATAAACATAACTTCCTTCACGAAATTTGTTAATAGGATAAGCAAGCTTTTTCTTTCCAAGCTGTTGAACAGTTTTAATGCTTCCTTTTGCAGCTTCAATTGTTTTTACTACTTTTGCGGTGAGTTCTTCTACTTTGTCAGTAGGAAGTTCAGGGGAAACAATAAATGCGCTTTCGTAATTCATCCTTTACGCCTCCTTTTTGGAATTTCCCAAAAGCGCTTGGGCCTAAGGGTTTAGCCTTACGTATAACGATCCGTAAAGCAAAGTATTGGAGACATTATACAAAATTAGTAACGCATTTCAACAGCTACCTCAAAAATTTAATGCCTTACTAATGGAGCTTGGAATGGTTTGGCAGAAAGGATTTCGCTTTTTGTCTTTAGACTTTGATTTAAAAAGTCAAGTATGCTTTTCTTACCTTCACTTTCAGAAACAACTATAGCTTGAAATCCCCAATTAGCAGGATTTCCTCTTATATATTTACTTGGTATTACCACCGAATTTCCATTTACAACAAGGTTATAAATGATTGACGCGCCATCAACGGAATATTTATATAATACTGCTTTATCTTTATATATCCTCAATGCATATTCCCAACCAGAATCAGCAATTAAAAATCCGCTTACTCCCGCAATAAAAGATGACCCTCCCATTCCAGAAATACCGTTTAAGTCTATATAAAAATCTACAAAAGAAACTTCATCGTTCCAGTAGTTGCCATTAAAAGATAAGCTTATTTTTATGCCATCGTCTTTTGACGAAATTTTAACAAGTCTTAATAAACCTTCGTTACGTATTGAAACTCCCTCTGAAATAATTTCAACTGAAGTTTGTCTGTTTGAAACGGCTACTGTTGCTTTTTGACTATCGACATTTGCTGCTACTATTTTTTTGTCACTATCTTTGACATTTATTGTTTGAAGTCCCAAAAGACGGAAAATATTATTGTATGCTGCGTCAAAAACTCTCTTTCCAGAAGTACTATTTGAAGATGCGCCTTCTAATACATCTTGTCCGCACAAATAAACAAGTTCGCTTTGCGCATTTGAATATACAGTTTCACTGAAAGAAGAGGAATCTAAATAATTATTAATAGCTTGCGCCGCTGAGTGAAGTTTTTCAGAAATATTGGGGTTTAAGGAGATTTTTTCGAAAGATATATCTTTTTTCTGCAAAATATCATTTTTAGTTTTGACAATATACAAAGGTGTCGCGGGCTTTATATGCCTGCTGCCGTCAAAAAGACCTATTGTATACTCCATAAGTTTAACATTTTGCAAATGTTTTTTTGTAAGTAAAACAGGCACTATCCTTTCACGTTTAGACTCAAGCCATTTTGCAATTTCCTGTTGGCTATGAGGGAAATTTTTATATAAAGAAAAAACTACAACGCCGTCAACGTAATACGCACCATAAATATTACCTTCTATATTATCAGCGTTAACCCAAGACAAACCTCTATCTGCGAAATAATAAAGAATATCATGTGATATTTTTGTTGAACTTAAAAATATTCCAAAATTTTCTTTATTGGTATTACCGACAAATGATGATAAATTATCCGAAATATAGTTTTCAAAAATGCTATTCCTATTATATTTTTTCTTAGAATCTGCTTTTGAAAATTCTGAAAGAACAGTCAAAGCAGGATCAGGACTGAACGATGCCGCAAGTTCAACTTTACCGACTGAAACAAATTCTTCTAAATTTTCAGATATTGAAGACGTACAGTCATGAGGTACAGCGATACAAAAACGCGATGATAAAACTATTTTATCTAATACTTCGTTTGAGATATCGGCTGTTTCTGCAAAAAAAACTATATATTTGCTCTCCAAACCAAAACAAGTCAAACTTAAAAACAACAAAAAAAATCCAATAAAAGAAACGCTTTTTATATTCATAATATTGGCATTATATCAAAAGTCTTAAAGCTGCGCTAGTTACATATACTCGTCGCACGTCTATTTGACAGTAAGCATCTATTTCATTATAATTATCAAATTATGAAAAAATTTAAATTTAGATCTTTAACATCTGCAGTATTGTTATTGCTTTTTCTTTTATCGTCTTATGGAAACTCAAGCTCCACTATTAAATTAGATTCTGTAAAACCTGACAAAGGAAGATATATACGAGGGATACATCTTTCATCTTGGGTAAGCGGGTCAGAAAAACACAGGAACCTAGCTCTTGAACTTTTTGACGCTACAGAGTTAAACGCTGCAGTAATAGACATAAAAGAATATGAAGGGCAAGTCTATATAAAAGGTGTGAAAGAAGTAGACTCAAACAAAGCTTATGTCGCAGCGATTACTGATCTTGAAAAGTATGTTTCTCTTCTAAAAGAAAAAGGTATTTACGCTATTGCAAGAATAGTGGTTTTTAGAGACAATACTATTTCTAGAAAAATACCTTCTCTTGCAGTTAAAAATCCTGATGGGACTATTTGGACAGATCGAAAAGGAGCAGCTTGGCTTGACCCATATAATAAAGAAACTTGGGATTATAATTTAAAAATTGCAGAAAGAGCAATTGATATAGGTTTTGATGAAATTCAGTTTGACTACATAAGATTTCCATCTGACGGCGACACAAAAAATTGTAGGTATAGCAAGCCTTATTCTGCTACAGAAGCATCAAAAGCTTTGGTTGGTTTTTTAAAAGAAGCAAAAAGACGTATACACCCTAAAGGAGCAAAAATATCTATTGATGTTTTTGGACTTACAACAACAGCTACAGATGATATGGGGATAGGTCAAAAAATAGTTGAAATGACAGAGCAAGTTGATTATGTAAGTCCTATGGTTTATCCTTCGCATTATGCAAAGTGGACTTATGGCATAGCAGATCCAAACAAAGAGCCTTATAAAGTTGTATACAATTCTATTGAAGGAGCAATTAAGAGAATCAATGCTGAAAAGTTGCGTCCATGGCTCCAGAATTTTAGTCTTGGGTACAAATATGGTCCAAATGAAGTAAGATCACAAATTCAGGCTTGTTACGATAATAATATAGGTACATGGCTTCTTTGGAACCCTAGATGCGTATATTCAAGAGGAGCTTTAAAGGATAAAAATGAAGGAAATACTTTCCAAGCAAGTAACCCACCTACAAACGAAATGTTAAAAACATCAAGCAAACAACAATCGTCTCAAGATAAATAATTTAATGGAAGAGAAGTATTGTCACCTGAGTTTCTCAAAGAGATCCCCTTTTTTCATCCTTTAAAAAGTACCCTTTTTTACTCTATTTCTCTCTTCTTTCTTCAAAAAATTCTCTTTTTGTTCTGCTAAAATTTATTATTCTTCTGACAACAGCTCACCTAAAGTTGGTTTGTCATTTTGGGTTGCAAATTGTTTAACAAGCTCTTTTTCTCTATCAAACTCAAGTTTTTTAACAGACGCCTCTATTTTTCTTTTAGACAAATCAACTTTAATTATTTTTGCTTCAAGTTCCTCTCCCTCCGTAAAAGGCTGCTGTTTATCAGATTTTAAAGAAGCAGCTTCTTTGTTCCTTATTGATGCATCCACTCGAGGTTCAAGTTCTAGAAAAGCTCCAAAATCTGTAATTTTTACAATCTTGCCCTTAACCGTATTTCCTACCTTATATTTCTTATACGGGTCTTCACTAACATGTTTTAAGGAAAGAGAAATTTTTTCATTTTGAGGATTTATTTCCATAACAACAACTTCAACTTCATCTCCTTTTTTTAAAACACTTCCTGGGTGGTTTATTTTCTGAGTCCATGAAAAATCGCTTATATGAACAAGACCTTCTATTCCTTCAGGCAATTTTACAAAAGCGCCAAACGGCATTAGATTTTGTACTATACCTTTAACAGCAGTACCAGGAATATAATGTCTACATACTTCGTCCCAAGGATTGGGAAGAGTTTGTTTAACAGATAAAGCAATTTTCTTATTTTCTTTATCAACGCTTATAATTTTTACTTCTATCTCTTGCTCTCTTTTTACTTCTCTTTTTAACGATGCTTCGCTATCGTTCCATGCATATTCAGAAGAATGAAGCAATCCTTCTATGCCTGGTTCAAGCTCTACAAAAACACCATACTCCATGATTGATGTAACTTTTCCCTTTATAATTAATCCTACAGGAAAACGCTCTGCTGCGCAGTCCCAAGGATTTGCAACTAAATTTTTTATACTTAAAGAAATCTTTCCATTAGCTTTATCAAATTTTATTATCTGAACTTTTATTTTTTGGCCAACATGCAATAAATCTTCAACCTTCTTAACCTTATACCATGCCAACTCGCCAATGTGTAATAAACCGTCTATACCGCCGATATCAACAAAAGCGCCAAAATTTGTAATTCTTGAAACTGTACCTTCAAGAATTTGACCTTCTGCAATAGAAGAAAGTGCTAATTCGCGAGATATATTCTTTTCAACTTCAAGGACTTTTCTGCGAGAAATAACAATATTTCTCTTTTTTATATCAAACTCTGTAATTACAAATTCATATGTCTTAGCTATATAAACTTTTGCATCTTTTACAAAGTTAATATCAACATGAGAAATAGGAAGAAATGCATTTACTCCGCCTATATCAACAATAAAACCACCTTTTATATCTTTTAAAATTGTTCCGGAAATACGCTTACTGTTATTAAATGCTTCTTGAAGATTATCAAATTT
Organism: Endomicrobium sp.; assembly: GCA_031264105.1. Lineage (GTDB taxonomy): Bacteria > Elusimicrobiota > Endomicrobiia > Endomicrobiales > Endomicrobiaceae > Endomicrobiellum. Next base: position 35,273 of record JAISEM010000022.1, read on the forward strand.
GTCTTTTTCAAGAATAGCTCTATAAGATAAAATAGGACAACCACTCGTGTTTATAACTTTTACCCTTACTTTTGCTCCTACTTTAAGCTCTTGCGGAATTTTACCTTGTTCAAATTCTTTCTTAGGAATCATGCCTTCAGATTTTATACCTAAATCAACCATAAAACCATCTGAGTTCTCTTCCATAATAACTACATCAAGTTCTTTGCCTGACTCAATAGTATTTGTACCTTCATAACCTTTCATTAAATCAGTCATGCTGATATCTCCGCTGTCATCAAAAACCGTTTTATCTAAATTTTTAGTTTCTGCCATTTTTACCTTCCTCTTTTTATAATACTCATGGCCATAGACTAGATAAGCAAGAAAAGAGCTAACTCCTTTTTAAGATTATACCTAATTCTTGCTCAATTTCCTCTATTCTCTTTTTATCTCTCCATTGACATTCTTTCAAATGCAACTCAAAATTTACTTTCTCTCCATTAAGCTTCGCAAGTCTTCTCTTCGTAAATCTCAAAAAACTTTCTATCGCCTTTATCTGCCTCTTCTTATATTTGCATATTCCTTCTTATTATTAACTCTACAGTGCTTCTCATATCCTACATCCGCTAGTCCATCGTATGCCGGCCAACTCTCGCTGTCTATCACCTTCTCTATCACTTATTGTTCCTTTTATAATTCCAATTAACGTTTGCTTCCTTACATCTGGCGCTATCTCACTATATACTTGCCCTCTCCTCTCATATATCACAAACTCTCCCTGCTTTTTCATGCACCTTCTCTATTTAACTGTGCAAATTTCATTGATAATAGAAGCTCTTTATCTATACATACTTCGCTCTCTTGTGCCGTTAGCTCTACAAACTTGTTAAGTGAAAACTTTAATTATTCAGATGTAGAGATGTTATCTGCGCAAAGTCTAAATGTATTACTGGATTTGTCTTCCCCCAGTCACATTTGCCATATATATACAATCCTTCAAATATCTTTTTATTGCTTTTGAATAATTCTTTAAATGTACTTACCAACAACGACTTTCCAAATCTTCTTGGCCTAGATAGAAAATACGTACTTCCTGCGCTTATCAACTTCTCTATATGCTCTGTCTTATCTACATATATCTTCTTGTCTTCTATCAACTTTGAAAACGATTGCGTTCCTATTGCCAGTAGTTTCATTCTTTTTCCCTTATTTAAAATCTATTGCTATCTTAATATCTTATTATATCAATTTTGTTACCTTGCAAAGTTAAAAGTGGACTAATAGAATACTTTAATCCAAGGAAAAGGAGGAATTACAGAGTGGTGCAAATCCACAGGAGATTTACCAATATTTTCTAATCTATGTTCATAAAAACATCTAAAAAGTTATTGGCGCGTTAATGTGTCTATGCAACCGCATTTATTTGCAAAGCAGTCTCCTGATGTTATCGGTTTGAGAAAAAAAGGATAGAATTTGAGACTGA
>JAISEM010000045.1 GCA_031264105.1 Endomicrobium sp.
TGTAGGAAAGAGAGAAGGATTGTTAGGAACGGTTAAGGTTAAGTATGCAATATAATCAATGTTAAATGTATCAAAAAATGGAATCTTGTAATTCGTTAGATGCGCTTCTTTTTTATTAATGTTGCGCCGTGTTATGCAAAGAGAGTTTTGTATGTTTAATAATTATTGAGTTATAATTTAAGTGTTAAGCTTGTCTTTACGGGGGACTTTTAAAGCTCTCTATTAAGGGAAAGCTTTTTACTTTGGTTGTACAGGCCACTTTTAATTTTGAAATAACAGGATCTCTAATTATTTTGTATAATCACACCATTGTGTTTAAGGTTATAAGAGAAGATATTCAAAATGTTTTCTTCAAAGATCCTGCAGCAAGGTCAAAATGGGAAGCGATTTTTTCTTATCCTGGTCTTCATGCTGTCATTTTACATAGAATTGCCAATAAACTTTGTGGAAAAAAGTTTCATTTTACAACAAGATTTGTTTCCCATATAAATAGATTTATAACAGGGATAGAAATACATTCGGGCGCGACAATGGGAAGAAGACTTTTTATTGATCGTGGAATAGGCGTTGTAATTGGTGAGACCGCAGAAATAGGAAACGACGTTTTAATATATAAGGGAGTACTTTTTAGGCGCAACAACCTTAGGAAAGAAGACACCCCCTACAGTTGGAGATAATGTAGTTTTGGGGGTAAATGCTATGCTTTTAGGCGCTATTACTATAGGGAAAAATGCTAGAATAGCGGCTGCATCAGTAGTTACGCATGGCGTACCTGATAATGCGATAGCTATTGGTGCGCCAGCTAGAATAAGTCTTGGTCACACCATAGAAGAAGTGAAAAAGCTTGAACATGCAAAATTACCAGCCCCAATATCTGAAGCCATGAAATTTGTTTTGGAAGAAAAAAAAGCTGGAACAAAGAATGGCTAACAGAATCAAAATTCTTGAAGAAAAGCTAAAATCAAATAAATATCAACTCAAATATTCAGTTTTTATGGAAATTTTTGTATAATCCTCTCGTAGTTTTAGCAAGATGGAGGGAACTATGAATCTTTCTAAATTTACAATTAAATCCCAAGAATCGTTAGCAGATGCTCAAAATATAGCTTCTGAGTATGGAAATCAAGAAATTACTTCAGAACATGTTTTGTATGCGTTAATTAAACAACAAGACGGCATTGTTGAGGCGATTATAAAGAAAATTGCAGCTACCGGTCAGGAAGAAATGTTGTTTTCAAACATATCAGAAGATTTACTTTCCGATATAGGAAATAAAGTAAAGGTTTCTGGCGGAAACGTATACCTTTCCCAAGGTCTTACAAAAATTTTAGATAATTCAGAAAAAGTAGCAAAAGACCTAAAAGATGATTATGTTTCAACAGAACATATACTTATTGCAATAGCTGAAAAATCTTCTGAAAACTCTTCGAAAATTCTAAAAAAATATGGACTTACAAAAGATGTTATTTTAAAAAATCTTGTAAGCATAAGAGGTGATCAAAGAGTAACAGACCAAAATCCTGAGGATAAATATCAAGCACTAGAAAAATATGGGAAAGATTTAACTGATTTAGCTAAAAGAGGAAAGTTAGATCCTGTTATTGGCAGAGATGAAGAAATTCGCAGATGTGTTCAGGTTTTATCTAGAAGAACAAAGAATAATCCTGTTATAATCGGCGAGCCAGGCGTAGGCAAAACTGCCATAGTTGAAGGATTGGCTCAACGTATAGTTTCTGGCGATGTTCCAGAAAGCTTAAAAGATAAAAGAGTTATAGCGTTAGACTTAGGAGCTTTAATTGCAGGTGCAAAATATAGGGGCGAATTTGAAGATAGATTGAAGGCCGTTCTTAAAGAAATCCAGTCTGCTGGTGGCAGAGTAGTTCTTTTTATAGATGAGCTGCATACGATAGTTGGCGCAGGCTCTTCCGAAGGCGCTGTCGATGCTGCAAACATGCTAAAACCTATGCTTGCAAGGGGCGAGCTCAAACTTGTCGGTGCTACAACTTTAGACGAGTATAGAAAATATATTGAGAAAGATGCTGCATTAGAAAGGCGTTTTCAGTCTGTATACACAGGAGAGCCTTCTGTTGAAGATACTATAGCAATCCTTAGAGGAATAAAAGAAAAATATGAGGTCCATCACGGTGTGAAGATAAAAGATTCAGCATTAGTCGCCGCAGCAACGCTTAGCGCAAGATATATAACAGACAGATATTTGCCTGATAAAGCTATAGATTTGGTTGATGAATCTGCAAGCAGATTAAGAATAGAAATAGATTCTATGCCTACAGAACTTGACGCTGTTGAACGCAAGATAAGACAGCTTGAAATTGAAAAACAGGCAGTAAAAAAAGAAACTGATGTAGTTTCAAAAGAACGCCTTGCAAATATGGAAAAAGAAATAGATAAACTCAGGCAAGATTCAGCTGGTATGAAGGTTCACTGGGAAAAAGAGAAATCTTCAATTTCGCAGATTAGACGCTTAAAAGAAGATATTGAAAATATGAAGATTGAAGAGCAAAAGGCTGAAAGAAGCGGCGATTTAAATGCCGTTGCTGAAATTCGTTATGGAAAAATTCCAAACATGCAAAAAGAGTTGGAAGATGAAAATAAAAAGCTTTTGAAATTACAAAAAGAAAAAAAGATGTTGAAAGAGGAAGTTGATGAAGAAGATATTGCTGAAGTTGTAAGTAAATGGACAGGCATTCCAGTTACGCGTATGATGGAAGGAGAGATGCAGAAGCTCCTTAAAATGGAGGATAGACTTCATGAAAGGGTTATAGGCCAAGATGAAGCAGTAATTGCAATATCAAATGCAGTGCGTCGTTCGCGTTCAGGTCTTTCTGATCCAAATAAACCTATAGGTTCATTTTTGTTTTTGGGTCCTACGGGTGTAGGCAAAACAGAGCTTGCTAAAGCTTTGGCAGAACTATTGTTTGATGACGAGAAAAACATAGTTAGGATAGATATGTCTGAATATATGGAAAAACACAGTGTTTCGTGCCTTATAGGAGCGCCTCCTGGATATGTAGGTTTTGAAGAAGGCGGCCAGCTTACTGAAGCTGTAAGAAGAAGGCCATACTGCGTGGTTTTATTTGACGAAGTAGAAAAAGCAAACTCTGAAGTGTTTAATGTTATGCTTCAGTTATTTGACGATGGCAGACTTACAGATGGTCAAGGCAGAACAGTTGATTTTAAAAATACTGTTGTAATAATGACGTCTAATATTGGTTCTCAATATATTCAGGAATACGATAATTACGATGATATGAAAAATAAAGTAATGCAAGAACTCCATAAATATTTTAGGCCAGAATTTTTAAACAGAATAGACGAAACTATAATATTCCAAAGATTAGGAGAAAAAGAGCTAAATAAGATTATTGATATACAGCTTAAATCTTTTGAAAAACGTTTAGCTGATAGAAAAATACATGTTGAGCTTACAGATAAAGCCAAAGACTTCATATTTTCAAAAGGCTATGACCCTGCTTTTGGCGCAAGACCTTTAAAAAGAGCAATTCAGTTGTATCTATTAAATCCTCTTTCTTCAAAGCTTATTGCAGGGGAATTTAAAGAAGGCGAGAAAATAACTGTTGATTTTACAAGAACCAACAAAGAAGAACTAGAATTCAAAAAGAAACATTTGAATTAAAATAAAAGATAATATATAGTCTGTTATATGGAAAATAAGCGTATAACAGGCTATATATTAACTAGTAATAATTTTTTAGAAGACTTTAATATCTCTAAGATTTTAGAGGGTATTGCGATTAGATTGAGACAAAGGCGCTTGGGACTAATTTAACTCAAGAGCTACTTGCTAATAGAGATAATCATTCAAAAAACTTTTCTTTCATTTACAAGTCTGGAAAATGGCAGTTATCGCCTGTATGCGATTTAGTTTATCGTGAAGGTTTTAATGGACAACATACTACAACTATTCTTTGGGAAGGAGATCCCAAAAAAGAACATATCTTTAAACTTGCTAAAGAAGTTGGTTTAAATAAAAAAACTTACGAACATATCTTTGACGAAGCTTTTCAAAACGCATCTGATAATCTGATATAAAAAAAGAGCTTAATATAAAGTTCTGATATACTTTTATATAGTCTTTGGTCTTGATAGATTGGTTTGTCTCTGTGTATTTATAAAATTACTGAAATTATTCAAATATGCAATTACAGCGCTTTGGTCAGAATTTGTAGCTTCTATAAACTCATTAAGATAGTAGTTTTCTTTTTCTGTATTTCCAAAAAAATGCAGCGCCAAAATGAGACTCGCGTATACTTGTGGTGTAAGCGTTTGTCTTTTTTGAATCATCCTCTCAAATATTTCTGCAGCGTTTATGTAGTCCTTATTTAATATAAAAGCGCTCCCCAATGCATAGTTTACTTCATCATAATTAAATTTTAAAGAATTTGCTAAAGGTAACAATTCATTTATTGCTTCTTGAAACCTCCCATTTTGCATCAAAGAATACCCGTGGAATTTTACTGCTGTTATATTAGCGTAGGAACTTTCATTTATAACATTTCCCCAAAAAGCTATGCTATTTTTAAATTTGTAGGAGGCTTTTGTTGTTATTGGTAGACATAAGAAAATAACTATTAGAATTAACGATATCAATTCCGTCTTTGTTTTCTTATTTTCTATATAATATGTCAAAAATGAAAATAGCGTTACAATTATTGCAAATAAAGGAATATACATCCTATTGCCTTGAAACCAAAGTCTTCCTCCGGCAAGATTTGTAGGGAATAATAAAATAAACGGTAGTAAAAAATAGAAAGACATTTTTATTTTTTCGTGAAAATCTTTTCTATAGAAGGAAAAAAAAGCAGTTAATAATATTGAAAGAGAACCCATTAAATATATTTGAAAAGTTGCTTTTCCCCATAAGGCAGCAAGTGGAGTCCTTAAGAAAAATATGGCATAGTAATAATCAAATATCATATTTATATTGTCGGAACTAAAAAGTTTAGGTAAGGAAAGAGCCTTTAAAATTCCGGCGTGTCCTGGAAAAACGTCGCTTCTAAGTTTTAAAAAGAACAATGCTGCGGCAATCCATAGAATAATCAAAAGTAGTATGGATTTGTCTGATTTTAGTTTTTTCAAAGAATGGATATTTATATCCTTATGCGCGACATAATAAAAAATAAATATTGGTATTGAAATTAATCCTGATTCTTTTGAACAAAAACAAAAGAACGTAAATATTATATGTCCAGCAAGCATATAAAGTTTCTTTTTGTCTATGTATTCTATAAGGAACGCTAAAGCAAGTATAAAGTTTATAAACATAATAGAATCATTTCTTCCTGGTATCCAAGCAACCGTGTGCATGCCTATTGGGTGTACGGCAAAAAAGAGAGCAGCTAAAAAAGATGTTGTTGTTTTAAATAAATATTTCCTGATAAAAAGAAAGACAAGGACACAAGAAATGCAATGCAGCATAACACTTCCAAAATGAGAAAAGCTCTCTGACTCTCCTGCTATTTTGTGTTCTAATATAAAAGAAACCGCTACCATTGGCCTGTAATAAGGAGTTGGCGAACGTCCAAATAAAAGGTTGTTTTTAAATGCGTCAATCACAGCGGTTTTAGAATCGTAATCTTTAGCTAAAGTATGTATATGATTGTTGTCGTCAAGATAAGATAACCCAAAGTTTAGAGTATTTGCATAAACTAAAAAGCCGACTGTAAAAACTACAAGTGTTAATAAAACTATTTTGGATTTATCATCCAAGAGTTTAAGAAGATTATATACCATTAAATTCTCCTGTCAATTGTCTCTATATTTTAATATTTTACTTCTTTTAAACCGATTTTGAGGAAGAATTATAAAATCTACATTGTAACGCTCTGCTAGCTTGCCATCTTTCTCATATCTGTCTCCAACTATAAGCATATCGCTAAAGCTCAAGTTTAAATTTTTATTTATACATTCAAGAACTTTAGGGCTTGGCTTTAAACTCAAAATATTTTCATCTTCAGAACTATAAACGTAATCTGCTTTTATATTTAGAGCTTTTACTTTTTCTAACGCTGGGTAGTCAGAATATACAATTATTGTGATTTTCTTTTCATGAAGACTATCTATAATTTCCCCAAAATCTTTGTCTTTGCATAGATTTAAATATTTTAGCGGCTTTTTCATCAGCCAAAAGTCTATGATACTTTTTGTTTCTTCTACAGAGATTTTAAACTTATTAGAAATCAACTCATATTGAACGTCTTTGAAGTTTTTATTCTTTAATAAATCTTCGTTGTCTCTAATTTTTCTAAAATATCTAATCACAAGAATTTCTTTTATTCTAAAAGGGCGAAAGATACAGCGCAAAATTATATTTATAATCATTAGAATTCTTAACGGAAGCCTGTAATATAAAGTCCCGTTCATATCAAAAATTATGGCCTTATAAGAGTATAGGGTCTTCATAAATTATGCCCTGATTAAAGTCGTTTCAAGCAGATTATGCAAAGATGGCATGTTAACTGATGTTAGAATACATATAAGAGCTATAAAAAATATTAAATAAACAATTAGAAATTTTTCTTTATAAATCTTTTCTGGTTTTTGAGCAGCAGAATCATTTTTGAAAGATATATTTAAATATAAACAAAATAATACGCATAAAAATGGAACAGCAATTAATAGCTCAATGCGATATTTTATTAGGAAGATTCTACAAAAAATACCGATAAAAGAGCATAAAAGACAGCTGAAATCAGGAGAATCTTTTCATTGTAATATTTAAATGATTTACGATATAAAGAAACTTTCGTTTTATCCATAATAGAACGATATTCAGAAAATCTTTTTACAGCCATAAGAAATGCTCCTCCAAACCAATACCCTAAGATTATACTTATTGGAGGCAGAAAAAGAGATGTTATTGCAAACCAACCTATTAAAAGTCTTATAGCATTGTTTATTGATTCTGAGAAAACATCAATATATGGAAATTCTTTTGAGCGAATAGGTCGTACGTTATAGATTATACCCATAAGTAAAAGACATAATTCTAAAATAAGAATTATCCGTGATACGCATATACTAGTTAATATTCCAAGTAGAGCAAATACTAAGTATTCAAATATTATATATTTTGTTTTTAGATTTTTTGAAACTACAGGCCTGTTTTTCTTTTCAGGATGAAATTTATCGTTGTTTGCGTCTAGCCATTCGTTAATTACATAATTTGCGGACGCTATAAAACTTGTAGAAAAGAAAGCTAGAATAATTTGTACAAAGTTTTGAATTATTTCCCCAGTTAAAGCCCAAGCAAAAAATACGCCAGGAAGTATAAATAGCTGCTTTATCCAGTGGTCAAATCTTGCAATACGAAAATAATCGTAAAATCTTTTTTGAGAAAAATGACCTTCTATCAATGTTTTCTCCTAAAAAGTGTCAAGCGTTAAAGGAATATGTAAATAATTTAAGTCATTTTACACAAAAAACGATTCCAGGTCAAAAAAAATTGTAAAGAAAAACCCATATTTGCTAAACTTATATTTGATGTTTATTACCACTCTTAAAGGTGTTTAGATATGCCATATCTCGGTTTAGCTAGAAAATTTAGGCCTCAAAACTTTGATGAAGTCATTGGACAAGACCATATTTCCCAAACTCTTAAAAATGCTATTTTAGAAAAACGCATAGCACACGCTTATTTGTTTAGTGGCCCAAGAGGCTGCGGCAAGACTACTATGGCAAGAATATTAGCCAAAGCTTTAAACTGTAAAAATGGTCCAACAACTGAGCCCTGTGGCGTATGTGAAAACTGTTTAGAAATTTCAAAAAGTGCAAGTGTAGATGTTATGGAAATAGACGGCGCTTCAAACAATGGTATAGATGAAATAAGGGCTTTAAGGGAAAATGTAAAATTTGCAACCGCTAATTCAGACTATAAAATATACATAATAGACGAAGCTCATCAAATAACTATCCAGGCGTTTAATGCTCTCCTTAAAACTTTAGAAGAGCCTCCATCTCATGTAGTTTTTATAATGGCTACTACTCAACAGCATAAAATTCCTGTCACGATTCTTTCAAGATGCCAAAGATATAGATTTAAACTTATATCGTCCTCAGAAATGTCTTTGGCAGTTAAAAATATAGCACAAAAAGAGAATTTTAAGATAGATTCAGAAGCTTTAAATATAGTTACAACAGCTTCAGGTGGTTCTATGAGAGACGCATTAAGTTTGTTGGATCAGGCTGTCTCTTATAGTTCTGGAAAAGTAACTGGCGAACATATAAGAGGGCTTTTAGGGTTGCTTCCTAAAGATATAATGGTTTCAGTTACAGAAAATATCGCAAAGAGCGATATCCATACTATTTTAAAAACTGTTAAAGAAATTAACGAGCAAGGATATAATATTTTACAGTTTGCAAGAGATCTAAGAGATCACTTAAGACAAGTGATGATTTATTTAATAAATCCTGAAGTTGCTGAAATCTCTTCAGAAGATAAGAAACTTTTTGAAATTCAAAAAAATTTATTTACAGTTTCAAGACATATAAGAATGAACAATTTATTATCAAAGGCATTAGAAGAGATGCGTTGGCACGACCAACCAAGAACCCTTCTTGAAATGTATTTGCTTAAAATGTCTGAGCCTTATTATAACGTTGGCGAGCTTATAAATAGAATTAGCGAACTTGAAAAGAATGTTGGGAAAGGAAGTGTTTTTGAAAGTGAAACTCCACAGGAGAAAGAATCAATCGCTGATACAGGCATTTCTGAAACTGTTGATTTGATAGGCGTATGGACAGAAATCGTTTCTGAAATATTGAAGAAACATCCTCTTACCGCTCATCCTTTAAAAAAGACTGTTATTAAAGTTATAGGCGATAACTCCGTTCAATTGATTGCCGGAGGACAATTCGATTATGAGAGTATTATAAATTTTCAAGAGCAGATTATAAAGTTATTTCAAAGAAAAACCGGTACAAATATAAAATTTAAGGTTGTGGTTGAAAAAAATATTCCGCAAAAGCGGCAAGAAGAAGATATTGTCGTAAAAGAAGAAAAGTCCAAATCTTCTGTTGAATATGAAGTTAAAGAAGATTTAAAAGAAATAGCAAAAACGGCTGTGCCTAAACATATAGAGGATATAGCTAAAAAGTTTAAGTCCGCTGCTAAAAAAATTACAGGTGAAAAATAAGTATGAACAGACCTCAATCTATAGAAAGAATGATAGACGTAATAAAAAGACTTCCTGGCGTAGGGCCTAAAATGGCTGAGCGTTTGAGCTATTACATATTAAAAATGCCTGATAGCGAAGTAAATAGACTGATAGAATCTATACTCAAAGCAAGACAAGTGATGAAAAGTTGCAGCGTCTGTTACAATTTAAGCGAGTATGATCCTTGTCCTGTATGTTCAGATTTAGATAGGGAACGCAATGTGGTTTGCGTAGTTGAAACACCTCAAGACTTAATAGCAGTTAGTAAAGTTAAAGATTACAAAGGACTCTATTTTGTACTTGGAGGGGCATTGTCGCCGCTAGATGCCGTTGGTCCAAGTGATATAAGAATTGACAAGTTGATAAAACGGTTGAAAAGTGATAACATTAGTGAAGTAATAATTGCTACCGATACCGATTCTAAAGGCGAAATGACTGCGGTTTACATTGCTGAACTTATAAAAAAACTAGGCGTTAAAGTAACAAGGCTTGGATATGGTCTCCCAGTTGGCGGGGATATTGAATATGCAGATGAAGTGACGATTTCAATGGCTATTGCCGGTCGCAAAGAAATGTAATTAATCGCTTGTCTTTTGAATTTATACTTCCTTACGCTTCAACTCGCGTGCCTAACAGACGCTTCGTTGAAGCAAGCATTGTCTAAACTCAAAATACTGCGCGAGAAAGTAAATATTTTTCTCTTTAATTTTTGATTTGCAGTTGCGAGCGTCGTAAAAATTAAAAATCCATAGCACTTTAGAACTGGCTATGGTTGAAGTATTTGTCGCGCGCTTAAATTCAAAATACCGCGTGAGAAAATGAAAGAGAAGTTCATAATATTTTTACATCAATTAATGTATAAAATGTATAATTAGTGTAAAGAGAAGAGGTGAACTTGGAAAAGAATTCCTAGCAATCTTAATCCGAATAAAGGAGCATGAAAATGTCAGCAAACATGATTGAAGTCCGTTGGCACGGACGCGGTGGACAAGGTGCAAAAACAGCGGCACTTTTATTTGCCGAAGCAGTTTTAGCAACAGGTAAGTACATTCAGGCTTTTCCTGAATACGGTCCGGAGAGAATGGGAGCGCCGGTTCAGTCTTTTAATAGAGTAAGCGAAGACCCTATCGCAATTCATTCAGGTGTTACAAATCCTAGCTATGTTGTTATCTTGGACCCTTCTCTTATGGAATCAGTTCCAGTTACCGATGGTATAGGAACTACAGGTAAAGTTATAGTAAATACATCTTTCAGCGCAGCTGAAATTGCTCAAAAGCTTGGTATTGACGTAAACCAAGTTTATGTTGTAAATGCAAGTCAAATAGCTCGTGAAACGATCGGCAAAGATATTCCAAACACACCTATGTTAGGAGCTTTAGTGAAAGTCATCGGAACTTTGGATATCAATGGTGTTCTTGAAGATACCAAAGGAAAACTTATGGCAAAATTCAGACATAAACCAGAAGTTATAGATGGAAACCTTTCATCTATAAAACGTGCTTTTGATGAAGTAAAAAGCCACTAAATAAAAAATATTAGAGACAGCATTGCTTCCTGGAGGGATAAAGTGAATAAAGAAAGTACTAATAAAAAATTAACTGCTGCGGAACTCCCCGTTGGGGATTATGTAGGACCGGGAACAGCTGCAGCTTTTGACACAGGCAGTTGGCGTTCAATAAGACCTGTATGGAATAAAGATAAGTGTATACATTGTTTAACATGCTGGATTTCTTGTCCTGATGCTTCCATAAAAATTGCTCCGGACGAAAAAAGAGGAACAGTCGTTACAGGTATAGATTATGATCATTGCAAAGGTTGTGGAATTTGCTCTAAAGAATGTCCTGTAAGAGTTCAAGCTATTACAATGGAACAAGAAAAGAAATAATTATTAAGAGGCTTTTTGCCTTAAGGGGTTAAATGAAATGATAAAGACAGTTTTTTCAAAAGGGAAACTTGTTGCAAAAACAGGCAACGAAGTTATGGCTGAAGCAATGCGCCAAATAGAGCCGGATGTAGTGGCGGCATATCCTATAACCCCTGCGACAGAAATTGTACAGATATTCTCACAATTTGTCGCAGATGGAGTTGTAAAAAGTGAATATGTGGCTGTTGAAAGCGAACACTCTGCAATGTCAGCAACTATAGCAGCTTCTGCAGCTGGAGCAAGAGCTATGACAGGTACCTCATCGCAAGGTCTGTGCCTTATGTGGGAAATGCTCTACATTGCTTCAGGTTTAAGACTTCCTATAGTTATGGCAGAAGTTAACAGAGCAATTTCTGCTCCAGTAAACATTCACGCCGACCAATCAGACACAATGGGCGCAAGAGATTCAGGTTGGATTCAAATCTATTCAGAAAACTCACAAGAAGCTTATGACAATATGATACAGGCTACAAGAATTGCAGAAAAAGCAAAACTTCCTATACTTGTAACTACCGATGGATTTATTATTTCTCATTGTATGGAAGTGGTAGAACTTTATCCAGATGCTGATGTAAGAGCTTTTGTCGGTGAATATAAACCTGAGAGATATCTTTTAGATACAAAGAAACCTTATACTTTAGGTGCAATTGACTTGCAAGATTACTATTTTGAACATAGATTCCAACTTGCAGATGCTATGAGAAATTCAAAGGATATAATTTTAGAAGTAGCTAAAGACTTTGAAAAGACTTTCGGGCGCAAGTATGAAATGTATGAAAAATTTATGCTTGCCGACGCAGAAATTGCAATAGTAGTTATTGGCTCAACAGCTGGAACCGCAAAGGTTGTTGTAAAAGAGTTGAGAGAAAAAGGCATTAAAGCTGGTCTTTTAAAAATAAGAGTTTTCAGACCTTTCCCAACTGGGCAAATTGCAAAAGATTTAGCTCATGTAAAAGCTATGGCAGTGTTGGACAGAGCTGATTCTTGCTCAGGCGCTTTTGCTCCTGTATATTCGGATGTTGTGTCTTCCTTGTATGCTGCCGGAGTTACAGCACCTAAAGTTGTAAATTATGTTTACGGACTTGGTGGGAGAGAAATCAATACTACTCACATAGCTGAAGTTTACGAAACTCTTGGAAAGATAGCTTCAGGATCTCAAAAACCAGCCAATCAAGTTGAGTATATAAACGTAAGAAAGAAATAGAAAGCTTTAAAGCTTTGAGCTTTTAGGAGATATAAAATGGCAAATTTAAAAGATTTAAGTAAAAATCCGGAACGCATAACAGGCGGACACCGTCTTTGCGCAGGTTGCGGAGCAGGTATAGTTGCTAGACAGACTATGATAGCTGCAGGCAACGCTCCGGTTGTTGTTACAAGCGCAACCGGTTGTTTAGAAGTTTCAACAACTATATTCCCATATTCTGCTTGGAAAAATTCTTTTTTTCACAGTGCTTTTGAAAACTCTGCAGCTACATGCAGCGGTATAGAAACAGCTTATAGAAGTTTAAAGAAACAGGGAAAAATATCTGAAGATATCAGATTTATAGCATTTGGTGGTGACGGCGGAACATATGATATTGGTTTACAGTCTTTGTCTGGCGCAATGGAAAGAGGACATAGAATGCTTTACATATGTTATAACAACGAAGCATATATGAACACTGGTATCCAGAGATCTGGCGCAACTCCTCTTGGAGCTCATACAACTACAGCTCCTGCAGGAAAAGCTCATCAAGGAAAAGAGCAAAATAAAAAAGATTTAACACAGATAATGATTGCTCACAATATTGCTTATGTTGCTCAAGCATACATAGGGAACTGGAATGACTTTATAACAAAAGTACAGAAAGCTTTATCAATAGACGGCCCATCGTTTATTAATATTTTAACGCCATGCAGACTTGGCTGGAACTACAAGCCGAAAGATACAATGTCGCTTGCAAGACTTGCAGTTGAGACTTGCGTTTGGCCTTCTTTTGAAGTTGAAAACGGTGTTTACAAAATAAATGTTATGCCAAAAGAAAAGAAACCTGTAACTGAGTTCTTAAAGCACCAGGGAAGATTCAAACATCTTTTTAACCCTGAAAATGCCTCAATTCTTGAGGCAATTCAGCAAAATGTTGATAAAAATTGGGAAATTTTGCAGCGCAAAGCTTCAACAGCTTGATAAGGATAGTTGTATTAGCAAATTTCAATATTTAAGCGAACGAGTAAATAATTTTACCCATTCGCTTAAATATTTTCCCTTTTTTGAAAAAAAAGGGAAACACTCAAAACTCTCTTTGCATAACACGGCGCAACATTAATAAAAAAGAAGCGCATCTAACGAATTACAAGATTTCCTTTTTTGATACATTTAACATTGATTATATTGCATACTTAACCTTAACCGTTCCTAACAATCCTTCTC